>DATCYP010000013.1:0-89557 GCA_036526375.1 Gaiellaceae bacterium | reverse complement strand
CGTGTTCGTCTCCGCGACTCCGGGGCCGTTCGAGCTCCGCAACTCGACGGTCGTGGCCGAGCAGCTGATCAGGCCGACCGGCATCGTCGATCCCGAGGTCGAGCTGCGGGCGACGAAGAACCAGATCGACGACCTGCTCGGCGAGATCCGCGGCCGCGAGGCGGCGGGCGAGCGCGTCCTCGTCACGACGCTGACGAAGAAGATGGCCGAGGACCTGACCGACTACCTGCTCGAGTCCGGGGTCAAGGCGCGCTACCTCCACTCCGAGATCGACACGATCGAGCGGATCCAGATCGTGCGCGACCTGCGGCTCGGCGAGTTCGACGTGCTCGTCGGCGTCAACCTCCTGCGCGAGGGACTCGACCTGCCCGAGGTGTCGCTTGTCGCGATCCTCGACGCCGACAAGGAGGGCTTCCTCCGCGGGCGGACGAGCCTGATCCAGACGATCGGCCGTGCGGCGCGGAACGTCCACGGCAAGGTGCTGATGTACGCCGACAAGCAGACGGAGGCGATCAAGGAGGCGCTCGACGAGACGAACCGCCGCCGCGCCGTCCAGCTCGCGTACAACGAGGAGCACGGGATCGTGCCGGAGACGATCGCGAAGGGCGTCTCCGACATCGCCGAGCTGCTGCAGCTCGAGTCGCCGACCGTTCCGTCGTCTCGGCGCCGGCGCGGCGCGACCAAGGTCGAGGGGATGTCGCGCGAGGAGCTCGAGAAGCTCGTCGTCACGCTCGAGGAGGAGATGTATCTCGCCGCGGAGGAGCTGCGCTTCGAATACGCGGCGAAGCTCCGCGACGAGGTCAAGGATCTCCGGCGCGACCTGCAGGCCCTCGAGCAGACAGCCGCGTAACGGACCGCACTTACTGCGCCCTCACCCCGCCGCGCTACGCTCCGCGGATGGTCGGAGCCGTCATCGGCGCAATCGTCATCGCCTTCATCACCGGCGCCCTGGCGCGGTTCGCGCTGCCGGGGCCGGACCCCATGCCTCTGTGGCTCACCATCGCCATCGGCATCGGAGGCAGCGCGATCGGCTACGGGGTCGTGGTCGCGATCGGGGGCCGGGACTCGGCGTCCTGGTCGGGGCTCGCGAGCTTCCTGGCCGCCGTCGGACTCGTCATGATCTACCGCCGCTTCGTCCAGAAGCGGCCGCTGTGGGGGAAGGACGCCTATCGCTTTCCCGAGCGCGGCTTCGGGGTCGAGCAGTACCGCGAGCGGCTGAAGCGGGCCGGCATCGACCCGGACCAGATCGGGATCCAGGGGTTCGGGGCGCTCCAGCCCAGGCAGCCGATGCAGTCACCCTTCGGCACGGCCCACGTCCCGTCCGGCGACCATCCGACCGACAACCCCGCTCACTTTCTCGGTCTGCTCGAGGAGCTCCACGACTCGGGCGTCCTCGGAGACGACGAGTACACGGCGGCGCGGACGCGTCTGCTCGAGAGCCTGCGGGCCTAGGAGGAAGCAATGGTGCTCTGGTTCATCCTCGTTCTCGCCCTCGAGGGCCTGATCGTGGGGGCGCTCGCGCGGCTCGCGCTGCCGGGCCCCGACCCGATGGGGATCTTCGCCACGATCGGCCTCGGCCTCGCGGGATCCTTCGTCGGTGGGATCCTCTCGTGGCTCTTCCTCGGCCACGCCGGCGGGCTCATCGTCTCGATCGTCGTGGCGACGCTCCTGCTCTACCTCCACCGCCGCTTCGTGCAGCACCGCCCGTTGACGGGGCCTGGAGCGCACCGGCTGCCGCCGAGCTAGCGGAGAAAGCGGCGCTCGGCGCCGAGGGTCCACTCGCCGTAGGACCAGCGGAACGTCCGGACGACGATCGCGTCCGCATCGGCCTCGTGGACGTGGAGCCCGCGTGCCTCGCCCAGCCGCCGCGGCCGCGGCTGCCCCAGCCCGGGCGCGACCGCGACGACGGCGGTGCGCGCCTCGTCGCCCACGACCTCGAACTCGTGCCGCTCGCTCACGGCCGCCTGGTGGATGTGACCGGCGAGGATGAGGTCGGCCCCCGCGTCCACGAGCCTGCGCAGGACGCGGTTTCGCCGGGACACCGGCCGCTTGCGCGCCGCCCGCCACGGCGCGCCGATCAGGTGGTGGTGGAGGACGGCGACGCGGAGGGCTCCCGGCGCGGCAGCCTCGAGCCGCTCGGCCGCCCGCTCCAGCTGCGTTCCACTCAGCGCGCCGCCCTGGTGGCGGAAAGGCCGCGCCGAGTTGAGCCCGATCACGTGGAGCCCCGGCGGCGAGGCGGTCGGCTCCGTCGTCTCCCAGACCCGCTCGAATTCCGCCCACGGACGCACGAACCGCGCCGCGGTGTACGGCAGGTCGTGGTTCCCCGGCACCGCGAGCACGGGCGGCCCGAGCGAGCGCAGGAGCTCGGCCGCGCGTTCGAGCTGCCCGCGGCGGCCGCGGTGCGCGAGATCGCCGGACGCGACGACGAGCTGCGGCTCCAGCCGCTCCACGAGCCGCGCCAGCCCGAGCTCGACCTCCCGCTCCTCATGTGTACCCACGTGCAGGTCGGAAACATGGAGGAGCCTGGCGTTCACGACCGAACGAGGCTATAGATTGGAAGCAGCAGTGGCCGAAGACACCGCCGAGATCTTCGACGACCTCTACCTCGGCTTCCGGGCCGGCGGCGCGCTGCGCAAGCAGCGGCGCGGCGAGGAGCTGACGCACGAGGAGAAGGAGGCGCTCAGCCGCTGGCAGCGCCTGTCCACGACGCGAAAGATCGCGGCGATCAGTGCGTTCGCCCTCGGCACCTTCGGCCTCGGGTTCACGCTCGGCGGGCTCGTGTTCGGCCGCTGGCGCAAGCCGCGGACGAGCTAGCCCGCTACCGCTTCCCCTCGCCTGCGCCGGCGAAGAGCACGGTCGGCGCATCCTCCTCGGCCGGGTCGCGGCCGCGCACCACGACGTCCACGAGCGTCGCGCCGATCGAGGCGATCGGGATCGCGATCAGGACGTAGACCGCGCCGAGCAGGTAGCCGATGCCGACCACCGAGACGAGCACGACGAGCGGCGACAGCCCGACGGCGTGCCCCATGACGCGCGGCACGATGACGTAGTCCTCGAGCTGCCGCAGGACGAGGACCGCGATTCCGGCGGCGAGGGCGACCGTCCAGCCCACCGTCAGTCCCACCCCGACGGCTATCACGCCGGCGGCGAGCGGCCCGACGATGGGGACGAGCTCGACGACGCCCGCGAAGGACCCGATCAGCAGCCAGTACGGTTCGCCGACGAGCCAGAAGGCGAGCGAGAGCAGCGTGGCGACGAGGACGACGAGCAGGAGCTGCCCGCGGACGAAGGCGCCGAGCTTCATGTCGATCAACACCCACGTGTCGCGCGTGACGCGCCGGTGCTTGCGCGGAACCATGGATTGCACGAGCGCGATGGTGCCGTCGCGCTCGAAGATCCAGTAGGCGCCGACGGCGAACATGAACAGGATCCCGACGAGGATCTCGAACAGCGTCTTCGTCACGGTGATCGCGGGGTGGAGGAGGCTCGTGCCCGACGGCAGCTGGCGCAGCCGCTTGTCGAGCGCGCTCAGGATCTCGTGGCGGATCCCGTGCGAGTGCTCGGCGGCCCGATGGAGCTGCGAGCGTGATGTCGGAACCTGGCCGATCGCGTGGTCGATCTGGGTGAGCGCCACCGGCACGACGAGGTAGAGGAAGAGCGTGACCGCGGCGAGGAAGCCGAGATAGTGGATCACGACGCCGACGCTCCGCGGCACCCCCAGGCGGCGATGGAGCCACTCGATGCTCGGCCGCATCGCCGACGCGATGACGAAGCCGAGAAAGAGCAGCGCGATGACGATCCGGATCTTCCAGAGCGCCAGAGCTGCGACTACGATCGCAAGCGCGACGAGGGTCGCCGTCGCCGCGCGTCTTGCGGTTCCGCCCATATCCCCAGGGATTCCCTTCCGGAAGCAGAACGAAGCCGACGTGAGCCCACCACTTCTCGAAGTCCACCGCCACGGGATCGCGCTCGCGCGCCCGCTCTTCCGCGCGCTCGTCCTCGCGCTCGCCGGCGTCGCGTGCTTCTTCGCTCCCTGGACGGCGGCGGCCGCCGCCGGCGCCGTGCTGCTCGCTCTCGCCGCGGCGATCGCGGTGATCGCGGTCGCGCGCTGGGACCGGACGCATCTCGCGATGACCGGAAGCGCGCTCGTCGTCGAGCACGGCTTCCTCAACCGCCGCACCGCGTCGATCTCGCTGAACGGCACGGTGTTCGAGGTCGAGCGGACGCTCCTCGGCCGGATTCTCGGCTACGGGACGGTGATCGCGGGCGAGCTCGAGATCGACTGCGTGCCGCGCCGGCTCACGCGCCAGCTCCAGCAGCGGCGCTAGCCGGGCCGGCGACTACGGGATGCCGAGGGCGGCGAGCGTCGCCTCGACGACGGGAAAGACGTGCGGTGGGCTCACGTTGCCGAGTGTCACCGCGACGACGCCGAGCCTCGGGTCGATGTCGAGCTCTCCCGCCGCGCCCGGCGCGCCGCCGTTGTGCCAGATCGTGGGCGGCTGACCGCCCGGCCCGTTGCGGATCCCGAAGCCGAAGCCGTAACCGCCGCCGGGCGCCCGAACCTTCGAGGTCGTGATCACCTTCGCGAGCGCACGACCGACGAGCCGTCCGTCTTCGAGCGCGCGGGCGAACGCCAGGAGGTCGCGGGCCGACGAGTAGCACCCTCCGGCCGAGGTTCCGACGGGCGCGAGCGTCGCGGTGTCGGGGGCGCCTCCCTGCTCGTAGCCGATCGCGGCGAACGACGGCAGCCGCGTCCGCCTGTAGCAGCCGGTGTGCCTCATGCCCGCCGGCTTCCAGACGTGACGCGCCAGGTACCTGTCGTAGCGCTCCCCGCTCGCCTTCTGGATCACGAGCCCCGCGAGGAGAAACCCCGAGTTGCTGTACGACCAGCGCGTCCCCGGCCTGAACAGGAGGCGTTCGCTCGTCACGAGCGGCAGATAGGCGCCGAGCGACGTCAGCGTGTTGCGGAGGCGCTCGTAGCCCGGATCGGCGAAGAAGTCCCCGAGTCCGGACGTGTGGTCGAGCAGCTGGGCCACGGTGATCGACCGCAGTCGCGCAGGCAGTCGTGGGAGGTACTTCCCGATCCGGTCGCCGAAGCGGAGCTTGTGGGCCCGGACGAGCTGAGCCGCAGCGACCCCCGTGAACATCTTTCCCATCGACGCGAGGTTGAAGGCGGTGTCGAGCCCGACGCGGCGCTTGTGCGCGCGGTCGGCGAGGCCGTAGCCGTGCGCGAACACGATGCGGCCATGGCGGGCCACGGCGACCTCCCCGCTGAAGCCGGCATGGACGGCGGCCGTTCTCACCCGGTTCGCCAGCGTCGGAGACGCGGCCGATGCGCTCGAGACGAAGGCCAACCCAAGCGCAAGAGTCGCGATCGCAAACTTCATTTGCGAAGCATCCTCCGTCGAGCTAAGAGCGACCTAAAGGATGACGCGGCCGAACGTCTGTTCGGCCCGATAGAATGGTGATCCTATGGCTGCCGACGAGCTTGTCGTCCACGGCGCCCGTGAGCACAACCTGAAGGACATCACCGTCCGGCTGCCGCGGAACCGCCTCATCTGCATCACCGGGCTGTCCGGCTCCGGGAAGTCGAGCCTGGCCTTCGACACGATCTACGCGGAGGGGCAGCGCCGCTACGTCGAGTCGCTCTCCGCCTACGCGCGGCAGTTCCTGCAGATGATGGAGAAGCCGGACGTCGACCACATCGACGGCCTCAGCCCGGCGATCTCGATCGACCAGAAGACGACCTCGCGCAACCCACGCTCGACGGTGGGCACCGTGACCGAGATCTACGACTACCTGCGGCTCCTCTACGCGCGCGTCGGCCGGCCGCACTGTCCGATCTGCGGCAAGCCGATCGCGGGTCAGAGCCTCGACGCGATCGTCGACCAGGTGCTGAAGCTCGAGGAGGGGACGCGGTTCACGGTCAACGCGCCGGTCGTCCGCGACCGCAAGGGGGAGTACAGGGACGTCTTCGAGGATCTGACCCGCGAGGGCTTCACGCGCGTCAAGGTCGACGGCGAGCAGTACGTCCTCGAGGAGGGTGTGCCCGAGCTCGACAAGAAGTTCAAGCACACGATCGAGGTCGTCGTCGACCGGCTCGTGATGCGCGCCGACCTGCGGCTGCGCCTCACGCAGTCGATCGAGACGGCCGCCGGGCTCGCCGACGGCCTCGTCGCCGTCGACCTCGTGGACACGGGAGAGCAGCTCCTCTTCTCCGAGAACTTCGCCTGTCCCGACCACGGCGTCTCGCTGCCCGAGCTCCAGCCGCGGATCTTCTCCTTCAACGCACCGCACGGCGCCTGTCCGCGCTGCACGGGCCTCGGCTCGCAGCAGGAGATCGACCCCGACCTGCTCGTCCCCGATCCGTCGCTCTCGATCGACGACGGCGCGCTCGTGCCGTGGTCGGTCGGCGGCTCGTCAGGCTTTTACGAGGCCGTGATCCAGGCGATCGCCGACCGCTACGAGATCGACACCTCGAAGCCCTGGTCTGAGCTGACCGACGCGGAGCAGGCCCGCTTCCTCGACGGCACGGACGGCGAGAAGATCTACGTCCAGTACCGGAACCGCATGGGACGGCGGCGCCAGTACATGCTCGCCTTCGACGGCATCGTCGCGAGCCTCCAGCGGCGCTATCGCGAGACCGACTCGTCGCAACAGCGCGAGCGGATCGAGGAGTACATGAGCTTCCGGCCCTGCCCCGTCTGCAAGGGCGCGCGCCTCAAGCCGGAGGTGCTCGCGGTCACCGTGGGCGAGAAGTCGATCCACGAGTTCACGAAGCTGTCGGTCACGCGGGCGCTCGGCTTTCTCGACGAGCTCGAGCTGACGCCGACCGAGGAGCTGATCGGCCACCGGATCGTGAAGGAGATCCGCGAGCGGCTGACGTTCCTGGACGACGTCGGCGTCGGCTACCTCACGCTCGACCGCGCCGCGGCGACCCTCTCGGGCGGCGAGGCGCAACGGCTCCGGCTCGCGACGCAGATCGGCTCGCAGCTCGTCGGCGTCCTCTACATCCTCGACGAGCCGTCGATCGGCCTCCACCAGCGCGACAACGCGCGCCTCATCGACACGCTCGAGCGCCTGCGCGACCTCGGCAACACCGTCCTTGTGGTGGAGCACGACGAGGAGATGATGCGCCGCTCCGACTGGCTCGTCGACATGGGCCAGGGCGCGGGACTCCACGGCGGCGAGGTGGTCGCCGAAGGCCCGGCGACGAAGGTCGAGCGGGTGGCGAAGTCGGTCACCGGACAGTTCCTCTCCGGCAAGCGGTCGATCGCGGTGCCCGAACGGCGCGACGAGGATCGCGGCGCGTTCCTCGTCCGCGGCGCGGCGCAGCACAACCTCAAGGAGATCGACGTCGAGTTCCCGGTCGGCAAGTTCATCTGCGTGACGGGCGTCTCGGGCTCGGGCAAGTCGACGCTCGTGAACGAGATCGTGTTCAAGGCGCTGGCGAACCGGCTCAACCGCGCCCGCGTGAAGCCGGGCGCGCACGCCGGCGTGGAGGGGATCGAGGTCTTCGACAAGGTGATCGAGATCGACCAGAAGCCGATCGGACGCACCCCGCGCTCGAACCCGGCGACGTACACCGACCTGTTCACGCACATCCGCGAGCTCTACTCCCTGACGCCGGAGGCGAAGGTGCGCGGCTACAAGCCCGGCCGGTTCTCGTTCAACGTGCGCGGCGGCCGCTGCGAGACGTGCAAGGGCGATGGGCAGATCAAGATCGAGATGCACTTCCTGCCGGACGTCTACGTGCCGTGCGAGACGTGCAAGGGCGCGCGCTACAACCGCGAGACGCTCGAGGTGCGGTTCAAGGGACGCTCGATCGCGGACGTGCTCGAGATGTCGGTCGAGGAGGCGCTGAAGTTCTTCGCGAAGATCCCGAAGATCCGGCGCCGGCTGCAGACGCTCCACGACGTCGGCCTCGACTACATCAAGCTCGGCCAGCCCGCGACGACGCTGTCCGGCGGCGAGGCGCAGCGCGTCAAGCTCGCGGCCGAGCTGTGCAAGGTCGCGACGGGCAAGACTCTCTACATCCTCGACGAGCCGACGACCGGCCTCCACTTCGCGGACATCGAGAAGCTGCTCGAGACCTTGCAGCGGCTCGTCGACGGCGGCAACACGATGATCGTGATCGAGCACAACCTCGACGTGATCAAGCAGGCCGACTGGGTGATCGACCTCGGCCCGGAGGGCGGCGAGGCGGGCGGTGAGCTCATCGCCGTCGGCACGCCCGAGGACGTGTCGCAGGTGGAGGACAGCTTCACCGGCCGGTTCCTGCAGAGCGTGCTGCCCGAGGTCGTCGTCGCGGCCGCCTAGGCCTGTCCGGAGCGGACACTTGTCGCTGAGGCGACTCGGGGTAACACTTGCACCATGGAGGCAGGCTCCGCCCCATCGGAAGCCGGCTACGACGGCGCCGCCGTCGCCGGAGCGGTGCTCGCGACGCTGTTCTTCCCCTTCATCGCTCTGATCGCCGCACTGCTGCTGCAGGGCGGCCAGCCGGACCCTCGCAAGAAGTCTCAGCTCCGAACCTGGGCGTGGGTCTCGGGTGGCTGGCTGGCGCTCGACCTCGTGCTCGTCCTCCTCGCCGCCGGTGTCTTCGCGGGTCACGGATCCGGCGCCTGAGGCTACGCTCCGGCGCATGGCGGCGACCGCCGAGACCGCGCGCCCTTCGGCGCTCGAACGGAGCTGGTGGCTGCGTGCGCCGGCGGTGCTCGTCGCGCCGCGAGCCGTCTTCGTTTCGCTCCGGGACGAGTCGGAAGCGGAGGTAGAGGCGCGACAGGAGCCGCTCTCCGCGATCATCGGTCTTGCAGCGATCGCCGGCGTGCTCGCCACGCCGGTCGCGCGGGGACTCCTCAATCCCGGCAGCTCGTGGATCGTCCTCCCGATCTGGGCGTTCTTCGGGGGCAGTGCCTACGCAATCGTCGTGTACTGGCTCGGCGGAGGGCTCGTCTACGGTGCTGCGCGGCGCTTCGGAGGGCTCGGAAGCTATCGGCGCGCACGCCACCTGCTTGCGCTTGCCTCCGCTCCGGTCGCCCTGACGCTCTTCACGCTCTGGCCGATCCGGGTCGCGATCTACGGAGAGTTCCTCTTTCACACCGGTGGTCGCGACTACGGGCCGGGCGACCGCACATTCGGCGGCCTCGTCTACGCGTCGTTCGCCTGGAGCGCGATCCTGCTCGTGATCGGCGTCCGCAGCGTCCACGGCTGGAGCTGGGGACGGTCGCTCGCGACCGTCGGGCTCGCAGCCTCGCTGCCGGCGCTCGTCGTCCTGGCGACGATCCTCTAGTCGAGACGATTCTCGGCCGCCATGCGGAACTGCGTGAAGGTGCGGCCGTCGACGTCGGCGAACCCGTAGCGCCCGCCGAGCGTCGCCGTCTGCACGCTCGTGCCGTTCAGCGAGGTCGCCCCCGGGTCGGCGGCGACACAGACGACGGCACGGCCGACGTACTCCGGCGAGTGTGCGGCCTCCGGCGGGTCCATGCCCTCGGCCGCGAACGCGCCGACGACGGCCTCGGTGCTGGTGAAGCCCGGCACGATCCCGACGACCGAGACGCCTCGCTGTCGCAGCTCGTGCCCGAGGCCCGTGACGAGCCGTGAGACGGCCGCCTTGCTCACGTCGTAGTAGAGGTTTCCCAGGTACTCACCGGGATCGTCCCACGCGCCGGTGAAGACGATCAGACCGGCGCCCTGCTCGACCATGCGCGCCGACGCGAGGCGGGCGGTCGTCAACTGAGCTCGGAGCCCCGACTCGAACATCGCCTGCCAGCGAGAGAGGGGTTGCTCCCACAGCGGCGCGCCGAACGTGCGCCAGTCGTGGTCGGCGTATCCGCCCCAGACGTTGCCGACGACGAGGTCCAGGCGGCCGCACTCGCGGTCGATCCGTTCGAACAGGGCCTCGACCTGCGAATCGTCTGCGTGATCGGTGCGGACCGGGATGCCGAGGCCGCCTCGCGCGGTCACCTCGGCAGCGATCTCGTCGACGGTCGTACGCCCGGTGACGTACACCGTGGCGCCCGTCTCGCCGAGCACGAGGGCGACGCCTCTGCCGATGCCGCGCGTCGCACCCGTGACGAGCGAGATCCGCCCGTCGAGCCGCGGCGGCGCCCAGCTCACGAAGCCTTCGGCTTCAGGGCGTGCTCGAACCGCGCGCGTTCCTCCTCGGGCATGGCGTACGTGTGCCGCTCCTCGGGGAACGAGCCGCCCCGCACCTCCTCCGCGAACTGCTCCAGCGCCTCGACGATCGCGTCGCCGAGCTCCGCGTAGCGCTTGACGAAACGTGGCGCCCGGCCCTCGTAGAAGCCGAGCATGTCGTGCCACACGAGCACCTGCCCGTCGGTGTCCGCGCCGGCGCCGATGCCGATCGTCGGCACCGTGAGCGCCTTCGTCGCGGCGCGCGCGACCGCCGGAGGGACGGCCTCGAGCACCACCGCGAAGCAGCCCGCGGCCTCGAGCGCAAGCGCGTCCTCCACCAGCTGCCGCGCGCGTTCCGCCGTCCGGCCCTGTGCCTTGAAGCCGCCGAGGACGGTCGCGGTCTGGGGCGTGAGTCCGACGTGCCCCATGACGGGGATCCCGGCCCCGGCGATCGCCCGCGCCCGCGCGACCGACGTCCCGCCGCGCTCGAGCTTGACCGCGTCCGCGCCGCCTTCCTTCACGAGCCGCACCGCGTTGCGCACGGCCTGCTCGTCGGACTCCTCGTACGAGCCGAACGGCATGTCGGCGATCACGAGCGGCCGCTTCGCGCCGCGCGTCACCCACTGCGTCATGAACACGATCTCGTCGAGCGACACCGGCACCGTCGACTCCCGGCCGTGGACGACCATGCCGGACGAGTCGCCGACGAGGATCAGGTCGACGCCCGCCGCGTCGGCGAGCCGGCCGCTCGGCGCGTCGTAGGCGGTGACCATCACGATCTTGTCGCCGCGCCGCTTCAGCTCGGCGAGCTCCGGCAGCGGGAGCTTGCCGGCCGTCCACGAGGCGTAGCGCGCGGGCTTGGGGTTGTCGCTCATGTGAGCTCTCCTTCCAGGACGACGTTGTCGATCAAGCGAGTGGCGCCGACGCGGATCGCGGCGGCGAGGACCTTGGCGTCGCCGAGGTCGAGCACCTCGACGTATTCCGGCTCGATCCCGTTCAGCGAGGCGCGGGCGGCGGCCGCCGGATCGGGCTTGCCCACGGCCGAGGCGAGCGCCCGCGGCAGGCCGAGCGCGCGCTCGCGCTCCTCCACCGAGAGACGCGCGTTCCGTGAGGAGAGGGCGAGCCCGTCGGAGTCGCGCACGGTGGGGACGACGCGGATCTCGACGGGGACGTTCAGGTCGCGGACGAGCCGCCGGATCACCGCCACCTGCTGCGCATCCTTCTGGCCGAAGTAGGCGCGCTCGGGCCGGACGAGGTTGAACAGCTTCAGGCAGACGGTCGCGACGCCGCGGAAGTGACCGGGACGTGAGGCGCCCTCGGCCCCGGCCTCCTCCGGGACGACCCAGGTGGAGAAGCCCTGGGGATACAGCTCCGCGGGCGCGAAGACCACGTCGACGCCTTCCGCCTCGGCGATCTCGAGGTCGCGCGCCTCGTCGCGCGGATACGCCTCGAGATCCGCCCGTTCGTCGAACTGCGCCGGATTGACGAACAGCGACACCACGACACGTGCGTTCTCCGCACGTGCCGCGCGGAAGAGCGCCCGGTGGCCGTCGTGGAAGGCGCCCATCGTCGGCACGAGCCCGGTTCCGGGAGTCGTCTCCAGCTCCGCGATGGTGCGCACGACCTTCATGCGAGCAGCACCGTCGCCCCGGCGAGCGTCTCGTAGAGGTGCTCGAGCTCGGGCTGCGCGGCCCGGATCGCCCGCTTGTGCGCCTCGACCGTCGCCCAGTCGCCGCGCGCGATCGGCCCGGTCAGCTCGAAGCCGTGGTCGATCGTTCCCTTCATGAGCGCGACGAGCCCCTCAGCGGGAACACCGAGCCGGACGGCTGCGCGCTGCAGGGTCACGACGTAGTTGGACGCGAAGACGGCGCCCGCGTGGTAGAGCGCCCGGTCCCCGTCGGCGAGCTCGAACGGCCTGAGTCCCAGCGTCTCGGCGAGCGCGCGCGCGACGCCCAGCGCCTCGGAGGTCTCGCCGCTGATCGCCGCCCAGGCCCCGTCGAGCTGGGCCGGATCCCCGCTTCGGTCGAACGTCTGCAGCGGATGGAGCGAGAAGCGGCGTTCGTGCGGCTCGAGCACCGCGAGCGGCGTCGCGCCTGAGACATGTCCGATCCAGGCCCGTCCCGGTGGAACGCCGCGCGCGACCTCGGCGATGGCCGTGTCGGGGACGCAGAGGAGGACGACCTCGGGGTCGTCCTCGCCCACGGCGACGCCGCGCTCCCGGAGGCGGGCGGCGACGGCCGAACCGACGCGGCCCGAGCCGATGACTTGGGCTCTCTCGATCACGATCTCGCTCCAGCTCCTGACCGGATGCCGGGCAGGAACGAGTGTACCGCCACCTCACCCGCCTCTCATGGTTGAGCGGTAGAACTGGGGAGAGAAGAGCATTGGTGCGCCCCGCTCTCCTCTTTCTGCTGGTCCTCGGGGCCGCGGTCGCGGCCGGCTGCGGCAGCGCAAGGCGCACCGCCGCGCCCGGTGACCCGACGCATCGACCGCATGCTTCGCGGACGGCTCACACCGGCCCTACGACGACAGGGCTCTTCGCGCCCGCGCGCGGGAGATCGCACCTCGCGCCGGGCTCCGACCCCTCGGCCCTTCCGGGCGACATCCTGATCGCCGACCGCTCGAACAGCCGCCTGCTCGTCGTCGATCCGCAGGGCCGCGTCGTCTGGCGGTTCCCGCAGGTCGGCGGGGCGGGCCTGCCGCTTCCCGACGACGCGTTCTTCTCGCCGGACGGCCGCAAGATCGTGGTCACGGAGGAGGACGTCGACGCCGTGAGCGTGGTCGACGTCGCCTCGCGGCGCATCGTCTGGCGCTACGGCGCGGTCGGGGCGCCCGGGAGCAGCGCGAACCGGCTCGCGCACCCAGACGACGCGATGATGCTTCCCGACGGTTCGATCGTCGTCGCAGACATCGAGAACTGCCGACTCGTCCTGCTGCGGCCGCCGTCGCACCGTCTGTTGCGCACAACGGGAAGCCCGGTCCAGGGCTGCGTCCATTCGCCGCCTCGCGCCTGGGGAAGCCCGAACGGCGCCTTTCCGCTCGCAGGAGGCGGGACGCTCGTGACCGAGATCAACGGCGACTGGGTCGACGCGCTGTCCGCGAACGGGCGGCTGCTCTGGTCGACGCACCTGCCCGGCGTCTACTACCCGTCGGACTCGAACGAGGTCCGGCGCGGCCTCTTCGTCACCGTCGGCTACCAGAGCCCCGGGATCCTCGAGACCTTCGATCGACAGGGCCGGCTTCGCTGGCGCTATCAGCCCCGACCGGGTGCGCCGCAGCTCGACCACCCCTCGCTCGCGCAGCCGCTCCCGAACGGTGACTTCCTCGTCAACGACGACTACAACGACCGCGTGATCGTCATCGACCCGCGCACGAACCGCGTCGTCTGGCAGTACGGCCACACGGGGATCGCGGGCAGCGCGCCGGGCTACCTCTCGCGCCCCGACGGGGTCGACCTCGCTCCGCCCGCCGCGCTGCTGACACGCATACATGCGAGGATTCGGTTGCCCGGATGAGCTCTGCAGCTGCAAGCCTCGCCGATCTCCGCCGCCTCTCGCCCCGCCGCGAGCTGGTGCTCGGCGCTGCGCTGACGGCCGCGTTCGCCGCGCTCGTCCTCGCGATCGGGCCCGCGCCCGGGGATGCGCCAGTCCACCTCTACCGGACGTTCCTCGTTCGCGACGGCGCGCTCGTCTGGGACAACTTCTGGTACGCCGGGACGTACCCGCTCGCGTCGTACAGCCTCCTCTACTACCTCCCGGCCGCCCTCGTCGGGAACCTGCCGCTCGTCTTCTTCGCCGCCGTCGCCTCGACCGTCCTCTTCGCCTCGATCGCGCTGCGGGAATGGGGGAGGGCCGCGCTCTGGCCGGTGCGCGTGTTCGGCGTGCTCGCGGCCGCGCCGATGTTCACGGGGCTCTACGCGTACTCGCTCGGCTTCACCGCCATGCTCGCGACGCTCAAGCTGCTGCAGCTGCGGCGGGTCTGGCTCGCGGTGGTCATGGCCGCGCTCACCATCGGCTTCAGCCCGCTCGCCTTCGCCTTCCTGTGCCTCATCGTCGGGGCGTACGCCCTCTCCCGCCGGCGGATCGCCCGGCGGCATCTCTGGTTCGGCGTCGGTCTCGGCGGCGCGGCGGGGATCGAGGTGCTCGCGCTCGTCCTCTTCCCGTCGGGCACCGGCATCTACCCGTTCCACTGGGTCGACTTCGTCACGGTTCTCGGCGTCACGACCCTCGGCGTCCTCGTCGCCCGGAACGCTCGCGGCGCCGGCCCGCTCGTCTCGTTCTACGCGCTCTGGGGGCTCGGCAGCGTCGTCGTCTTCATCGTCCCGTCGCCGCTCGGAGACAACTGGACGCGGCTCAGCGCGTTCGTGTTCCCGGTCATGCTCCTCACCGCGAGCCTCGCCGGCTTCCGGCCGCGCCGCCTCGTCGTGCTCGCACTCGCGGCCGCCCTCGCCTACAACCTCGTGCCATACGCGCTCCTCGTCCCGTCGCGACTCGACAACAACACGCAGAAGGCGAGCTTCTGGCGGCCGGCGATCCGCTTCCTCCGCGAGCACGAGCAGCCCGGCTATCGCGTGGAGGTCGTGCCGACGGCGGAGCACTGGGAGGCGTACTGGATCCCGAAGTCCGGCTTCCCCCTCGCGCGTGGCTGGTACCGGCAGCTCGACACCGCAGACAACCCGGCGCTCTACAGGAAGGACCTCGACGCCGCCGCGTACCGCCGCTGGCTGCGCTCTGCTGCCGTCCGCTACGTCGTCCTCAGCACGACCGCGCCGCTCGACTGGGACGGCGGCCCTCAGGAAGCGGGCGTTGTGCGCTCGGCGGGCTCCGGGCTGCGGCTCGTCTTCCGGAGCCGGAACTGGGCGATCTACGAGCTCCCCCACGCGACGCCGCTCCTGACGGGGCCCGCGCACCCGGTCGTGACGTCCTTCGGCCACACCGCGATCCGCGGTCAGGTCTTCGCGGCGGGCCGGTATCTTCTGCGGGCGCACTACAGCCCGTACCTGCGGCTGCGCGGGAGCGGCTGCGTCGCGCCCGGCCCGGACAAGATGACGATCCTGCGGCTGACGCGGCCGGAGAAGTTCGCGCTCAACGTGCCGGGGACGCCGGGCGGGCTCGTCCGCGAGCTCTTCGGCGGCAAGCGCGCGACCAGCTGCTCGTCGGGCTAGCATCTGGGCCGTGCCGATCTACGAGTACGTCTGCATGGAATGCGAGTCGCATTTCGAGGAGCTCGTCCGCGGCGAGCAGCAGGTCGCGTGCCCGGACTGTGCCGCGACGAACGTCTCGCGCCAGTTCTCCTCCTTCGCCGTGCACGGCGTCACGAAGCCGGTGACCGCGGGCGGCGGGGGCGGAGGCTGCTGCGGCGGCTCCTGCGGCTGCGGCCACTAGCTCGGCCGTGGCCCGGGGGGACGAAGACGGCGAGCTGCTGACGCCCGCCGCCCACGCGCAGCTCGAGTCCGAGCTCGCCGAGCTCGAGGGACCGAAGCGGCAGGAGGTCGTGCAGGCGATCGCCACGGCGCGGGCCCACGGCGACCTCTCCGAGAACTTCGAGTACCACGCGGCGAAGAACGAGCAGGGACTGCTGGAGGCGCGGATCCGGGTGTTGCGGCACCGGCTCCAGCACGCGACGATCGTCAACGAGGAGGAGGCGACGGCGAGCGGTGTCGTCACGGTGGGGTCGCGCGTCGAGGTCGAGCGTGAGGACGGCACGAGGCACGAATTCGACATCACGAGTGTCGGCGGCGTCTCGCCGGACTCGCCCGTCGGGCAGGCGCTGCTCGGCAAGGCGCCCGGCGACGAGATCGAGGTCGACGCACCGCGCGGCCGCTGGCGGGCGCGGATCGTGTCCGTCGGGCGTGCCTCGTAGACTCGGCAGCGTGAGTGCTGTGCACGTCGCGGCGGTGGAGACGCTCGAGGCGTACGCGGCGGCGACCGCGGGGTGCACCCGCTGCCGGCTCGCGCAGGGACGGACGCAGGTCGTCTTCGGCTCGGGCAACCCTTGCGCTGACCTCATGTTCGTCGGCGAGGCGCCCGGATTCCACGAGGACAAGCAGGGCGTCCCGTTCGTCGGCCAGGCGGGGAAGCTGCTGGAGCGGCTCCTCGCCGGTGTCGAGCTGCGACGCGAGGACGTCTACATCGCGAACGTCCTCAAGTGCCGCCCGCCGGGCAACCGCGACCCGCAACAGGACGAGATCGAGTCCTGCGAGCCGCACCTCTTCCGCCAGATCGAGCTGATCGAGCCGAAGGTGATCGCGACGCTCGGCAACTTCGCCACCAAGCTCCTCTCGGGCCGGCCGCTCGGGATCACCCGTGTGCACGGCCAGGAGCAGGCGCTCACGATCGCCGGCCGCAGCGTCGTCCTCTATCCGATCTACCACCCGGCCGCGGCGCTCTACACGCCGGCGATGCTCAAGGTGCTCGAGTCGGACTTCGCACGGCTGCCCGAGCTCATGGGACGCGGTGTCCAGCCTGCTGCGGTTGCGGCGCCCGAGCCGGAGCCCGAGCCAGCCGTCGCGGCGCCTGCCGAGCAGCTGGGCCTGTTCTAGAGCTCGCGGAAGCCGCATCGCTCGGCCACCCGCCGGGAGGCGGCGTCCTCGATCGTCCAGGCGTCGAGGACGAAGCCGTTCGGGAGCTCGAGCCTCGGCGGGTCGGTCAAACGCCTTGGACGGCGAGCATCTTCAGGGAGGCGGCGCCCTCGCGGAGACGCTTCGCCTCCTGGTACTCCGGCGAGTCGTACCACCGCTTCGCTGCCTCGAGGTCGGGGAACTCCAGGACCACGAGCCGCGACGGGTCCCAGTTGCCCTCGAGCACCGCGAGCTCTCCGCCGCGGACGACGAAGCGGCCGCCTCCCGCCTGCACGGCGTCCGGCGAGGCCGCCTTGTACAGGTCGTACTGCTCGGGGTCGTGGATCTCCGTCTCGACGATCACGTAGGCGGGCATCGCCTGATCGTAGTCTTGGGACGGATGGCCGAGACGACGACCAGCTCGCCCGAGGAGACCGAGGAGTTGGCGGCGGAGCTCGCGCGGCGCCTCGCCGCCGGTGACGTCGTCACGGTCGCGGGCGAGCTCGGCGCCGGCAAGACGACGTTCGTCCGCGGCGCGTGCGGCGCGCTCGGCGTGCGCGAGCGGGTTACGAGCCCGACCTACACGATCGGCCACCGCTACCACGGCGAGGGCGTCGAGGTCTCGCACCTCGACCTGTATCGCTTCCAAGGCGTCTCGCCGGCCGAGTGGGGAGACCTCGAGCCGTACTTCGAGCGGGCGATCGCCTTCGTCGAGTGGCCCGAGGCCGGAGAGGGCGTCCTGCCGCCTCCTCGTTTCGCGGTTCGTTTGAGGCATGCTGACGGCGGGAGAGCCGTGGAGATCGAGGAATGCTGACGCTGGCCTTCGACACGTCGACTGCCGTCGCCACGAGCGCCCTCGTGGACGGGGACGAGGTGCTCGGCGAGCGTGTCTCGCGCGCGCAGACGCTCCTCGAGGACGTCGACGCGCTCCTCCGTCAGGCAGGCGCTCATCCGTCCGACCTCGATCGCCTCGCGGTCGGTCTCGGCCCCGGCAGCTTCACCGGGGTCCGGATCGGACTGGCGGCGGCGCGCGGGCTCGCGCTCTCGCTCGACCTGCCCGGCTCCGGTGTCTCGACCCTTGCCGCCCTGGCCGCCGGCGCGCCTGCGGCGCTGCCCGTGATCGACGCGAAGCGGCGCGAGGTGTTCACCCTTCTCGACGGCGAGCCACGCGTGCTCGTGCCGCAGGAGCTGCCGCTCGGTGAGGGCGACGTCTGTGTCGGCGACGGGGCGAAGCGCTACCGCTTCCTGCTCGAGGAGCGTGGAGCGGTCGTGCCGCCGGACGACGACGAGCGGCACCTGCCGCGGGCGCGCTTCCACGCCGCGCTCGCGGGCGAGCCGGGATCCGTCGACGAGCTCGAGCCGCTCTACCTCCGGGTGCCGGATGCCGAGAGGAGCGTCCGGTGACCACGATCGAGCTGCGCCGGCTCGCGCTCGCGGACCTCCTCGAGATCGAGGAGATCGAGCGCCGCTCGTACCCGACGCCCTGGTCGCGCTCGATGTTCGCGGGCGAGCTGGCGAAGCCGAGCTCGATTTGCCTCGGTGCCTTCGAGGCGGAGGGCGAGGACGGCGCCCTCGTCGGCTATCTGATCGTCTCGCGCTACGTCGACGCTTGGCACGTGATGAACGTCGCCGTCGATCCCGAGCATCGCGGGCGCGGGGTCGCGACGATGCTCCTCGAGCGGCTGTTCGACCTCACGGCCGACGACGCCCGCCGCGGCTACACGCTCGAGGTGCGCGTCTCGAACGGCAAGGCGATCGACCTGTACGAGCGGCTCGGCTTCCGCTCGCGTGGTCTGCGGCGCGGCTACTACACGGACAACCGCGAGGACGCGCTCATCATGTGGAAGGACCCGGTCGCGCGCTGATCCTCGGGATCGAGACGTCGTGTGACGAGACGGCGGCGGCGCTCGTCACCGGCGAGGGCGAGATCCGCTCGAGCGTCGTCTCGTCGCAGGCGGAGCTGCACGCCCGCTACGGCGGCGTCGTCCCGGAGGTCGCGTCGCGGCGTCATCTCGAGCTCGTGACGCCTGTGATCCGCGAGGCGCTCGCGGAGGCGGAAGCGACGCTGGACGACGTCGACCGCATCGCCGTGACGAGAGGCCCAGGGCTGATCGGCGCGCTCCTCGTCGGCCTCGCCGCGGCGAAGGCGGTCGCCTGGTCGCGCCGCCTGCCGCTCGTGCCCGTCGACCACCTCGACGGCCACGTCGCCTCGCTCTACCTCCAGCCGGAGCCGCTCGAGCCGCCGTTCCTCTGTCTGCTGGCGAGCGGCGGCCACACGATGCTCCTCGACGTCCGCTCGCACACCGAGCAGGTGCTGCTCGGATCGACGCTCGACGACGCGGCGGGCGAGGCCTTCGACAAGGGCGCGCGCCTGCTCGGACTCGGCTACCCGGGCGGACGCGAGATCGACCGGCTCGCCCGTGAGGGAGACCCGAGTGCGTACGACTTCCCCGTCGCCCGCGTGCCCGGCCTCGACTTCTCGTTCTCGGGGCTCAAGACCGCGCTCCTGTACGCGGTCCGGGAGCTGGGCGAGGAGGAGCTCGAGGGGGCGCGCGCCGACCTCGCCGCCTCGTACCAGCGTGCGATCGTGCGTGCGCTGGTGGAGCGGGTGCGGGACGCCGCGGCGCAGGCGGGCCGCGACCGGATCGCGATCGTGGGCGGCGTCGCCGCGAACTCCGGGCTCCGCACGGCGCTGCCGGAAGCGACGGCGGCGCCCCTCGCCCTCTGTACCGACAACGCGGCGATGATCGCCTCGGCGGCCCGCTGGACCGAGGCCGTCCCATACCCGCGGTACCTCGCGCTCGACGCGTACGCATCGCGCTAAGCTCGCTGCGGCGTCAGGTTTCCGCCCGTTTGCAGCGACAAAAGGAGTAGGCCTTGGCAGTCGCAACAACGTCCCACCTGCGCGAGAACCCGTTCGAACTGGCCCGCGAGCAGCTGCGGCGCGTGGGCACCACCTTCGAGATCGACCCGAACCTCGTCGCCGTCCTCGGCGAGTGCAAGAAGGCGATCGAGGTCTCGGTCCCGGTCAGCATGGACAACGGGACGACGTCGGTCTTCAAGGGCTACCGCGTCACCCACAACATCGCGCGCGGGCCGTCGAAGGGCGGCATCCGCTACCACCCCGACGTCACCGTCGACGAGGTGAAGGCGCTCGCGATGTGGATGACGTGGAAGTGCGCGCTGATGGGGATCCCGTTCGGCGGCGCGAAGGGCGGCATCGTCTGCGACCCGAAGAAGATGTCGCGCGGCGAGCTCGAGCGCATGACCCGCCGCTTCACGAGCGAGATCATCAACGAGATCGGTCCCGAGAAGGACATCCCGGCTCCGGACGTCGGCACCGACGGGTCGACGATGGCCTGGATCTTCGACACGTTCTCGATGAACAAGGGCCACTCGGTGCTCGGGGTCGTGACGGGCAAGCCGCTCACGATCGGCGGCTCCCTCGGCCGCGTCGAGGCGACCTCCCGCGGCTCGCTGTTCTGCATCCGCGACGCCGTCGCGAAGCTCGACAAGCGCATCGCCGGGATGAAGGTCGTCGTGCAGGGCTTCGGCAACGTCGGCAGCTACCTCGCGCAGTTCCTCCACCAGGAAGGCGCGACGGTCGTCGCGATCTCCGACTCGACGACCGCGCTCCACAACCCGAAGGGCATCGACGTTCCCGCGGCCTTCGCCTACAAGGCGGAGAACCGGACGCTCGCCGGCCTGAAGGACGCCGAGACGATCACCAACGAGGAGCTCGTGCTCCTCGAATGCGACATCCTCGCGCCGTGCGCGCTCGAGCAGGTCATCACCGCGGAGAACGCGGACCAGGTCAAGGCCGCGATCATCTGCGAGGGCGCGAACGGGCCGGTCACTCCGGCGGCCGACGCCATCCTCGAGGACAAGGGCGTCCTGATCCTCCCCGACGTGCTCGCGAACGCGGGCGGCGTCGTGGTCTCGTACTTCGAGTGGGTGCAGGGCCTGCAGGAGTACTTCTGGAAGGAGGTCGAGGTGAACGCGAAGCTCAACGACATCGTGAGCCGCGCGTTCGACGAGACGTGGGAGACGGCACAGAGCCGCAAGCTCCCGATGCGCGTCGCCGCCTACGGGCTCGCGGTGCAGCGCGTCGCCGAGGCCACCGTCACGCGGGGCATCTACCCGTAGGCACCTGGGGGAACAATGGTTCCCCCACGAGCCCCCCTCCTTGGAGTGCAGGCAGTGACCGAGGTCGTCCTCTTCACCGCGACGGGCTGCCACCTCTGCGCGGCGGCCCGCCGCGTGGTCACGGCTGCGCAGGCCGAGCTCGGCTTCGAGCTGCGGGAGGTCTCGATCGACGGCGACCCCGAGCTCGAGGCGGCGTACCGCGAGTGGATCCCGGTCGTCGAGATCGACGGGCGCCGGCGCTTCGTCTACCACGTGCACCCGGACGGCCTGCGCCGGGCGCTTGCACAAGCGAGCGCGTAACCGGCCTGGTACAACAGAGAACGCCGTCACGAAGTCGAGCAACACAGAGGGGGTCGTGTGGCCGAGCGCTTGAACGTCGGCGTCGCCGCCCGCCTGTCCCGGTACCTCCAGGTACTGACGCAGGCGCGCAAGATGGGCAAGACGAGGATCTCGTCGCAGGAGATCGCCGAGTACACGAACATCAACGCGACGCAGATCCGCCGCGACCTGTCCAACTTCGGCAAGTTCGGCAAGCGGGGGGTCGGCTACTCGATCGAGCTGCTGCTCGACGCGATCCGGAAGATCCTCCGCACGCAGGGGCAGCACAACGTCGCGCTCGTCGGCGCCGGCCGCCTCGGACAGGCGATCGCGTCGTCGTCGATCTTCGCGGAGCACGGGATCAACATCGCCGTCGTCGTCGACACCGACGAGGGGAAGCTCGGACAGCCGATCGGACGCGTCGCCGTCGAGCCCTACGAGCGGCTCGCGGAGCTCGTGCGCGACCACAACGTCGTGGTCGGCGTGCTCGCGGTGCCGGCGGAGGCGGCGCAGCACGCCGCCGACGATCTCGTCTCGGCCGGCGTGAGGATCATCTTCAACTACTCGGAGGCGCTCCTCGAGACGCCCGCCGACGTGACGGTGCACACGTCGAACCCCGCGGTCGAGCTGCTCTACGCCCTCTACTTCCACTTGACGTAGCGCTTGACGACATGTCGGCGGACGACATATAGTCGACGCATGGAGATCCGCCGCTCGACCTACTTCGTACTGGCTGCGCTCCTCGACGGACCGCTGCACGGCTACGGGATCATCCGCCGTGCGGCCGAGCTCTCGGACGGTGACGTGCGACTCAGCACGGGCACGCTCTTCGGCGCGCTCGACCGTCTGGTCGAGTCCGGTCTGGTCGAGGCCGGGGAGGAGGAGAAGGTGGAGGGCCGCGTCCGCCGCGCATACACGCTGACGCAGGACGGCCACGCCGCGCTCGCCGCCGAGGCCGGCCGTCTGAGGCGCGCGGCGCATGTCGTGGAGGCGCGGGTCGCGAGGGCGGCGACCTGATGCGGAGGCTGCTGTCTCTCGCGTGCCGTGCGTTCCCGCCCGACCATCGCGCTCGTCGCAGCGACGAGGTCGTCGACACCGCGCTGCTCGCGGCGGACGGCTCGGCGCTCGGCGCCGCCCGCGAGGCGCTCTCGCTCGTCTCCGCCGGGGCGCGGGAGCGGCTGAAGGCCGAGTCGCGCCGGACACTGCGCGACGGACTCGCTCTCCTCGTCGGCATCCTCGCCAGCCTCAACCTCGCGATCGCGCTCGCCGGAATCGGCTTGGGCGTCCACCCGCCGCCGCCATTCGAATGCCCGTGTGGGCCGAGGTTCGACCCCGCCCCGTACGTGATCGATTGGTGGTGGATCGCGTTCGCCCTCGCAGCCTCGGCGATCGTTGTCGGACTGGTGCTCGGCAACCGAAGGCTGGCCTGTGTCGCAGCGCTGGTGAATGTCGGCATCGTCGGGTACGACGCGCTCCTCATCGCCCCTGGCCTTCGCGGTCATCTGAACGCGATCGCCTACATGCAAGGGGGTTATCCGGCAGGGCAGGAGTGGCTCGCACCGGCTGTCGTCCTGGTGCTCGCAACGGCCGTGACGCCGTTGCGTCGGCTTTCACTCAGGCGGTTGCCGCTCACACTCGGCATCGCGATGGGGCTCGTAGCACTCTCACGGGAGAGGTACGGCTTCTTCTACCTGCGCTGGCCGCTCGCGGCGATCCTCGTGCTGGCGCTGGCCTTCGGCTGGCTCGCGCCTCGGCTCGCGGTGGTCGCCGTCGGCGCCTCGCTGGCCGTCGTTCCGTACGTCGTCGAGTATCTATCGGTTCCGTACGCCTACCACGATCCCATCGTGAAGTGGGTCGCCGCCCCGGGGCTGGCGCTGGGCATTCTCTTACCGCTCGCGTACCTCACCCGCCGTCGCCTGACATAGCCTCCGCCGCGTGCGGATCCTGCTCTGGCACGGCTACCTCCTCGGCGGAACCGGGTCGAACGTCTACACGCGGGCGCTCGCGCGGGAGTGGAGCCTCGCCGGGCACGCCGTCACGGTCGTCTGCCAGGAGCGGCATCCCGAGAGCTACGACCTCGGCGGCGCTCAGGTCGTCGTCCCGGAGCTGCCCGGAGGTGTGCTCCCGGTCTTCGTCCTCGACCGGTACGAGGGGCTCGAGGCGCGGCTCCTGGTCGATCTCTCCGCCGACGAGCGGGAGGCGTTCGTCGAGGCGAACGCGGCGGCGCTGCGCGAGCTCGGGCCGGCGGATCTCGTCTTCGCGAACCACGTGCTCCTCGGAGCTCCCGTCGGGGCCGCGAGCGGGCTGCGCTTTCGGGTCAAGGCGCACGGCTCGGAGCTCGAATATGCGATGCGCGGACGGCCCGACCTCGCGCGCTGGGGCGCCGAGAAGCTCGCTCGGGCGGAGCTCGTCTACGCGGGGTCGGAGCACATCCGGGACGTGCTCGAGGAGGTCTGCGGCCATGTCGACCGCGTCGAGATCGTGCCGCCGGGCGTCGACGTGGACGAGTTCCGGCCGCAGCCGCGCGAGGAGGCGCTCGCCGCGCTGCTCGAGGAGGCGCGGGCCGACCCGCCGAATCCGAGCAACCGGGAGGAGCGGCACCCGGACGACGGCAACGCCGGGCGCTTCGCCGCCTTCTTCGCCGAGGAGCGGCCGACGATCGTCTACTTCGGGAAGCTGATCGAGAACAAGGGCGTCCAGGTCCTGCTCGAGGCGCTCGCCGGCCTCGACGCGCGTGCCGTCGTCGTCGGCTTCGGTGGCTTCCGCGAGCGGCTCGAGGAGCTCGCGCCGCCGGGCACGCTCTTCACCGGGCCGCTCGAGCACCGGCACCTGCGCCACCTGCTGCCGCTCTCCGACGTGGCCGTCGTGCCGTCGATCTTCCCCGAGGCGTTCGGCATGGTCGCGGCCGAGGCGGCCGCCGCCGGCGTGCTCCCGGTCGTTTCCGCGCACTCCGGTCTCGCCGAGGTCGCCGCAGGCATCGGCGAGGAGGTCGGGCCCGAGGCGGCGTCGCTCCTCTCCTGTCCTGCGGGCGACGCGGAAGCCCTGCGCGACCGCCTCGCCGCGATTCTCGCGCTGCCCGCCGAGCGCCGGCGAGAGCTCGGCCTCGCCGCCCAGCGCGCCGTCGAGCGGCGCTGGAGCTGGAAGGTCGTCGCCGCGCGCCTCCTCACTTCAATTTCGTAACTAGGCTTCGCGCGTGGGCGAGGAGCAGCGGCTCGGCTACGAGGAGATGCTTGCGGCCTCGCGCGAGGGCTTCGACGCCGTGCCCGACTTCACGGTCGCCGTCGAGGAGGAGTTCGCGCTCCTCGACCCGGAGACGCTCGGGCTCGTCAACCGGTTCGAGGAGCTGCAGGAGGCGGCGCGCGGGACGGAGCTCGAGCCACACCTCGTCGGCGAGCTGATCGCCTCGGAGATCGAGATCCGGACGGGCCGCTGCGACGCCTTCGCGGACGCCGCAGCGCTGCTGGGCGAGTGGCGGCAGCAGCTCCGTGCACTCGCCGAGCCGCGTGGGGTCGCACTCGGCGCAACCGGGACGCACCCGTGGAGCCCGTGGCAGGAGCAGCGGATCATCGACACGCCGCACTACCGGCGCAACGACGAGGTCCTCCGCTACGTCGTCTGGCGCAACAACTCCTTCGGCCAGCACGTCCACGTCGGCGTCAACGGCGCCGACCGCGCGATCCGCGTCTGCTCCACGCTCCGCAACTACCTGCCGGAGCTGCTCGCGCTCTCGGGGAGCTCGCCGTTCGTGGAAGGCGTCTTCAGCGGCCTGCACTCGGCGCGCACGCAGATCTTCACGCGGATGTTCCCGCGCTGCGGCATCCCGGACGCGTTCTCGGACTGGGAGGAGTGGGAGACGTACGTCCGCTTCCTCTACGAGACCGGCTCGATCACCGAGCACACGCAGATCTGGTGGAGCGTGAGGCCGCACCTCGCGTTCCCGACGGTCGAGATCCGGATCTGCGACGCCCAGCCCGACCTCGGCGAGTCACGCTCGCTGGCCGCGCTTTGCTACGCGCTGACGGCGCGGATCGCGCGGGCGCTCGACGAGGGCGAGCCGCTGCCCGAGCTGCCGCACCGGTTGCTGGAGGAGAACCTCTGGCGCGCGATCCGCTACGGCCTCTCCGGCGAGCTGCTCGACTTCGAGCGCGAGGAGGCCGTGCCCGCTCGCGCACGCCTCGAGCAGCTCGTCGACTGGGTGCGCCCCGTCGCCGAGGAGCTCGGGGCCGCGGAGTGGCTGGCGGTTCCCGACCGGAACGCGGCCGAGCGCCAGATCGCCCGCCACGACGAGGGCGCGAGCATGCGCGAGATCTTCGAGGAACAGGTGCGCTGGCACCTCCGCACGCCCACTTCGTGACACGGCCGATCCGGCTCGTGTGGTAAAAAGCAGGCCGCGCCGAGGCCTCTCGGCGCTGACTTTGTGACGTCCCGGAGGGAGCTCTAACCGATGAGTTGGTTCATGCATCACGCCGTGCTGTTCGCGCTGCTCTGCGCGGGCGCTGCAGTCGTCTACGGACTCGGCCTCACGTACTGGTTGCTCCAGCAGCCGGCGGGCACCGAGCGGATGCAGGAGATCGCGCACGCCGTCCAGGAAGGCGCCGCTGCATATCTGCGCCGCCAGTACATCACCATCGCCATCGTCGCGCTTGCGCCGTTCCTGCTCCTCGGCTTCTACCACTCGCTCGGCTGGGGTTCGGCGATCGGCTTTCTCATCGGCGCCGCGCTGTCGGCCGCGGCCGGCTTCATCGGGATGAACGTCGCCGTGCGCTCGAACGTGCGGACGGCCGAGGCGGCGAGGCACGGGCTGCCCCCGGCGCTCAACGTCGCCTTCCGCGCCGGCTCGGTCACCGGGCTCCTCGTCGTCGGCCTCGGGCTCTTCGGCGTCGCGGGCTACTACTGGATCCTCACCGCCGGCATCGGCGACACCCCGCACCAGGCGATCCAGCATCTCGTCGGGCTCGCGTTCGGCGGCTCGCTGATCTCCGTCTTCGCGAGGCTCGGCGGCGGGATCTACACGAAGGCCGCGGACGTCGGCGCGGACCTCGTCGGCAAGATCGAAGCCGGCATCCCGGAGGACGACCCGCGCAACCCGGCCGTGATCGCCGACAACGTCGGGGACAACGTCGGCGACTGCGCCGGCATGGCCGCCGACCTCTTCGAGACCTACGCCGTCACCGCGGTCGCGGTGATGCTGCTCGGAGTCACCGGCGATGCCTCGAGGACCGGGACGCACATCTGGCTCTACCCGTTGTGCATCGGCGGCGTCTCGATCATCGCCTCGATCATCGGCGTCCAGTTCGCCCGTGTGCGCGCCGGCGGCAACATCATGAACGCGCTCTACCGCGCGGTGATCGTGGCCTCGGTCATCTCCGCTCTGATCTTCATCCCCGTCACGCAGGCGTTCGACGCCGGGGGACGCTTCTCGTTCGGCGACCTGTACGGCTCGGCGCTGATCGGCCTCGCAGTCACCGCGCTGCTCGTCGGGATCACCGAGTTCTACACGGGCACCCGCTGGAATCCGGTCAAGTCGATCTCGCGCGCATCGCAGACCGGCCACGCGACCAACATCATCGAGGGCCTTGCCGTCGGGATGCAGGCGACCGCTGCGCCCGTGATCGTGATCGCGATCGGGATCCTCCTCGCCAACCACTTCGCAGGCCTGTTCGGGATCGGCGTCGCCGTGATGGCGCAGCTCTCGATGACCGGCCTCATCGTCGCGCTCGACGCATACGGTCCCGTGACCGACAACGCGGGCGGCATCGCCGAGATGGCCGACCTGCCGGACGAGGTGCGCGCGATCACGGACCCGCTCGACGCGGTCGGCAACACGACGAAGGCGGTGACGAAGGGCTACGCGATCGGCTCGGCCGCGCTCGCGGCTCTCGTCCTCTTCGGCTCGTACGCCGACGGTCTGCGGACGCAGGCGCACGCCGGCTCGGTGCTCCAGCAGATCACCTTCGACCTCTCGGACGCCTGGGTGATCGCCGGCCTCTTCATCGGCGGCCTGATGCCGTTCCTCTTCGCGTCGCTCGCGATGCAGGCGGTCGGGCGCGTCGGCGGCGAGGTAGTGGAGGAGGTGCGCCGTCAGTTCCGCGAGCACCCGGGGATCATGGAGGGCACCGAACGGCCGCAGTATGGCCCCGCGATCGACATCGTCACCGGCTCGGCGATCCGCTCGATGATCGTGCCGGCGATCGTGCCGATCGCGTTCCCGATCGTGGTGGGCATCATCAACGCGAAGATGCTCGGCGGCCTCCTGATCGGGACGATCGTGACGGGTCTGTTCCTCGCGATCGCGATGACCTCGGGCGGCGGCGCCTGGGACAACGCGAAGAAGCTGATCGAGGACGGCCTCTACGGCGGCAAGGGCTCGGAGGCCCACGCGGCGGCGGTGACCGGAGACACCGTCGGCGACCCGTACAAGGACACTGCCGGCCCGGCCATCAACCCGATGATCAAGATCGCGAACATCGTGGCGATCCTGATCATCCCCATCATCGTCTCGATCCACGGCTAGCGGAGTACCGTTGCCCGTGTGAGAACGCGGGCCGAGCTCGTGGCGGGCGTGCCGGCGAGTGCCGGCGTGGTCGTGCTCGTGAGCGCGGTCGTCGCCCTGCTGAAGCCGCACGTGCCGGTCCTCTCGCTCGGCGCGCTCTATGTGCTCGCCGTGCTGCCGGTCGCGATCCTGTGGGGGACGGCCCT
This sequence comes from Gaiellaceae bacterium, assembly GCA_036526375.1. GTDB lineage: Bacteria > Actinomycetota > Thermoleophilia > Gaiellales > Gaiellaceae > Palsa-739. The sequence goes on along the minus strand of DATCYP010000013.1, from coordinate 61,701 downwards.
CGCGGCGATCGTCTCGGTCGCGAGCATGCTGGCCTTCAACTGGTTCTTCCTTCCGCCGGCGCATTCGTTCCACCTGCGCGAGGGCCAGAACTGGCTCGCGCTCGCCGTCTATCTCGTCATCGCGTTCGCGGTGAGCGCTCTCGCCGCGCGGGCGCGCGCGCGGAGGGAGGACGCCGAGCAGCGGCGGGCGGAGGCGCACGCGCTGGCCGAGGCGGCCCTGGACCTGCTGCGCGGCCGCACCCTCGACGAGGAGCTGGGGCACCTCGCCGCCCTCACGGCCGGCGTCCTCGGCGTCGGGGGCGCGCGGCTCGAGCTCGGCGAGCAACTCCCCGCCGAGGGCGAGCAGGCTCTGCCCGTCGAGGCCGGACTCCGGTGCGTCGCGACGCTCTTCCTCGACGAGGGCGCGACGGTCGACGAGGCGGTGCGGCGCCGTTTCCTGCCGTCGCTCGCCGCGCTGGTCGCGGTCGTCGCCGACCGCAGCCGGCTCGAGGGGGAGGCGCTCGAGGCCGAGGCTCTCCGGCGGAGCGACGCTCTCAAGACGGCACTCCTACGCGCGGTTTCGCACGATCTCCGCTCGCCGCTGACCGCGATCCTCGCCTCGGCCGACGCGCTCGCAAGCCCCGGCCTCTCGCTCGAGCCCGAGGACCGTCTCGCGCTCGCGGAGACGATCCAGGGGGAGGCTGCGCGGCTCGACCGCGTCGTCGGCCAGCTTCTCGACCTGTCCCGGCTGGAGGCGGGAGCCGTCGAGCCGCACCGGGAGCTGTGGCACGTGGACGAGCTCGTCGGGCAGGCACTGGCCGGTCTCGGCGCGGACGCCTCGCGCGTGCGGCTCGAGGTCGGGCCCGAAACGCCGCCGGTCGAGGTCGACGCCGCCCAGGTCGAGCGGGTGCTCGCCAACCTCATCGACAACGCGCTGCATTACTCCCCGCCCGGCTCGGGCGTTCTCGTCCGCTCCGAGTCGGGGGCGACGGAGCTGCGACTGCACGTCGTCGACGGCGGGCCCGGCCTGCCGGACGAGGAGCGGGACGCCCTGTTCCAGCCCTTCCGGCGCGGCAGCGCCGGGCAGATCGGCTCCGGCCTCGGCCTCTCGATCGCGCGCGGCTTCGCCGAGGCGAACGGCGGCCGGCTCTGGGCGCAGGACGATCCGGCGGGCGGACACCTCGTCCTCTCGCTGCCGCTCGCGCCTCGTCCGGCGGCGGCCCGCACATGAGCAGCCCCCGCGTGCTCGTGGTGGACGACGAGCCGCAGATCGTGCGCGCGCTGCGCACGAGCCTCCACGCTGCGGGCTACGAAGTCGAGACCGCCGCGACGGCCGAGGAGGCGCTGACGCTGCTCGCCGCCAACCCGCCCGACGCCGTGGTGCTCGATCTCGTCCTCCCGGACGGAAGCGGCACCGACGTCTGCCGCGAGCTGCGCACGTGGAGCAGTGCACCCGTGATCGTCCTGTCGGTGGTCGGCGACGAGGCGGAGAAGGTCGCGGCGCTGGACGCCGGGGCCGACGACTACGTGACGAAGCCGTTCGGGATCGACGAGCTCCTCGCGCGTCTCCGGGCGGCGCTGCGAAGGATCGACGCGCCCGCGGAGCCGGTGGTCGAGCTCGGAGACCTGCGCATCGACCTGGAGAAGCGCGCCGTATTCGTCCGGGGCGAGCCCGTGCAGCTAACGCCGCACGAGTTCGCGCTCCTCCGTGTGCTCGCCCGCAACCCCGGCAAGCTGCTCACGCATACCGCGCTGCTGCGCGAGGTGTGGGGGAGGGGTTACGGCGAGGAGTCGCACTATCTGCACGTCTACGTCTCGCAGCTGCGGCGGAAGCTCGAGACGGATCCGGCAAGGCCGCGCTACATCCTCACCGAGCCCGGCGCCGGCTACCGGCTCGCCGAGCACGCTTGAGGGTTTCCTGAGGCGGAATCCCGTTCCCTGAGCCACGTCTGAGGCCGAGCGCCCTACCTTCGAGGTATGGCCACCCATGCGCCTTCCCTCAAGACGCTCGATCTCCCGAGGCCCGGAAGGGCGGCATTGCCGCTGCTCGCGCTCGTCCTCGTGGCGCTCGCGCTCGAGGCGGAGCCAGTACTTCGGCTCGCGGGCCTGGCGGCCGCCGCCTGCTTCGCTCTCGCCGCAGCGGTTCGGGCCAAGCGGGCCCGAGGGGAGCTGCGCGCGATCCGCCGCACCGCCGACCGCCTGATCCTCGCCGACCAACACGCCGTCGAGGGCTCAGACATCGTGCGCTGGCGGACGCTCGAGCTCGTCGCGCCCGGCACGCGCCGGGCGCTGGCGCGAGAGCTCGAGCAGACGCTGAGGAGGATCGACCCGGCTCGGCTGCCCTCGGCCTCGCCGTTGCGGCGCGGGGTCGCGCGGCGGCACGAGGAGATGCTGCGGCGGCTCGAGGAGCGGCTGCTCGACGACCGCCCCGTCACGGCCTGCGGCGTGCTCCTCCTCCGGCAACTGCTGCGGGAGCCGGGGAGCCCGCTCTACGACGACCGCGCGGGCGACCTGAGTCGTGCGATCGGCCACGTGCTCGTGGAGCTCGAGCCGTGAGCATCGCCACGCGCCCCGAGGAGGAGGAGGCGCTCCCCGAGCCGAAGCGCCTGCGACGCGTGCTCGTCGGCCGGCCGATGCGCACCGGCCAGATCCACGAGACGCTGCTCCCGAAGTGGCTCGCGCTGCCGATCTTCGCCTCCGACCCGCTTTCCTCGGTCGCATACGCCACGGAGTCGGCGCTCGTCGTGCTCCTCGCGGTCTCGGCGACCTCCGCGCATCTCGTCTTCCCGATCTCGATCGGAATCGCCTGCCTGCTCGGCGTCGTCGTCCTCTCCTACCGGCAGACGGTACGGGTGTACGAGACGAGCGGCGGCGCGTACGTCGTCGCGCGGGAGAACCTCGGCACGGCGCCGAGCCTCGTCGCCGCCGCCGCCCTGCTGACGGACTACGTCCTGACGGTCGCAGTCTCGATCTCGGCGGGCATCTACGCCATCACGTCGTTCGCGCCGTCGCTCGGCGCTCACAAGGTCGGCCTCTCCCTCGCGTGCCTCGCGGTGATCGTGCTTGCGAACCTCCGCGGCGTACGGGAGTCGGGGATGCTGTTCGCCCTTCCGACGTACACGTTCGTGACCTCGATCCTCCTCCTTGTCGGGGTGGGGCTCGTCGAGGCCGCGACCGGGCACGTGCACCGGGCAGTCGTGCCCCATGAGCTCCCGGTGGGCACCGGGGCGATCGGCCTGTTCGTGCTCCTGCGCGCCTTCTCGTCGGGTTCCACTGCGCTGACCGGAGTCGAGGCGATTGCCAACGGCGTCAATGCCTTCCGGCACCCGCAGGGGAAGAACGCGGCGACGACGCTCGCGGTGCTCGGCGGGATCGCGATCACGATGTTCCTCGGCGTCTCGTACCTCGCGGTGCGCGTCCACGCGCGGCCGAGCGCGACGGACTCGGTCGTCTCCCAGATCGCGCGCACGGTCTTCCCCGGCGGCTCCTTCGGCGGCTTCATGTACTACGCGGTGCAGGGGACGACCCTCCTCGTGCTCGTACTCGCCGCGAACACGTCCTTCCAGGGCTTCCCACGGCTGTCCGCCCTGCTCGCGCGCGATCGCTTCGCGCCGCGGCAGTTCTCGAACCTCGGCGACCGGCTCGTCTTCTCAAACGGGATGCTCGTGCTCGCCCTGGCCGCGGCCGGGCTGCTCGCCATCTACAAGGCGAACACCAACAGCCTCATCCACCTGTACGTGATCGGCGTCTTCACGGCCTTCACGCTCTCGCAGCTGGGAATGGTGCGCTACTGGCTGCGGACGCGCAGCGTGGGGTGGCGGCATCGCGCGCTCGTGAACAGCATCGGCGCCACCGCCACCGGCGTCGTCACGGCGATAGTGGTCTGGACGAAGTTCGCCGAAGGCGCGTGGCTCGTCACGGTCGCAATCCCGTTGCTCGTCCTCGCGATGCTCGGTGTGCGGCGTCACTACTCGCGGGTCGGTCGGCGGCTGAGCGCCGGGGCCGCGGCGGTCGCCTCGGCGCCGGGCGCCCGGAACAGGACCCTGCTCGTCGTCGAGGAGCTTGGTCCGGCGGCCGAGCGCGCACTCGCGCTCGCGCGGACGATCGCGCCGGACGGATTCCGCGCGATCCACGTCCCGCGCCATGGCACCGACCCCGGGATCGGCCCACGGTGGTTCCACCGCGCAGGCGGCGTCCCGCTGCTCGAGACGCTCGATCCGGACGGTGGCCGGGTCGACGCGGTGCTCGAGCAGGTCTGGCGCCTGCCGCGCGGCGAGTCGGACTTCGTCACGGTCGTCGTCCCCGAGCAGTTCCGGCGGCGTGCGCTCGCGGAGGAGGCGCGGCATCCGTTCGAGTTCTCGCTCAAGCTCAGGCTGCTGACCGAGCCCGGCGTCGTCGTCGCCGACGTGCCGACGGTGGACGAGAGTCCGGGCGACCGCCCGCTCGCCGTGCGGATCTTCGTCTCGGGCGCGAACGCCGCGTCGATGCGCGCACTCAACTGGGCTGAGGCGGTCGGCCTTCCCGACACACGCGCCGTCAACTTCGCCTTCGACGAGGACGAGGCGGCACAGATCCGACGCAAGTGGCTCGCCGAGAACGCACGCGTACCGCTCGAGGTGCTCGCTGCGCCGTACCGGGACATCGGCGATCCCCTGCTCGCGTACCTGCGCGAGCTCACCTGCGAGGGGCACGACGTCCTCGTCGTCCTCCCGGAGCTCATCCTCCGCGGCTGGGCGCGTCTCCTCCACAACCAGCGGGCTCTGTACGTGAAGCGTCTGCTGCTCGTAGAGCCGCACGTGATGCTCGCCTCGGTCCCGTACCACCTCCTGCGATGAAGCTGCCGGACGTCAAGCTGCTCCATCGTCGTGCGCGGCGGTTCGCCCGCTGGACGGGCTCGATCGCCTACCGGAGCATCGTCGTGCCCCTGCTCGACCGGGAGGAGACCGAGCACGCGCTCGACCTCGCCTGCCGCCTGGCGGCCGACCGCGGCGCCCAGGTCGTCCTCGTCGCGCCGCTCGTCGTCGAGCGCGAGCTGCCCCTCGATGCGCACATGAACGGAGCGCTCGCCGGCCTCAGGGAGCGGCTCGACTCCGGCGCAGCGGTGGCAGGCTCCTACGGCGTAGGCGTGCGGAGGGAGATCGTCCGCACCCGCCCCGGCTCCTTCGGGGAGGAGGTGGCGCGCGTCGCGGCGGAGCGGCGCGCAGAGCTCGTGGTGGTGGGTGCGCCGGTGGAGTCGCGGCGCGGCTTCCAGCGCGCCTTCCCTCGCGAGGTGCTCCTGCTCCTCCGCGAAACGCCGTGCCGCGTGATGATCGCGACCGGCCCGGTCGCGGGAACGGGAGCGGGAGCGACCGCGGCGCGCACTACAGTCCCGCCGTGGCACGACGGCGCCGCCAGGCCCAGCAGCTCGAGCGCGTACTCGGCACGAACGCGCTCTTCGCGACGGCGTACGGCAACGTCGGCTCGTCGATCTACTACGCGCTCGGCGTAGTCGCGGTCTACGCCCTCGGCCTGACGCCGATCGTCTTCATCATCGCCGGCCTCATCTTCGCGTGCACCGCCGCGACGTACTCCGAGGGAACGGTTCGGTTCCCGGAGGCCGGCGGCTCCTCGAGCTTCGCGCGTCACGCCTTCAACGAGCTCGTCTCGTTCGAGGCGGCGTGGGCGCAGATGCTCAACTACATCGCGACGATCGCCGTGTCGGCGTTCTTCGTCCCCCACTACCTCTCGGTCTTCTGGTCGCCGCTCCGGCAGAACCCGTGGGACATCGTCGTCGGGATCGTGGTGATCGGAGTGCTCGTGGTCATCAACGTCATCGGTGTCCAGGAGTCGGCCAAGGTCAACGTCGTGCTCGCGGTGACGGACTTCGCGACGCAGCTGCTGCTCGTGCTCCTCGGCTTCGTCCTCGTCTTCTCGCCGCACGTGCTGGTCTCGAACGTCCACTTCGGCGTCGCGCCGACGTGGGGGAAGCTCTTCCTCTCGATTCCGGTCGCGATGCTGGCGTACACCGGCATCGAGACCGTCTCGAACATGTCGGAGGAGGCGCGCGACCCGATCCGGACCGTGCCTCGAGCCGTGATGTTCGTGGCGATCGCCGTCTTCGCCATCTACTTCACGCTCCCCTGGGTGGCGCTCTCGGCGATGCCCGTCCTGCACACCGCCGCACACGGCTACAAGACCTGCCTCGCGGCCCCGCCGACCGTCCAGTGCAACGGCCATCCCGGCTACCAGAACGACCCCGTGCTCGGCCTCGTCAACAACCTCGGACTCAGCCACGGCATCACGCACGTGCTCCAGGTCTATCTGGGGATCCTCGCCTCGACGATCCTCTTCATCGGGGCGAATGCCGGAGTGATCGGCGCTTCTCGGATCACGTACGCGATGTCGGGCTACCGGCAGCTGCCGCTGGTCTTCCGCAAGATCCACCCGAAGTTCAAGACGCCCTGGCTGGCGCTCGCCTTCTTCGCCGGGACGATCCCGATCCTCCTCACGCTCTCGGGCAAGACGTCGTTCCTCGGGACGATCTACTCGTTCGGCGCCACGTTCTCGTTCACGGTCGCGCACGCGTCCGTGATCCGGCTGCGGATGAAGCTTCGCGACCGCGACGAGGTCTCGTTCAAGCCGAGGCCCAACCTGCGGTGGCGCGGCGTCGTCTGGCCCGTCTTCGCGGTCCTCGGCGGGCTCGGCACCGGGCTGTCGTGGCTCGTGATCGTGATCCAGACGCCGTCGATCCGCTACACGGGCCTCGCGTGGCTCGTCGTCGGCTTCGCCTTCTACGTCTTCTATCGCCGGCGCGTCGTGCGGGCCCCGCTCGGGGAGACGATCCGCGCGCCCGTCGAGTACGGCAAGGCCGCGGTGCTGGAGTTCCGCAGCATCCTCGTCCCGATCGCCCCCGGGTACGCGTCCGACGAGGCTATGGACTTCGCCTGCCGGCTCGCGGCGGAGCGGCGCGCGTCGATCGTCGCCTTCACCGCGATCGAGGTGCCGCTCGATCTGCCGCTCGACGCCGAGCTGCCCGAGGACGTGCGCGAGGCGAACGAGCAGCTCGACGAGGCGCGTGCGATCGGCGACTCGTACGGCGTCAACGTGATCGGCCGCATCGCGCGCACGAGGAACATCGGCCGCGCGATCGTCGACGAGGCGATCCGCCGCCACTCCGAGATCATCGTCATGGCCGGCCCGCGACGCGTGCGGCTGCAGCGCGGACGGCGGCAGATCTTCGGCGACGCCGTCGACTTCGTCCTTCGCCACGCCCCGTGTCGCGTCATGGTCGCGACGCCGCGGGAGCGCGCCGCATGACCGGCCTGTACCGGCGCTCGGTCCTCGCCTTCGGGCTCGTCGCGATCGTGCTCGGAGTCGCCCTCCTCGTGGAGACGACGGTGCAGGGAGGAGGGACGACCGGCTATCTCCTCGGCGTGCTGTTCGTCGGCCTGGGCATCGGACGCCTCTACCTCCTCCGGCGGAGATAGGCTCACCGGCCGATGGCACGCAAGTTGCCGCGGCTGCAACGGGTGCTCGACGCGCCGGCGCTCGGCTCCGTCGCGTACGGCGAGGTCGCGTCCTCGCTCTACATCGCGCTCGGCATCGTCGCCCTGCACGCGCTCGGCCTCACGCCGGCGGTGCTCGGCGTCGTCGGCGTCCTCTTCCTCGTCGTGACGCTCTCCTATGCGGAGGGGACGACGACGATCGGCGAGGCGGGCGGCGCCGCCACGTTCGTCCGCGTCGCCTTCAACGACCTCGCGGGCTTCGTCACCGGCTGGGCGCTCTTCCTCGACTACTTGATCGTGATCGCGCTCTCGGCGCTCTTCTTCCCGCACTACCTGGGGCTCGCGATCGGCGTGCGCTCGATCGCCCGGCACCCGGGAGACGCGATCGTGGCCTGCATCGTGATCGCGACCATCGCGCTCGTGCGCCTGCTTCCGCGCCGCGCGAAGCTCTACTCGTTCAGCCTGGCGGTGCCCGTCCTCGATCTCGTGACGCAGCTGCTGCTCGTGGTGCTCGGCTTCGCCTTCCTGTTCTCGCCGAGCGCGCTGGGGCGCGGCCTCTCGCTCGGCACGCAGCCGTCCTGGCACCAGCTCGCCTTCGCGCTGCCGCTCGCGCTGCTCGCCTATACGGGCCTCGAGACGGTCGCGAACCTCGCGGAGGAGATCCGCCAGCCGGGACGCGACCTGCCGCGGAGCCTCTTCGTCGGGATCGGGCTGGTGGTCGTCGTCACGGTGCTGATCGCGCTCGTCGCCCTCTCCGCCTTCCCGTCGCCGCACGGGGTGACGAAGCTCGGGACGGAATGGCAGCGCGCCCCGCTGATGGGAGTCGTCTACGCGCTCGGGCCGCACGTCGCGTTCTGGGTCGAGCGCGCGCTGCGGATCTACGTCGGGCTGACCGGTGCGCTCATCCTCCTCGTCGCCGCCGCCACCTCGAACTCCGGCTTCGGCCGCCTCGCGCACTCGCTCGGGGAGCACGGCCAGCTGCCGCGCCGGTTCGGCCGCCTCAGCCGCCGCAGCATGCACTCGCCGGAAGCGGTCCTCGCAGCCGCCACCATCCCGATCGCGTTCCTGCTCTCGACGGTCTGGACCACGAATCCCGTCGGCTTCCTCGCGAGCCTGTTCAGCTTCGGCGTCCTCATCGCTTTCACCGCCGCGCAGCTAGCGGTCGTGAAGCTCCGCTTCGCGAAGCCGGCGGCGAAGCGTCCCTTCCGCGTTCCGCTCTCGGTCCGGTGGCGCGGCGCGGACGTCCCGCTGCCGAGCGTCGTCGGCGCCCTCGCCACGACGGCGATCTTCGTCGCGGCGATGGCGACGCACATCGGCGCCCGCTACGGCGGCCCGATCTGGCTCGCCGTCGGCGGGGTCGTCTACCTCTTCGTCCGCCGCAGCCGCGGCACGGGGCTGCTCGAGCACGTCGAGCCGGCGGAGGAGGGCGAGCTGCCCGAGGCGGAGTTCTCGAAGATCCTCGTGCCGATGAAGCTGGGCGAGATCGGGGAGGAGATGGTCGCGACGGCGGTCAAGCTCGCGCAGGAGCGCGGGGCCGCTGTGGTGGCGCTCCACGTGATCCGCGTCCCGCTCGACCAGCCGCTCAACGCGGAGCTCTACGACAAGGAGGAGAGCGCTGCCGCGTCGCTCGCGGAGGCCTCTGCGCTCGGCGCCGACCACGGCGTCGAGGTCGAGGTGCATTCGATCCGTGCGCGGTCGATCGGGGAGGCGATCGTGGAGGCGGCCGAGGAGACCGGCGCCGATCTCATCGTGCTGGGCTCCTCGCCTCGCTGGCGCCGGCAGTCGCGCTTCTTCTCGCCGACCGTCGACTACGTCCTCCGCAAGGCGCCTGCCGAGGTGCTCGTCGTCGCTTTCCCGCAGGGCGTGCTCGAAGAGGTCTAGCGAGCTACGGTTCGTCAGTCATGGAGGGGCGGTTGTTGAAGGCGCTCGTCATCGGCTGCGGTCGCGTCGGCTCGTCGATCGCGCTGCAGCTCCATCAGGAGGGATGGGGCGTGACCGTCGTCGACGAGAGCGAGGACGCACTCACGCGGCTCGGCGAGAACTGGCCCGGCACGTTCATCGTCGGGCACGGCATGGACACGGACCTCCTGCGCGAGGCCGGAATCGAGGACGCCGACGCGGTCGTCGTCGCGACCGACGGCGACAACACGAACATCATCATCGGCCAGGTGGCGCAGAAGCGGTTCGACGTGCGGTGCGTCGTCGTGCGCGTGCTCGATCCCGCCCGCGCGAAGTTCTACAAGGAGCGCGGCCTCGACACCGTATGCCCGACGAGCGTCGCCATCGACGCGCTCATGGACGCGGCGCGCGCCTGCGCGATCCCGGCCGTCCCACCGGCGGCGGAGGAGGTCGTCGGCTGATGTACGTCATCGTCGCGGGAGGGGGGAAGATCGGCGCGAACGTGACGCGCTCGCTGTTGCGGCTCGGCCACGAGGTGACGCTGATCGAACAGAGGCGCGACCGCTTCGAGCAGCTCGAGGACGAGTTCGAGCACCAGGTGCAGCGCGGCGACGCGACGGAGCTCTTCGTGCTCGAGCGGGCGGGCATCGCGCGCCCGCCGGACATCGTCCTCGCGCTGACCGGCGACGACGAGGACAACATGATCGTGGGACAGATCGCGCGCGAGAAGTACGGCGTGCCGAAGGTGATCGCGCGCGTCAACGACCCGCGGAACCAGTCGCACTTCGACCTGCTCGGCATCTCGCCGACGATCTGCGCCACCTCGAGCGTGATGGCGCTCGTCGAGCACGAGGTGCCGGAGCACGACCTCATCCACCTGCTCGAGCTGCGCGGCGAGAACCTCGAGATCGTCGAGGTGCAGATCGACGGCGACTCGCCGTCGGCGGGGCGGAGCGTCGAGGCGCTGTCGCTCCCCGAGGGCTCGCGGCTCATCTCGGTCATGCGAGGCGGACGCGCCGAGATCGCGGTCGGCTCGACCGTCCTCGAGGCGGGTGACCAGGTGCTCGCGATCCTGGAGTCGGGTAAGGAGGACGAATTACGCCGCGTCCTGCTCCGTCGCTAGTCGCCGTCCTGGCAGCCGGTCTGCTCCTCGCAGCCTGCGGAAGCGGCGGCGGCTCGACGGGCGGGGTCGCCGGAGCGCACAGGACCGTCGCGACGTCCGGCCGTGACTGGACGCGCTTCGGCTGGGACGCACGGCGCAGCAACGACGATCCGCACGCCACCGGGATCACGGCCGCGAACCTCTCGCAGCTGCACCGGCAGCAGATTCGCCTCCCGGGGACCGTCGACTCGTCCCCGATCTACCTGCACGGCGTCTCCATCCACCGTGCGGCGCACGACGCGTTCTTCGCCACGACGACGTACGGGATCACGCTCGCGATCGACGCGGCGAGCGGCCAGATCCTCTGGCGGTACACGCCGCGCGGCTACTCCAGCTGGGCGGGCTCGGCGCAGATCACCACGGCGACGCCGGTCGCCGACCCGAGCCGCAAGTGGATCTACGCCGCGTCGCCCGACGGCCGGATCCAGAAGCTCTCCGTCGCGACCGGGCACGCCGTATGGCGCCGTGTGATCACGAAGCTGCCCTCGCGCGAGAAGATCGCCTCGTCGCTCAACTACGCCGACGGGCGGGTCATCGCCACTACGGGCGGTTACATCGGCGACGCGCCGCCGTACCAGGGCCACGTGGTCGTCATCGCCGCCAGGAGCGGCCGGTTGTTGCACGTCTGGAACTCGCTTTGCTCGAACCGGCACGGGCTTCTCGTGCCGTCGCGGTGCCCCGCGAGCGACTCGGCGATCTGGGGACGCGCGGGCGCGGTCGTCGTGCCGCGCAGCGGCAAGCTCCTCGTCGCCACGGGCAATGCGCCCTGGGACGGCCACACCAACTGGGGCGACGCGGTGCTCGTCCTGTCGTCGAAGGCCCGGCTCGTCGGCAACTACACCCCCACGAACACGGCGGATCTGAACGGCAGCGACCAGGATCTCGGCTCGACGTCGCCGGTCTGGCTCACCTCGAAGCTGATCGCGCAGGGTGGCAAGGACGGAAAGATCAGGCTCCTCTCGCTCGCGCGGATGCGGGGCACGAGGCCGCATCTCGGGCACGAGCTGCAAATCGTCTCGACGCCCTCCGGCTCGGATCTCTTCACCGCGCCCGCGGTGTGGCGAAGCGGCAAGCGCGTGTGGCTGATGGCCGCCGACGGCGGCGCCACCCAGGCGTGGTCGTTGCGCGACGGGAAGCTCCACCCGGTCTGGCGGCACGACGACGCCGGCACGAGCCCCGTCATCGCGGGCGGACTGGTGTGGGTCTACGACCCGGGCGGGGGACTGCGCGTCTACCAGCCGGCGAGCGGGAGCCTCGTCACGACGCTCCCCGCGGGCTCCGGGCACTGGAACAGCCCGATCGTCACCGACGGCCGGGTCGCGCTGCCGGAGGGCGACGCGAACGGCCACTCGACGAGCGGCGTGCTCGACATCTGGCGGCTGCCGAAGAGCTAGGCCGAGCGGCGGCGCCGCACCTGCGGTGCCTGCTGGCCGAGGGCCGCGTAGGCGAGCGCCTGCAGCGACTCGTTCAGCGTCGCGAGCTCCTTGGTGAGCCGCAGGAAGTTCTCGTCGTTGTCCAGGCGCTCGTTCGTCTTCGCGAGCTCGTCCGCGATCCGGTCGAGCCGTTCGAGGATCAGGTCGAAGCGCCGGTCGGAAAGGTCGTGCTCCATCTGGTCATCGTAGATCGGCCAGCTGCCGCCGCGACTTGACCACGACGGCGCCCGCGCCGAGCGCGCGGCGCACCTCCGCGAGCGTGCCGACGGCCTCCACCTGCCGGGCGGCGCCCGCGTGGGCGAGCGCGATCTCGGCGAGCTCCCGCGGCGCGTCCGTGAACGCGCCGATCCGGGCGCCGGCCGCCACGAGCCGGCGCAACGCGGCGTTCGTGTCCGGCCGGGGACGAATCCAGAGCGGCGCGCGGTCGGCGGCGAACCGCGCCAGCAGCGGACGCCAGTCCCCGAGCGCCTCGTCGAGCACCGCGGCAGCCGCCTCGCGGTCCTCGGGCACCTCGAGCTCGACGCGCGCCCGCCGGGCCGCGTCCTCGAGCCACGCGTCCCAGAGCGGCCGCGTGTCGGCGAGGACGCCGTCGAGGTCGAGCGCGATCGTGAGCCCGGGCACGAGACGCGATGCTAGATTCCCGCCACAAACCGGCGAGCGGTGAGGGAACTCCGGTGCAAGTCCGGGACGGTCCCGCCGCTGTAAGGGGAGACGCTCCAACGCCATGACGCCACTGGGTCGCGAACCCGGGAAGGCGGCGGGGGAGGGAGCCCCGAGTCAGAAGACCTGCCGCCCGCCGCGACACCCGAACCCCTCGCGGAAGGAGGATTCGTGCAACGCCTGACCATCGCTGTCGTCGCGGCTCTCGCGGCCGCGCTCGCCGTCGTCTCCCTCTCGGCGGCCGCCCACCAGGGCACTCGCGCCAAGCATCGCTTCCCGCACCGCATCGTCTCGCTCTCGCCGACCGTGACCGAGGATCTGTTCGCCGTCGGCGCCGGCAAGCAGGTCGTCGGGGTCGACCAGGACTCGAACTACCCGGAGCGTGCGCCACGTACGAGCCTGTCGGGCGTCACGCCGAACGTCGAGGCGATCGCGAACTACCACCCGGACCTCGTCTTCATTTCGTACAACCCGGGCAACTTCGCCTCGCAACTCCGCAAGCTCGGGATCAAGGTCATGAACGTGGCGGCCGCGAGCGACCTCAGGCAGGCATACCGAGAGATCCTCGCCATCGGAGCTGTCACCGGTCACACCCGCGGGGCGAAGGCCGTCGTGCACTCGATGAGGACGCACCTGGCCGCGATCGTGCGGAGCGTTCCGAGGACGCGCCGCCATCTGCGCGTCTACCACGAGCTCGAGCAGGACTACTACTCCGCGACCTCCAAGACCTTCATCGGGAGCATCTACAAGCTGTTCGGCTTCCGGAACATCGCCGACGCAGCGGCCACGCCCGGCAATCAGTACCCGCAGCTCTCGGCCGAGTACATCATCGCCAAGAACCCGCAGATCATCGTCCTCGCGGACACGAAGTGCTGTGGGCAGAGCGCGGCCACCGTCGCCGCGCGTCCAGGCTGGAGCTCGATCTCGGCCGTCCAGCATCACCGCGTCGTACAGGCCAACGACGACGTCGCGTCGCGCTGGGGGCCGCGGATCGTGCAGTTCGCGCGGTCGGTGGCGCGGATGGCCAGGCAGGGCTGATGGCCGCGGCCGCCGGCAGGGCGGAGGCGGCGCCGGTACCGACACCCCGCGTCGAGGCGCGGGGCGTCGGTCTCCGCGCCGGCCTGGTCACGGCCGCGTTCCTCTTCGGGGCGCTCGCGGTCGGGCTGGCGGTCGGGCCCGTGCACATCGGACTCGGCTCGATCCTGCGCTCGGCGCTCTCGTACGTCCCGTTCCTGCACGTCCACCAGCCGCTCGGGGCGGTCGACCATGCCGTGCTGTGGCAGCTGCGCGCGCCGCGGGTCGCCCTCGCGGCGCTCGTCGGCGGGATGCTCGCGGTTGCGGGCGCCTCGTACCAGGGCGTCTTCCGCAACCCGCTCTGCGATCCCTACCTGCTCGGCGTCGCCGGCGGAGCCGGCCTCGGCGCGACCCTCGCCATCATCTATGCCTCCGCGGCAGCGGCCGGAGGCAACTGGACGGTGCCGCTGGCCGCATTCGCGGGGGCGATCGGGGCGGTCGTGGTCACCTATGCGCTGGGGCGATCCGTCGGCGCGGCGCACATGTCGGGCGCGCTGGTGCTCGCCGGCGTGACCATGGCGACCTTCACGGCGGCGGTGCAGACCTTCGTCCAGCAGCAGCACACCCAGCAGCTGCAGGACATCTACGCGTGGCTGCTCGGCGGCTTCTCGACGGCGACCTGGCACGACGTCGCGATCTGCGCGCCGTATGTCGCGGCGAGCTCGCTCGTGCTCGTCCTCCACCGCCGGGTGCTCGACGTCCTCAGCCTCGGCGACGACGAGGCGGCGAGCCTCGGCGTGGACGTCGGCCGGACGCGGCTCGCGATCGTCGTGGCGGCCACGCTCGGGACCGCGGCGGCCGTGTCGGTGAGCGGGCTGATCGCCTTCGTGGGGATCATCGTCCCGCACACGATCCGGCTGCTCGTCTCGACGAGCTACCGGGCCGTCGTTCCGCTGTCGCTGCTCGCCGGGGCCGGCTTCCTCGTCCTCGCCGACGTGGTCGCGAGGACGGTTCTCTCACCCGCAGAGCTCCCCATCGGCGTCGTCACGGCCTTCCTCGGCGCGCCGTTCTTCGCCGTCGTCCTCCGCACCTCCAGGGCCGTCCGATGATCGAGACGCGCGACCTCTGGGTCCGGTTCGGCCCGGTCGCGGCCGTCCGCGAGCTCTCGCTCCGGGCGGAGTCGGGAGGCTGGACGGCGCTCATCGGGCCCAACGGCGCGGGCAAGACCTCGGCGCTGCGCGCGCTCGCCGGGCTCACCGCGTACGACGGAGAGGTGCTGCTGGACGGGCGAGACGCGCGCACGCTCGGGCGCCGCGCCGTCGCGCGGCTCGTCGCCTTCGTCCCGCAGAAGCCCGAAACGCCGCCCGCGCTGACGGTCGCGGAATACGTCCTCCTCGGCCGCACGCCGCACATCTCGTATCTCGGCGGCGAGGGCCGGAGCGACCGGGCGGCCGCGACGCGGGCTCTGCGCCGCCTCGAGCTGGAGCGCTTCGCGCAGCGGCCGCTCGGCTCCCTCAGCGGCGGCGAACTGCAGCGTGCGGTGCTCGCGCGCGCCCTCGCGCAGGAGGCGCCGGTGCTGCTCCTCGACGAGCCGACGACGGCGCTCGACCTCGGCCGCCAGCAGCTCGTGCTCGAGCTCGTCGACGCTTTGCGCGGCGACGGGCTCACGGTCGTGACGACGATGCACGACCTCACGCTCGCGGGCCAGTACGCCGAGCGCCTCGTCCTGCTCGACGGCGGCTCGGTCGTCGCGGAGGGGACGGCGGCGGAGGTGCTCTCGGCGCCGAACGTCGCGGCGCACTACGGCGCGAACGTCCGCGTCGTCGAGGACGAGGTGGGGGTGTTCGTCTTCCCGGTGCGCACGCGCTAGAGTGGCCGACGGCGCCAGGCGCCGTCTATGCGCAGCTGACCGCTCTCACCCGACCCTGTCCCGCCAAGTCGTTGGAGGTCGTTGCGCATGTCTCGCCTGGCCGGCTCGCTCGTCGCAGCCGGGATCACGAAGTCGTACGGAGCCGAGGTCGTCATCGAGGACGTCAGCCTCGTCGTGCCGCCGCGCGCGCGGATCGGGCTCGTCGGCCCGAACGGCGCGGGCAAGTCGACGCTGCTCCGGCTGCTCGCGGGGCTCGAGGAGCCGGAGGCAGGCCGTGTCCGGCGGACGCCGCCCTCGCTCGCGGTGGGCTACCTCGCGCAGGAGCGGGAGGCCGATCGCGCCCGCTCGGGCGGGGAGGAGGCGCGTGCGGCGCTCGCCGCGCTGCTCCGCGGCGGCTTCGACGCGCTCCTGCTCGACGAGCCGACGAACGACCTCGACTTCGCCGGGCTCGCCTGGCTCGAGCGCTCGCTCGCGTCGCATCCCGGCTCGGTCGTCGTCGTCTCCCACGATCGCGCCTTCCTCGATCGCACCGTGACGCGCATCGTCGAGCTCGACGAGTGGACGCGCGGGACGACCGAGTACTCGGGTGGCTGGAGCGACTACGAGGCCGAGCGCGAGCAGCGGCGCGAGCGCCACTACCGGCGCTGGGAATCGTCGGTCGCCGGGCGCCGGCGCGTCGAGGAGCAGCAGCGCCGGATGGCCGAGTGGGAGCGGCGCGGCTACGGCCAGGGTCGCAAGAAGAAGAAGTCGAAGGACGTGAAGCGGACGTATGCGGCGAAGCTCGCGCAGGTCGAGACGGTCGAGAAGCCGTACGAGCCGTGGGAGCTCCAGCTCTCGCTCGCAGCCGCGGCGCGCAGCGGCGACGTCGTCGTACGGCTGGAGGACGCGGTCGTCGAGCGCGGCTCCTTCCGGCTCGGCCCGCTCGACCTCGCGGTGGGCTGGGGCGACCGGCTCGCGATCGGCGGCCCGAACGGCAGCGGCAAGACGACGCTGCTCGACGCGCTTCTCGGCAGACGCGCGCTCGCCTCCGGCACCCGCTGGATCGGTCCCGGCGTCGTCCTCGGCGAGCTCGAGCAGGACCGCGCCGCGCTCAGCGGACCGCAGACGCTGCTCGAGATCTTCCGCGACTACGAGGCGGGAGCCGCGCGCACGCTGCTCGCGAAGTTCGGGCTCGGCGCCGACGACGTCCTGCGCGCCGCCGCCTCGCTCTCGCCCGGCGAGCGCACGCGCGCAGGGCTCGCGCTTCTCACCGCCCGCGGCGTCAACTGCCTCGTCCTCGACGAGCCGACGAACCACCTCGACGTGGAGGCGATCGAGGAGCTCGAGCGCGCTCTCACCGCGTACGACGGCGCCGTGATCCTCGTCACCCACGACCGCCGCTTCCTGGAGGCCTTCGCGCCCGGCCGTACCATCGAGTTGTGACCGCGAGCGCGTCGATCCTCACGGTCGGGAACGAGCTCGTCTCGGGCGACGTCCCCAACTCGAACGCGGCGTGGCTCGCACGTCGGCTCGCGCCGCTCGGCGTCGAGGTGCGGCTCGCGGCCTCGCTGCCGGACGAGATCGACACGGTCGCGGACTTCGTGCGGCAGGAGGCGCCGCGCGTCGACTTCTTCCTCGTCACCGGCGGCCTCGGCGGCACGCCCGACGACCTCACGCGCGAGGCGATCGCCGCCGCGTTCCGCGTGCCGCAGGAGGAGGTGCCGGAGGTGGCAGCCGAGCTGCGCGCGCGCTTCACGCGCAATCCGGAGTACGCCGTGCGCTGGGCGCACCTCCCCCGTGGCAGCCGGCCGCTCGCGAACCCGCTCGGCGGCGCTCCCGGCTTCGTGCTCGGGAACGTCTACGTCCTGCCCGGCCTGCCGAGCGAGATGGAGGCGATGTTCGGCTCGATCGAGGAGGAGTTTCGCCGCGGCAGCCCGATCCAGGCCTGGCGGCGCGTCTACCGCACGTACGAAAGCGTGATCGCGACGACGCTCGCCGAGACGGTCGAGCGCTGGCCGGGCGTCATGGTCGGCTCCTATCCGAGCTTCAGCACCGAGGGATCGAGCGTCGAGGTCGTCCTCAAGTCGAGCGACCCGGATGCGTTGGCGGCCGCTTCGTCATGGCTCGCCGGCGCGATCGAAGAGGGCGGCGGACGGTAGGTAGAACGCCGCGATCGCGAACGTCAGGATGACGGACGCGAGCGGGCTGAAGAAGGCGAGGACGAAGACCGCGCCGTACATGGCCACGCCCGGGAGATAGGCCCGGTCGACCGCCCGCAACGCAGACTCGGAGGTCGCCTCCGCGACGAGCCGGCGTCCACGGCGCGCGTACTGCCACCAGACCTGATGGAGGCTCGCCATGACGAGGAACGTCGCGCCGTAGGCGAGCGCGGCCGGCTTCGCATTCGAGTCGCGCAGGTGCTCGGACACGAGGCTCGTCGGGAACGGGAGGAACGCGATCGTCAGCAATAGCAGGTTGTTGATGAAGAGCATCGTCCGGTCCGTTCGCCCGAGCAGCGAGACCGTGTGGTGGTGGTTCATCCAGATGATCCCGATCGTCACGAAGCTCGTGACGTAAGCGAAGTACGCCGGCCAGATGTGCAGGAGGTGTCCGCCGAGCTCTCCATGCCGCGTGACGGTGAATTCGAGCACGAGGATCGTGGCGGCAATCGCGAACACGCCGTCGCTGAAGGCTTCGAGGCGGCCGGTGCCGGGTTCCACGGCGAAGATCGTCGCCTACGGGTAGGACGGCGTTTTCGGACCGGATACGCGGGGGACGAGAGCGTCCGTGACGAATCTTCGCCTCACCAAGCAGCTCGCCGAGCTCGCGGAGCCGCTCGACGACATCGCCGAGCCGGTGCAGGAAGCGGTGAGCGCCGTTCCGCAGCCGGTGCGGGACGTCCTCGACGGCGTCTGGTTCGGCAATCCGCTCCACCCGGCGCTGACGGACGTGCCGCTCGGCGCCTGGACGACGGCGTTCGTGCTCGATCTCGCGGGCTCCGAGGCCGCCGACAACGCGCTCGCGGTCGGGATCCTCGGCGCCGTCCCCGCAGCGCTCACCGGGCTGAACGACTGGAGCCACCTCAAGGACGACGCCCGTCGGATCGGCCTCGTCCACGCCCTCGTCAACACGATGGGGCTGACGCTCAACGTCGCCTCGTTCGCGGCGCGGCGCGGGGGACACCGCGGCTTCGGCCGAGTCCTGTCGGGCGTCGCGTACGCGGGGACGCTCTTCTCGGCCCATCTCGGCGGACACCTCTCGTTCGGCCTCGGCGTCCGCGTCAACCGGACGGCGTTCGAGAGTCCGCGCGACCGCTATGCGCCGGTCTGCGACGAGGAGGAGCTCAACGGCGGCAAGCTCGTCGGCGTCGAGCTCGAGGGCGAGACCGTCGTCGTCTCCCGCTCGGAGGAGAGTGGCGAGGTGTGCGCGATCGCGGCGACGTGCTCCCACCTGGGTGGCCCGCTCGACGAGGGGAAACGCGACGGCGACACCGTCACCTGCCCGTGGCACGGCTCCCGCTTCGACCTCTGCACGGGCGAGGTGCGCGGCGGCCCCGCCGTCTACCCCCAGCCGCGCTACGAGACGCGCGTCCGCTCCGGCAAGGTCGAGATCCGCATCGCGAAGGGCGACAAGGAATAGCGAGACCCGCCGGTACGATCGACCGGTGGCCGCGACGACGCCGGAGACCTATCTCGCCGACCTG
Source organism: Gaiellaceae bacterium (assembly GCA_036526375.1). Lineage (GTDB taxonomy): Bacteria > Actinomycetota > Thermoleophilia > Gaiellales > Gaiellaceae > Palsa-739. Next base: position 42,518 of record DATCYP010000013.1, on the reverse strand, counting down.
AATCCGGCGCAGCGCGAGGCCGTCCTCCACACCGAGGGTCCCGTGCTCGTCGTCGCCGGCGCTGGCTCGGGCAAGACGCGCGTCCTCACGCGTCGCATCGCGCACCTGCTCGGCGCGGTCGGCGTCAAGCCGCCCGAGATCCTCGCGATCACGTTCACGAACAAGGCGGCGGGGGAGATGCGCGAGCGCGTCGGCGACCTCGTCGGCCCGCCCGCGCGCGCGGCGTGGGTGATGACGTTCCACTCCGCGTGCGGGCGGATCCTGCGGCGCGAGGCGCAGCGGCTCGGCTACCGCTCGAACTTCACGATCTACGACCAGGCCGACCAGATCCGCCTCGTCAAGCGCTGCCTCGAGGAGCTCGAGCGCGACCCGAAGCGGTTCACGCCGCGCGGCATCCACTCCCAGATTTCGAACGCGAAGAACACGCTCGTCGGCCCTGCGGATTACACCGGGCGCGTCTCGAGCTTCTACGACCAGACGGTCGCCGAGGTCTACGACCTCTACCAGAAGCGGCTCTTCGCCTCGAACGCCGTCGACTTCGACGACATGCTCTTCCTCACCGTCGACGTGCTCGAGCGCTTTCCCGAGGCCCGCGCCAAGTGGCAGGAGGCGTTCCGCTACGTCCTGGTGGACGAGTACCAGGACACGAACCACGCGCAGTACCGCCTGCTGCAGCTCCTCGCCGAGAAGCACCGCAATGTCTTCGCCGTCGGCGATCCGGACCAGTCGATCTACGGGTTCCGCGGCGCCGACATCCGCAACGTCCTCGAGTTCGAGCACGACTTCCCCGGCTCGTACACGATCGCGCTCGAGCAGAACTACCGCTCGACGCAGCACATCCTCGACGCGGCGAACGGCGTCATCAGCCACAACCGCGAGCGCAAGCCGAAGAACCTCTGGTCGGAGCTCGGCGACGGCGACCCCGTGCGGGTCATCGAGGTCGAGGACGAGCACGCCGAGGCGCGCTACGTCGCCGCCGAGATCGCGCTGCTCGTCGAGGAGGGCTTCTCCGGCAGCGAGGTGGCCGACTTCTACCGGACGAACGCGCAGAGCCGCGTGCTCGAGGACGTGCTCGTGCGCCAGGGGATCGCGTACCAGGTGATCGGCGGCCCGCGCTTCTACGAGCGGGCCGAGATCAAGGATCTCGTCGCGTACCTCCAGGTGCTCGACAACCCGCACGACGCGGTCTCGCTGCTGCGCATCGCCAACCGGCCGCGCCGCGGCATCGGCGACACGAGCCTCGCGCGGCTCCAGACGTGGGCCGACCAGCGGGAGATCTCGCTCTGGGAGGCGACCGCCGAGGCCGAGATGGCCGGCGTCGGCTCATCGCCGCAGAAGGCGCTGAAGGCGTTCCGCGGCACGATCGAGTCGCTCATGTCCGCCGCGCAGGAGCTCGAGGTGCCCGAGCTGATCGAGGAGGTGCTCGCGCGCAGCGGCTACCTGGAGTCGCTCGAGGCCGAGCGCACGATCGAAGCGCAGGGACGCATGGAGAACCTCCAGGAGCTCGTCTCCGTCGCCCGCGAGTGGCGCGAGCAAGCCCAGGACACGACTCTCTCGGCCTTCCTGCAGGAGGTCTCGCTCTACTCCGACCAGGACGCGATCCGCGGCGACGCGTCACTCGTCACGCTGATGACGCTGCACAACGCGAAGGGGCTCGAGTTCCGCGCCGTCTACCTGATCGGGATGGAGGAGGGGATCTTCCCGCACTCGCGCTCGATCGAGGAGCAGGGAATCGAGGAGGAGCGGCGCCTCTGCTACGTCGGCATGACCCGGGCGCAGGAGCGGCTGACGCTGCTCCACGCGTCGTCGCGGATGCTCTACGGCGGGCGCAACCACAACCTGCCGTCGCGCTTCCTCGACGAGGTGCCCGACGGACACGTCGAGCGCGAGCGCCTGCGACCGGCGTCGTGGTCGGGCTACGGCGCACCGCGCCAGAGCCAGGTCGCGCCGCGCGAGGACGTGCCGGACCTCTCCACCGGCGACTCCGTCCGCCACTCGACGCTCGGCGAGGGCGTCGTCGTGCGGATCGAGCCCGGCGGACTCGTCACCGTCCGCTTCGCCGACGACGGCAGCGAGCGAAGGCTCATGCTCGATTACGCGCCGCTCGAGAAGCTGTAGCGTCGCGGCATGTTCGACGTCCGCGCCTGCGCAGACCAGGAGGAATACGGCCGCGCGATCGGTGCGATCGGCCAGTACTTCAACCCGCCGCCCGACGCCGAGTTCCTCGAGCGCTTCGTGCGCCTGCTGCCGCACGAGCGGATGCACGCGGCGTTCGACGGTGACCAGATCGTCGGCGGCGCGGGCGCGTTCCCGTTCGAGCTGTCGGTGCCGGGCGGCTCGCTTCCGTGCGGGGGCATCACCGCCGTCGGCGTGACCCCGACGCATCGCCGCCGCGGCGTCCTCCGCTCGATGATGGACACGCAGCTGCGCGACGTCCACGAGCGCGGCGAGCCGATCGCGGCGCTGTGGGCCTCCGAGGAGACGATCTACGGCCGCTTCGGCTACGGCATCGCCTCCTGGGCCGGCGACCTGAACGTCCCGCACGAGTGGGATGCCTTCGCGGAGCCGCTCGAACCCGGCGGCGCGACGCGATTCGTCACGCCCGAGGAGGCGCGCGAGCTCTTCCCGCCCGTCTACGAGGCCGTGCGGCGCGAGCGGCCGGGGCTGACGTCGCGGGACGAGGCGTGGTGGGAGATCCGCCAGCTGCGCATGCCCGACGAGGAGAAGAGCTCGCCGCGCCGCTTCGTCGTCCTCGAGCTCGGCGGCGAGCCGCTCGCATACGCGATCTACCGGACGCACTTCAGCTTCGACGGCGGCGCCGCGTCGTCGCGGCTCGTGGTGCGCGAGGCGCTCGGAGCGACGCCGCAGGCGACGGCGGCGATCTGGCGCTTCCTGCTCGACGTCGACTGGATGGCCGTCGTCGAGACGTCGCTGGCGCCGCCCGACCATCCGCTGCTCCTGCTCCTCGCCAACAACCGCCGGGCGCGCTTCCGGATGAGCGACGCTCTGTGGCTGCGGCTCGTCGACGTGCCCGCCGCGCTGTCGGGTCGCGCGTACGGCGAGGGTGGGCCGCTCGTGCTCGAGGTGCGGGACGCGGTCTGCGAGTGGAACGACGGCCGCTGGCGGCTCGAAGCCGGGGAGTGCTCGCGGACGGAAGACGAGCCAGATCTAGCGCTGGACGTCGCCGCGCTCGGCTCTGCCTACCTCGGCGCGGTCTCGTTCACGGAGCTGCGCTCCGCGCTACGGGTCGAGGAGCTGCGGGAGGGAGCGATCAAGCGGGCGGACGCGCTGTTCGCCTGGCGTCCGCTCCCGTGGTGCCTCGAGATCTTCTGATCGCGAGCGGGCGGGACGCTACACTGCGCCACGACCCGGGCGGTTAGCTCAGTTGGGAGAGCACCAGCTCGACAAGCTGGGGGTCACTGGTTCGAGCCCAGTACCGCCCATCGAAGAACCCGCTGGAAACAGCGGGTTTCTTTATGCCTCTGATCGCTCTCCGACCATCTATTGACCACTCGGCGAGCCTCCGGCTTCGGCGGTTCCAGCCGTTCCAACGACCATGCGGTCGAGCATCGAGACAGCCTCGCGGACCTCAGTGGGGAAGAGGTGGCGATAGCGGCGGTAGATGAGGGCGCCGCCGTCGTTGTGGCCGACGCGTTCCGCGATCAACTCGGCTTTCATGCCGGCGCGAGCCATCAGCGAGATTGCGGTGTGGCGGAGCCAGTGGAAGCGGAAGTCGGCCACGACGACTGCACGCCCGTCGCGCTTCTCTTCGTGTGCTAGCCCGGCAGCCAGGAGCGCCGGCAGCCAGATCGACTGGAAGCCCGAGTGGCTGTAGACGCCGCCCTTCTCCGTCGCGAAGACGACGGGCGTTCCGGATGGTCGGACGAGCAGCTGCTCACGAAGGAGCTGAACCTCGATGCGCGCGAGTGGGATCGGCTTCGGCCGGCGGCTTTTGTTGAGCCGGCCCGGGATGAAGATCGTGCCGCCTTCGAGGTCGACGCGGTCGTCGGTGAGCGTGACGGCCTCCGTGAAGCGGAGGCCGACGGTGCCGCAGAAGGGGATGATCCGCTGCACGCGCTCGGGGAGCCAGGAGGCGAGGCCGAGCAGCTCCTCGTACTCGAGTGCCTGACCCTCGACAGCTTCGACGCGGATTGGGTCGATCTCGAAGATGCCGACGTCGACCTGCTGGCCACGCGACTGCGCGGCACGGAGCGCGGCCTTGAGAAACTGGAGCTCGTTGCGCGCTGCGGTCGGTGCGACGGCAGCGCGCGCCGCAATGTGGTCTTCGACCTGGCGGCGCCGCAGTGCGGGGACGGGAGTGTCGCGAAGCGGCTCCCAGGGGCGGACGCAGTCGTGGTAGTAGCGGACGCCGGCGGGCCGGAGCGGCCCACGTTTACCGCCCATCGACATCTTCCGCTCAAGCAGCCCCCCGAGCTCGTCGCCGAGTGTGGTCGGCTTCTCCCGGTAGAGGTGACCGAGCTTCAGCCGGAGCTTCAGGTCGAGTTCGGCCGTCTCGGCTGCTTCCTTGGTCGGCAGCGTGAGCTCCGGGAACGGCCGCACGCGCACCTGCCAGCGGCCTTTGCCACGTTTCCGGATCGCCATCAGCGAGCCTCCCTTCCGTTGCTGGACGCTCGAGTCTGCCGTCGTAGGTTCTTGGCCGCCACCGCCGGATCGACGTTCGCGGTAAGGAACCTCTGGACGGCGCTCTCTGCGTAGATGCGGTCGAGCCCGATCCTGATCGACTCCAGCTCACCCCGCTGGGCGGCACGCCTGATCGTCTCCGGATGGATGCCGAGCAAGTCGGCGAGCTCGCGTGTCTTGTAGTGCCGTTCGATCACGGTCGAGGCGTCGGGTTGGGAGGGAAGACCGTTACCATCGCGAACTCTCAGAAAGGGGGTACGATAGCAAAAGTGATAGCGCTACTAGACATGAGGGCGGTAGCGTAGGCTGCCGATCGGACGGTGACCACCGGCGAATTGATCCGTTCTGCGCGCCTGCGCGCCGGCCTCTCGCAGAAGGAGCTCGCGCACCGGCTCGGGATGGCCTCGAGCTCCGTCGCTCGCTGGGAGACGGACACCGTCGAGCCCGGCTTCTCGACCCTTCGTCGCGTCCTCCACGCCTGCGGCTTCGATATCCCCCCGGTGCTCGTCCCCTACGAGCGCGACCCGGAGCGCGAGGCGCAGATCCAGGAACTGCAGGCGCTCAGTCCGCGAGAGAGGATGGAGCGGTTGCTCACTCGGCTCGAGAAGCCCCCGAGGCGCCGATGAGCCAGCCCCACTTCGACCCGTATGCGATCTTGCAAGAGCTTGATCGCGCCCGCATCGGCTTTGTTGTGGTCGGCGGCCTCGCCCGCGTGATCCAGGGATCGGACGAAGTAACGGAGGGAGTTGACGTGGCGCCCTCGCTGAACAAGGAGAGCCTGCGCCGGCTCGGACGCGCGCTCGAGAACATGAACGCGTGCCGCGTCGACGGACAGCCGCTCGACGTCACCGGCCTCGACCCCCAACGGGAGCCCGTGGTAGAACTGACGAGCGACTTCGGCCAGATCAAGATCGTCCCCGAGCCTGCCGGAACGCGCGGGTACGAAGACCTCCGCTTTCGCGCGAACCGCGAACGGCTCGGCCACGGCGTCAACCCGTTGGTGTCTTCTCCGGGCGACCTGGTCCGCATGATGGAGGCGCTAGATCGCCAGCCCGACCCGCTGGTGCTCGAGACGATTCGTCGCGTGCTCGAACTCGAGCACGAATTCGGGGTCGAGACGTGAGCGCTCATCCCACTACAGGGCCGCCAGTCCGGCGAATCGCGGGCGACCGCATCTATCGGAGACATCACCCAGAGGCGCGGCAGAGCTGCTTTGACTCAAGCCGCTAGGCAGGCGGGGGTCTTCAGGTTTTCGGTTCACAGCTGCATCGGGTCGGCTCGCGTAGTTGCTACGGAGCGGCGCTTAGTGCTTTCCCCGATGCTCGGGCGCGGCCTCCCGCGCGATAGATATACGCCGAAGGACGAGAGAGGTCCTGCGGCTCCTCATCGTCTCTCGACCGGCCAAACGAGAGGAGTTCGCATGCTTAGACTGCTGACACTTGCGTCGGCTTTGGTGTTCCTATTTGTCCCGGCCGCATCGGCCGGCGGATTTGGTCCGACCGTCGGTGGAACCCCGATCTCGGCCGCACCTGGAACCGTCGTAACCTTTGACGGACTCAGCGTGATCGTGCCCGCACCTGGGCACGAGGTCACCAACACCGCGACGACGATTACAGGGGGCATAACTCTCCAAGTTCAAACCGCGCCCGATGGTTCCGTCTACGAGAGGACGAGCAGTGGTCCAGCGCTGGCAGGCATGGACACAGCAGCAAGCAACGATGGGTGCAGCGATACCTTCCAGCCTGGCGATCTCGGATTCAAGTGGACATCTACCTTCAAGTGGTATTTCCACAGCAATTCGACTCCGAGTCGCAATAACGTGGATAACGTGGAGACCGACCTGAAGGCAGGCACTAGTCACATCACCGGGGAATACAACAACTGCGGCAGGCCCGACACGGTGAGCGCAACACAATCATACGGAGGGCGGCTGCAGAAGAGCACTAACGTCCGGGACGATGGTGGGTGCAACCCGCCGGACGGGACGAACATGATTGGTTTCGGCATCTTGCCCGGGGGCGTGATTGGCGATACCTGCGATTACTCGAGCAACGGTGTTGCACAGGAGTCGGACATGAGACTAAACAGCAGTCTCAATTGGATCACCGACGAGGGATCGGGTTGCCAGACCTCATACTTCGTCGACAACATCGCAACCCACGAACGCGGGCACACATTCGGGATGGATGATGAGTATAACGCCAGCCACACCGAACTAACCATGTACGGCTACGCCTCTCCCTGCACGACCGGCAAGGAGACCCTGGCTCTCGGAGACATGCTCCGGTTGGAGTCGAAATACTAGGGTAATTGGCGTCAATCTCCGACGATGACGTACATTCGGAAAGCCGCGCAGATAATCTCGCCTCTAGTGGTCGTTGTCTGCGCGGCTACCGGTGTCGCGGTCACAGAGGCAACCGCTTCAGTCTCGCAAGCGCACCGCGTGTTCACTCGGGCCGCAAGCGTGGCGTGTCAAACCGAGGTTCAGGTGGGGTCGCGACATTACCGGTACGTGCACCTCCGCCGCGACGCGCTCAAGGCAGGAGCAAGGCTCCGAACCGCGGCTCATCTTCAATGTGAGCCCGATCTGGTCTGTCGTAGCGATGGTAGTTGTTCTTTGAATCCGAATACACACGTACACCGGATTCCCGCTCGACGGCTCAGGGGTATTGAGCCGCGCCTTGCGGTAATCGACGTTAAGTCGGGCCGGGTCTACGTGAACCGCCAGGTCTTTCCGATCAATCCAGGAGGGAAGCGGCTTCTCCGGTTGCTCAGACAGGGCGGCGGACCGCAACGGGACCGCTCGCAGTCACCGCCCGACTCATACCTCCTCGCCAATGACGGCAAGCGGATGCTGCTCGGAATGGGAGACTACTGCTGGTCGAAGTCCCTGGGCAACCAGGCCTGGGTACAGGCGTGCGCTACGACGGTGGCGCCGTCTCGCCGGTTCGATATACCGCTGGTCACCGCCGAGCCGAGCGCTTCGCTGCATACAGGGCTTTCGTTCTTGGATCCTACTGCTGTGCGCGTGTCGCTGTTCCGAGGCGGAGCAATCGTGTACTCCGAGGCGCTGCCCCCATCCCAGTCGGTGACGTGGACGATGCCGGATGTTCCTCCTGCGAGTTACTACCTCCAAATCACGGCTGACAGAACGCTGCCGGGCGCACCAAATGACTGGGTCGACTACTTCGCACGATTGCATGTCGTCGCCCAGGTGGGATCGGGCTGATCAATGGCTGACCAAGGGGTGAGGACAACCGGGGCAAGGACAACGCTCTGCGCATGACTGCGCCAGTGCGACCGTCACGGAATCTCTCCCTCGCTGCAAGGGTAGTTCGCGGCACCGGTTACTTAGCCGGACCATGTGACGGCTCAGAGGGTGATCTAGACACACGGTGTGACGTGCGAGCTCGTCAGCGACGTATAAGGAGCATGATGAAGAGGATTCCTCTAGTAGTGGCCCTGTTTGCGGTCACCATGGTGGTTGGTGCTGCCTGCGGCAGCTCGGGGACGAAGGCTGGCTCCGGTCCAATCACCGTCACGGGCACGACCACGATCTCCAATGTGGAGACCGGCACCCTGGTCAGCTGCAAGGGTGGGCTTCCGAGCGCGAAGGTTCCGCCAGCTGGACACGAGGTCACCGCGAACGTCGACGGCACTAGCCCGTCTTCGTCAGGAAAGCTTCAGCTGACTCACCAGGAGGACGGGTCGATCGTCGCAGCATGCGGGCGATAGCGCCAGACTTGAACGTGTGAAAAGCCTGAGAGTCCGCAAACACGGCACCGGGACAAGAGTTCGAGGCGTTTTCTGCTATCTGGCACTAAAGCCCCTGCGCCGCCGCGGCATGGGTTATCGCTCCAAAGTCAACTCACCCGCATGAGCGACGATCGTTCGGCTGAGCTGGTCACAACTCGATACCGAAGTCGGGTGGCTCGGGTTCGAGCTTGATCGCTCGGCCACGGAAGGACGGCTCGGGTTGGAACCCGAGCGACCGATCACGAGCGCGGTCGAGCGCGAGCTTGTGCAAACGCTGCTCTGCGTCTCGCCATAGCTGATCGGTCTTCGCAGCCGCACAGTCGAGTGTCTGCCGGTGGCCGGCGATCTGTCCTTGCAGTGCGGCGCGGCGGTTGCGGTTCCACCAATGGAGGTCGCCGAGCTCGCGGCGGGCGGCGGCGAGCTGGTCGGTAGTGCGTTCACGGTGCCGCTCGAGCCGCTCCTCCTGCTGTGCATAGAAACTAAGGATCATGTCGCCGCCCGCTCGCAGTTGGTCGAGCGCGAGCGGCTGGCTGGAGAAGCGTCCGAGAGCGCGGGCAGTGCGCTCGGCCGGCGCAGCCGGATCCGACTCGCGAAAGGTCGTCTCGCGCTCAACTGCGTCGCGGTCGGCGAGGTAGAGGCGCGTCTCGAGGCGTGCCCGGCTGCACGCGGCGTAACCCCACTCCTGGAGGGCGCCATGGTCGGGGAGTAGCACGAAGGCGCGATCGACAGTGATGCCCTGGGCGGCGTGACCGGTGAGGGCGTACCCGTAGTCGAGATGCTCGCTCGCGTAGGCAAAGCTGACGTGTCGGTTGACGCCACTCTGATCTCGAATGACGAAACCTCGGTCGTCGAGGGCTACGACGGTGCCGCGTGTGCCGTTGCGGAGTCCGAGTCGGCAGTCGTTGCGGCGGCAGAGGACCTGCTCGCCGACGCGGTACTCGCGCTCGCTCACCGTGACGGCTTCATCGCCGAGCTGGCGGTTGCGGAGCATGAGCGCGTGCGCTCCCTCGTTGAGCTCGTCGACGTCCGCGCGGCAGTAGGCGAGCATCACGTTACGTGCGGGGCACCGATGCGCTTCCCGCCACCAATCGGCGAGTAGCCTTTGCTCCGCCGCGGTCGCGGTCTCGTCGACGGCAAGGCGTCCACGGCGGGCGGCATAGGCGAGGTAGGACTCCGGATCGCCAGCACGCATCCGAGCGAGTGCTTCGCGCTCGAGTGGGTCGCGCTGGCGGCGGTTGCCCGATAGCTCGACCGTGTCGAGCCGCTCGCAGAGCGCCTGGTAGAGGCCACCAGCGCCAACTGCGGGCAGTTGAGCCGGGTCGCCGACCAAGAGCAGCTTCCCTTCGGCGCGGTCGACCGCGTGAAGAAGCGGTGCGAGGACGCGCGTTTCAGCCATCCCAGCCTCATCGACGACGAGTACGCAGCGATGGGGAAGCCCCCGGTCGCGGTGAGCGTCGAGGAGGAGCCGGTGCAGGGTGCGGCTGGCGATACCGGTGTTCGCCTGGAGCTCGTCTGCGGCGCGGCCGCTCGGTGCGGCGCCCAGCACGGCGGTATCGATATCGCGGTAGGCGTCGGCGAACGCGCGCAGCGCCAGCGTTTTGCCTGAGCCGGCGACGCCGACCACACAGACAACCCGGTCTGGGCGACAGGCTGACTCGTGGACGAGCATGCGCTGCTCGCTGGTCAGGTCGTGGGTGGTCGACATGAGTGCTTTCGCGAGTGCTCGCCGCTCCGGCGCCGGGACTGCCGTGTTGCGGCCGGCGAGCGCGAGCTCGATCGCCTCCCGCTCGACAGCGAGCAGCTCCTGGGTCGTGAACCGCGCCGGCCGGCCTGGCACCTTCTGCGCCTCGACGAGCTCGATGCCGGGGAGATGGGGCAGCTCGTCCGCGGCCGCGAGGACCTCATCCACGCTGCCGCCCGTGGGCAGTGCGCCGGCGACTGCGCAGACGAGCTCGGGCATGGTGAATGTCGTCTGCTTCTCGGTGAGGCCATTGCGGCCGAGCACTCCTTTCGCGAGGTCGGCGGCGCCGATCGGGTCGCGCAACAGCCCGCGTCGGCGGCTGAGCGCGTCGAGCTCGCGGCGGCCGAGGCCATGTTCAGCCGCGCGCGCCTTCCAGTCCTCGCGCAGCCGCGGTAGGTCGACCTGCTCCTTCGCCTCGCGAGTTGCGAGCGCCGCCACGCGGGCCGCCGCGAAGCCCTCCGTGCCCAGCGCCTCCATGTGCTCGACGAGTGACTGCCGGCGGGTCGAAAAGGCGCGGATCGCGTCGTCGGGAACGCCGACGAGCTCTCCCATCCCTTTCACCGGCTCGGTCCAATTGACGCCGAGCCGATGCGTGAGCTCGTGGCGGAGGTGGGCCTCGTACAGGTAGCCGGCAGCGAGCCGGTAGGTCTTGAGGATCGCCTCGCCGTCGAGCGCCCGCCACCCATCTTCAGCAGTGCGCGTCATGTTGGCGACTACGACGTGCGTGTGCAGATGGGGGTCCTGAGCGCGTGAGGTACGGTGCCGGAACGTCGCCGCGACGAACCCCGCGCCATGCTCGCGAAGGTGGCCGCCCTTGCCGCGGCGGACGATGCACGCCTCCCGCTCGAGATAGCCGAGCGCCGACTGCCAGGCCTTCTCGTGTGCCTCGCTGATCTCGCGGCGAACGCTCTCCTCATCAGTGAGCGTGTGTAGGAGACTCACGCTCTTCGGACATGAGAAGACCAGGTCGTAGCCCGAGACTGGCTTGAGCTGCGTCAGTTCGTCGCGCCATTCACCGGTCTCGAGGTCGAGCCTGCGGCGGGTGATCGTTCGCCCCCGCACTGGAGAGCGCAGCCGCTCGGCGTTCGCCGGGTTGACGCCGCGTAGCAGTGTTCCCAGATCGTCGTCGCGGACGACGCCGACGAGTCCGAGCCCCGCTGAGCCGGTCCCGGCCCAGATCCCCGGCGACTCGCCCCGACCGGCGTAGTAGTCGTCCAGGCCGCGAGCGACCTGCCGCTCGTAGTAGGCCTCCTGTCCCAGCGTCAGCTTCGCCACGCTCAGCATCCCGCCACCTCGACGAACGGCAGAGAGGCGGAGACGCATATGCACCCGAGGTGCGACGAAAGCACTGCGTTTACTGCACTAGCAACGCCTTCTGACCACCCTGTGACCACACGAGAAGCCGTAGAGAGTTGGTGAGGACCGAAATCGACGGTCCGGCGACCTCGAAGAAGTGCCTGCAAAGGAGGCGATTCAGGTTCAACGCAGCGAACCGTGCCACGCGGGCGACGCTGCTTCGAGCCCAGTACCGCCCATCTCGAAGTCACACGCGCGGAAGCCACGCGTGAGGCGGCCGGGATCCGGGATCCCGAGCAGGTCGTCAGGGAAGCGAACGGCGGCGCATGGGCCGAGGGTGCTTTCGTCCCTCGGCGGGGTAGGCTGAGCCATGTCGTCTGACGAGGCGGCATCCCCGCCAGAAGCGACGCGGTCGCTCGACCGAAGCCTGCTCAAGGGGCTTGTGGGTTTCGAGGCGTTCTTGTACGGGGCTGTCGCGCTCCTGCTAGCGACTGCTGCCGTGCTTGTGCTCGTTGGCACAGTGCACGAGCTCGCGCACGCGATCTCGACCAATGCGGGGGCGGTCGACACCGGTGTCGCCGTACTCGACCGGGTCCTGCTGCTCCTGATCATCGCGGAGCTCGCGTACACGCTCCGCTTCGTCCTGCGCACACACACGATCGCGGTGGAGCCGTTTCTCTTCATCGGGCTCATTGCGGTAGTGCGGCGGATCCTCATCGTCACAGCCCAGTTCGAACGACTCCCCTCGGGCGGCCGCGTCCTCACCAACTTCCTCCTCGAACTCGGCCGGCTCGGCTTCCTCGCCCTTGCCCTCGCCATCGCCGTCAGGCTCCTCAGGCGCCCCAAGTCGCCGGGCGACTGAGCGGCACTCGCCTGGGCCAGCGTCCTCTCACCTGAACGGTCGCCACGGTCGTAAGTTTGGATCGTTCCTTAGCCTGCCGGCGTTGCCATGCAACACGTGGCCGGTCGGACCGGAGCGCGACTACGCGTGCGCCCACCCGAGAGGGCGAATCGAGTCGGTCTCGGCCGGAGCGCCGCTGAGGGAAGCGGGTCGAGACGGGCGCGTACGGGCTGGAAGTTGAAGAGTTGGGCGGGCTGAGCAGGAAGTTCGTCCCGGCTTCCACCGTCTTGTATTCATCGACACCAATAACGATCATGCGGCGATGGCTGAGGGCCGCCGCGGCGCCAAGCTCGTAGAGGTCGAGGACAGGGGTGCCGAGCGGACCTTTCTAATCGCCGACATCCGCGGCTACACGCGCTTCACTCGCGAGCGCGGCGACGCGGATGCGGCTCGACTCGCGCAGTCGTTTGCCGCCCTTGCCGAGGATGCTGTCGAGGGGAGGGACGGACGTGTCGTCGAGATCCGCGGCGACGAGGTCATGGCGGTCTTCGCGTCCCCAGGTCACGCGGTCAGGGCGGGCGTCGAGCTCGTGGCCCTCTGCGAGGAGGAGATGGAGGACGACCTGCCGCTTCTGGCCGGGGTTGGGATCGAGACAGGGCCGGCGGTGGCCGTCGGCGATGGTTATCGCGGTGCCGCGCTGAATACGGCGGCGCGGCTCTGCTCGGCCGCGGGGGCAGGCGAGGTGCTGCTCGCCGCAGCGCTGGTGGATCTCGTTGAACCGCTCGACGGCGTCGTCTTTGCGCCTCGGGGGGCGGCTGAGCTCAAGGGGTTCGATGCGCCGATCGAGCTTGCCGCTGCGACACCGGCGCCACGGTCGCGACCCGCCGTATCAACCCTGGTCGAGCCGCTCGCCGGCCTCCCGTTGGAGTTCCAGGTCGAGGTGCCGCTCGTAGGGCGCACGCGCGAGCTCGCATGGCTGCGCGGCGCATGGCGACGCGCACGCCGCGGCTCCGGCGGCGTCGTGTTCATCGCCGGGCCGGCTGGGATCGGCAAGACGCGGCTGGCCGCGGAGCTTGCCGCTACCACGCTTCCCGACGCCGGGCGGATCGCATACGTCGGGGCAGGCGGCACCGCTGAGGCGCTGGCGCACGCGGCGCTTGCCGATGTCACCCGAACCGACGTCCCGACCCTCGTCGTACTCGACGACCTCGACCCGATCGGGGAGACGATGGTCACGGCGCTGGCGGATCCCGCAATCCAAACGCGTCCCGTGCTAGTGGTCGCCATCGCGCGGGAGCCAGAGCGGATCTCCGGCCTCTCTCAGCTCCTCGAACACGGCCGACGCGACGGGGGAGGCCATCGCGTGCTCGAAGCGCTCGATGCCGCTGCCATCCGAGACGTCGCTGCTCTCTATGCCGGCGCATATCTCGACGAAGCACCGGTCGAAGAGATCGCGCGCGCGTCGGCCGGCGTCCCCGCGCGGGTGCACGAGCTGCTGGACGACTGGGCCGGACGTGAGGCATCACGTCGGCTGGCTGCGGCGGCCGAGTGGCTTGCCGCAGAACGCCTCGACCGCAGCGCAGACATCGACTTTGCCAACAGCGTGATCGGGCGGAAGCTCGCACGACTGTACGCACCCGAGCACGGCAGGACAGAAACGCTTGCGACCTGTCCCTACAAAGGGCTTGCCTCTTTCGAGGCCACGGACGCTCCGTTCTTCTTCGGGCGCGAGCGACTCGTGGGAGAGCTCGCCGCCCGGACGGTGGGAGTCGGACTGCTTGCGGTTGTCGGCGCCTCGGGGAGTGGGAAATCGTCCGTCCTTTCCGCGGGGCTCGTCCCCTCACTCGAAGCAGGTCTGCTGCCGGGCAGCGAGCGCTGGTCCTTTGTGCTGCTTCGGCCCGGCGAGCATCCGTCGCAGGAGCTCGCTGCCGCGCTGGAAGGAGAACCGGGGCAGTGCGAGCGCCGCGTGTTCGTCATCGACCAGTTCGAGGAGCTCTTCACGTTCTGCACCGATGAGGGGGAGCGCTCAGCCTTCGTCGACCGGATCGTGGAGCTCGCGGGCGACCCGGAGCGGACGGCCGTCGTCATCGGGTTGCGGGGCGACTTCTACGGCCACTGTGCGGGATACCCGGAACTCGCGCGAATGGTCGCCGCGAACCAGGTGCTCGTAGGGTCGATGACCGGCGACGAGGTGAAACGGGCCATCGAGTTGCCGGCGCGGCGCGCGGGTGTTCGCGTCGACGCTGGACTCGTCGAGACGCTGGTCGCCGAGGTAGGCGACGAGCCCGGAGCACTGCCGCTGCTCTCGACCTGTCTCGTCGAGCTCTGGTTCGACCAGGACGACGGCCGGCTCCGCCTTGAGTCCCACCAGCGCCTCGGCGGCGTGCGCGGCGCGGTCGCCCGTCTGGCAGAGAGCGCCTACGAGAATCTCGACCAGGCCCAGCGCGAGGCAGCGCAGCGGCTCTTCCTCCGCCTCGTGACGGTCGGAGACGAAGGCGTGGCGACGCGGCGTCGTGTCCCTCGCTCCGAACTCGATCTCGCGCAGGACGGCGTCCTCGCCCCGGTGGTCGTGCGATTGACAGAGGACCGACTTCTCACAGCCCACGAAACGAGCGTCGAGATCGCGCACGAGGCGCTGCTGCGCGAGTGGCCGCGGCTCGAGGGATGGTTGGTCGAAGACGCGCAAGGAAGAGAGCTGCGCGAGCATCTGACGCAGAGCGCAAAGCGCTGGGAAGAGAGCGGTCGCGAGCCTGCGGAGCTGTACCGCGGACCGCGACTCGCCGCGACGGCCGACTGGGCCGCGACGCGGACCGCCGAGCTCAACCAGCTCGAGCGCGAGTTCCTCGAGGCGAGCAGGCGCCAGGGACAGCTCGAGGCCGAGCGCCAGCGGCGCCAGAACCGCCGTCTGCGGCTCGCGCTCGTCGCCGCTGTGGTCCTCCTCGCGGTGGCCCTCGTCGCCGGCGTGCTCGCGCTGGTACAGCGCAGCCAGGCGCGTCGCGCCGCCACGGCCGCCGTGGCCCAGAGCCTCGGCGCACAGGGCATCTCGGAGCCGCGGATCGACCTTGCGATGTTGCTCGCGCGCGCGTCCGTCGCACTCGATCCGACCCTACGCACCCGCAGCGATCTGCTGACGACGCTGCTGCGCGTTCCGAACGTCCTGCGCACATACCACTGGAACCAGAACCGGAACTCTTCCATCGCCGTCAGCCCCGACGGCAAGACCCTGGCAATTGACGACAACGACGGGCACACCGTCGTCGAGCGGGAAGCAACGGGCCGGAGGATCGGGACTGTGAGCGCCGACACGATCGGCTTCGGCCCCGACGGGTCGCTGCTGACGGCCCCGGGCGGAGCGGTCGCGGGTCGGCCCGGAGTGATCCAGGTTCGCGACACGAGCAGCCCTGGCCTGAAGGTAACCCGCACGATCGCGTTTCCCGGTGGGCTTCGCTCCCCAGGCGTGACGGTGGCGAGCCTCACGTCCGCGGGCGGGCGGATCGCCGTTGAGCTCACCCGCTCCCACGACAAGGGGCAGGGGCCGCAGGTGGATAGAGCCGCCGTTGCGCAATACGACTACACGACTGGTCGTCTCACAACGTCCGTGATCCACCTTCCGAAGAGCGCAACCAGCATCGCGTACCTCGGCGGAACTCGGCGCCTGATCTTCTTCACCGGTAGCGCCTCAGTTGTCATCGATGCGCGGACGGGGCGACGGATACGGGCCTACCCCGTCGGCTGCTGCAGCACGGCCGTCTCTCCCGACGGGCAAACCGTCGCCTTCGGAGGCGGTGACGGATCGGTGCGATTCCTCGATCTGCGCACCGGTAAGGTCGAGCTGGGCGTCGGGGCGCAAGCCGGCGCCATCGTTGCCATGGGGTTCACACCCGACGGCAAGACGCTCATCACGAGTGGAGACGACACGAAAACACTGCTCTGGGACGTCGCGAGCCGCGAGGTGCGCGACACCTTGGCCGGCCACGCCGGCCCGATCCACTCGCAGGCGATCAGCGCCGACGGATCGACGCTCTACACCGGCAGCTTCGACACGAACGTCCTCGGATGGGATCTCACCGGCCGGCGCGGCTTCCCGCCCGCGTTCCAGGCGATCGGCAGCGATCCTCGCGTAGGGGTCTGGAGCCTGACGATCAGTCCGGACAACCGCACGATCGCCGTCGGCAGCTCGACCGGGCGGGTGGCGCTTTGGGATACGAGAACCCTGCGCAAGAAGCAGACGTTCGCGGCAGTTCCCGGGCCTGTTTCCGCGGTGGCCTTCGGCGACCACGACCGCCAGCTCCTCGTCAGCGGGAATCCCTCCCGTGGCCCGGCCGTGCTTCGCATTTGGCGCCTCGGATCACACCCTGGCCTCATGCGGTCGATCCCGATCGATGGGTTGGTGACCTGGGCAGCGTGGAGCCCCGACGGGCACACGCTCGCGGCGACCGTGGCCCGGGATAAGGAGCACGGTTTCGTCAGCGAGTGGGATGCTGCGACGGGGCGCCTGCTGGGGTCGACGACCACGAGGGGCGGCTACCCAATTGACGTCGCGTTCGCTCCTCACGGCACGAGCCTCGCCATCGGGGAGTCCAACCTCGGCGCAGAGGTTCTCGACCCGGCCAGGAAGACCGTCGAGAGCAGGATGCCGATCAGTGGCGGCCTATACACCTTCGGGGTCGCGTTCTCGCCCGACGGCAAGGAGCTCGCGACGACCGACTGGAACGGAACCCTCGACCTCAGGAACGCGAGGACAGGCGCCCGCCTCGCCACGATTCCGGACCCCGATCAGGCTCCCGGCGCATCGGTTGCGTGGAGCCCAGACGGCAAGACCCTCGCCCTCACCGACGGGAGTGACACGCTGCGCCTCTTCGACGTGGCGACGCGTCGCGAGATCGGGTCACCGTTCCAGCTCGCAGCCAGCCAGCAGAGCACGAACCCCTACGCTGCCTTCACACCGGACGGCAAGCAGGTGATCGTGAGCGACGACACGGGGCGGACGTGGGTAGTGCCGGTCACCCTCAAGGCGTGGGAAGCAGCTGCCTGCCGGATCGCAAACCGCAACCTCACCCACGCCGAATGGAAGGACTTCCTCCCCGGACGGCCGTACCGCCGCTTCTGCGGGTGAGCTCGGCCTTAGGGGGCACGCAACGCCACAACGTCACGGAGACAGCGCTTTACGAGCACGCGCACGAGCTCTTCTTTGTATTCGGCGCTTCCGTTCGCGTCTTCGACCGCCTCCGATAGCTCGGCGGCTTTCTCGGCGGCCTCGGTGATCGGATCGGGATCGTCGCTTGGGACGCCTTGCAGCGCCACTTCGGCCGCGTGGGCTCGTATGGCGCGAGATCCCACCGACCCAACTGCGATCCGGGCTTCGGTGATGGTTCTCTCTCGCACGCGGACCGCGGTCGTGACGGTCGCGGCGGGTCGCTCGTGGAACGCGAACTTGCGGTGGACGATATGCATGTTTGGCGCGGGGAGAGGGATTCGGACGGCTCTGAGGAGCTCGCCGGGTGCGAGTGCGGTCTGATACGGGCCGACGAGGAATTCGTGGAGCGGGGCGCGACGGTCGGCCCACTCGGCTTCGGCGTCGAGGGCGAGGAGGAAGGTGGCGGGGTCGGAGTGGGGGTCGGAGAAGCAAAGGTTGCCGCCGAGGGTGCCGACGTTGCGCACGCGGATGTTGGCCACGCGCCGTTCCATTGCGGCCAGGGCGGGGAGGAGTTCCAGCACGAGCGAGGAGGACTCGATTTCGCGGTGCGTGCACGTGGCGCCGATCAGGAGGCTGCCGTTCTCCGCCCGGACGCCGCGGAGCGTCGGGATTTCGCTGATCGAGACGAGATGCCCGTAGGCGGCGTAGCCGAGTTTGAGGAGCAGCAGGAGCTCGGTTCCGCCGCAGATCGCGGCCGCATCGTCGCCGTAACGAAGCAGAAGCTCGCGGGCCTCGTCTTCGGTGGTCGTGCGGTGGAGGTCAAAGGGGGGAAGCGTCATCTGGCGGGCTCTGTCGCGTCCTCCTCGCCGAAGAAGAGCCGCCGCCCGTTCTTGTCCAGAACTCGATCGACGGCGTCCGCGGCTAGGCCGCTGACGCGGACCTTGGTGATCTCGACCAGCGGGTGGTGGAAGGGAACGTCGGTGCCGAAGAGCACGCGTGTCTCGCCGACTTTCTCGTAGGCCTCGCGGATCTTCGTGTGCATCGGCATACCCGAGGTTTCGAGGTAGACGTTCGGGCGGCGCCGCGCGATGTCGATCGAAGCGTTGATGTAGACGACGTTCCCGTGTCCCATGTGGCCGATGATGATCTTCGCCTCCGGGAAGCTGACCGCGAGCTCCTCGATGCTCCACGGCAGCGAGAAGATCGGATGTCCGCAGTGGAGGAGGACGGGCTGGTTGCGCTCCAGGATCAACTCGATCAGGGGATGGACAGTCGGGTCGTTGGGCAGGTACCCGTCGAGCAGCGGGTGCAGTTTGAGTCCGATGAACTTCGGGTGGTCGAGCCAGTGGCGCGCTTCCTCGACGTAGCCCGGGAGGCGGGGGTTGCCCCAGACGAGGGCGTAGAGGCCGGGTATGGAGTCGACGACTTCGGCGACGTAGGCGTTGTCGGGGTAGAAGACGACGCCGTTCGTCATCTCGTGTTCGTCCATCAGCCGCTCGAGACCGTCGCGGTCGATGGACACGTCGAAGCCGCCGCCGAAGGCGCCGACATGCATGTGAGAGTCGAAGATCAAGTCGAGCTCACGCGGGCGCCGGGCTGGCCTGTGCGATCTCGGCGAGGGCAGTCTCGACGCCGGCGCCGACGTCGACACGGGCGCCGAGGTCGAGGAGTGTCTGTCCGAGCGCCGCCAGCCCGATGGCTGGGTAGAGCCCGCGGGCTGAAGTTGCCATGTGCCCGATGCGGACGAGGTTGCCCGCGCCCTGACCGGAGGAGATCATGACGCCGTAGCGCTCGCGACAGTGGGCGCGGACCTCGGTGTCGGTGAGGCCGTCGGGTACGGCGATCGCGGTGACGCAGTCGGCAGCAATCTCGTCGCTGCGAGGCCAGAGGTCCAGGCCGAGGGCGCGGACGCCGGCGCGGCATGCTGCGGCAGCGCGCGCGTGGCGCTCGATCGAGGCGTCCAGTCCTTCCTCGAGCAGCTCCTCGACGGCAGCTTCGACGCCGTGCAGCTCTCCGACCGAGGGAGTGAACGGGAACTTGTCGCCCTCGAGCCACTGTTCTTTCCAGTCGAGCATCGAGAGGTACGAGCTCCGCGGAGCTGCGGGATTCGCCGCGATCCGCTCCCAGGCGGCCTCGGAGACGGACATCAGCGTCATCCCGGGGGGCCCGCCGAGGCACTTCTGGGCGCCGGCGACGCAGACATCGAGCTGCCAGTCGTCTGTCTCGAGACGCATCCCGCCGAGGGAGGAGACGCAGTCGACGAGCATGAGGGCTCCGTGCTCGCGTGCGATCGGACCGATGGCGGCGATGTCACAGAAGGTGCCTGACGGTGTTTCGGAGTGGACGACCGTGACCAGGTCGATCTCCGGATGTGCGTCGAGGTACGCGCAAACGGCTCCCGGGTCGACCGCGTCGTTGTAGGGCACCTCGAGCTCGTGCAGTTCGGCGCCGAAGTCTTTGAGCCAGTAGCCCATGCCTTTGCCGAAGACTCCCTGCACGAGGTTGAGGACCGGCGTTCCGGGATGCACGAGCCCGCGTGCGGCCGCTTCCAGACCGAGCACCGCCTCACCCTGCATGAGGAGGATGTCGTTGCCGGTGCGGAACACCTGCCGAAGCTTCCGCTCCGTGTCCCGGTAGCGGGCGAGGAACGCAGGGTCGTAGTGGTAGACGAGCGGCGCGCCGAGCGCCGCGAGCACGCGGGGTGAGGCTGCGACTGGGCCGGCGGAGAGGGTGAAGTCGGGATCGCGCATCTCAGGCTCCTTTCAGCGGGCACCGCGCACATAGGGGAGCGCCAGCGCGGGCGGCAGGTAAGCGCGACGGGCAAAGAGCACCAGCGCAAGGATGATCGCCGCGAAGGGGATGATGTTCACGACTTCCGGGGCGAGGTTGATCCCGGCGATCTGGAGTAGCGTCGACAGCGAGAGCGCGACGCCGAACATGAGCGAGAAGGCGACGACGGCGAGCGGCCTGCCGCGGGCGAGCATCGCGATCACGATCGCCATGAAGCCCTGCCCCTGGGTGACGAACGGTTGGAAGCCGCCCGCGCCGGCGATGGCGAGGTAGGCGCCGCCGAGACCGGTAAGCGCGCCGGTCGCGAGCACGGCGTAGCTCCGAGTCGCGACGACGCTGATGCCGGCGGCATCGAGTGCGTCCGGCCTCTCACCGGCGGCGCGGAGGTTGAGGCCGATGTTCGTGCGATGGAAGACCCAGGTGAGCAGGACGGCGAACGCCAGCCCGAGGTAGACGATCAGGGGCTGGTTGAACAGCGGGAACTGGCCGTTGATCGCCTTGCCGAGGATCGGGATCCTGTCGAGTCCCGGGATCGCTTCCGACGGGACATTGGGGAGCTGGGGCTGGCTCGAGCTGAAGCGGTTTTGGTAGAGGACGCTCGTCAATCCCTCACCGGCGAGCGTAATGGCGATCCCGACGACGATCTGGTCGAGGCCGAGTCAGACGCAGAGAACGACCATGATCAGGGAGGCGAGGATTCCGGCGCCGATCCCGGCCAGATAGCCGAGCCACTGAGAGTTTCCGTAGAAGGCGCCGAGGAAGCCGCAGTAGGCTCCGGCGAGCATCATTCCCTCGAGGCCGATGTTGAGGACGCCGGCACGCTCGGAGATGCTCTCTCCGAGTGCGGTGAACATGATCGGCACCCCGGCGAGCAGGCCTCCGGCGAGCGCGGAGGTCCAGAAGATCTGCGTCCAGACCTGACTGGCCAGGATCATTCGTTCGCCTTTCTGCGTCCGAACCCGCTGAGCAGTGATTGGCGGAGACCCGGACTCAGGTAGCTGGCGCCGAGATCACGTTTTCGACCGAAGTACTCGATCACGGTCATGAAGAGCAGGATCAGCCCGACGAGGACGTAGAGGAAGTCGGTCGAGAGGTTGACCTGCTGCGCTGCGAGGTCGCCGCCTGTGTAGAGGACCGCGAAGAAGGCGATGAACGGGACGACCGCCAGGGCATTCAGACGCGCAAGAAAGACGAAGGGAATGATGGTGTCACCGTAGGCGGGGTTCCAGCCGGTGCGGATGTAGCCCCAGAGGCCCATGATGTCCGCGGTCGCCGCCAGGCCGACGAGGAAACCGGAGACGAAGAAGCTGACCACGATCAGGCGCGAGACGCTGACCCCGAAGTGTCGAGCCGCCTTGGGATTCGCCCCCATGATTTGCAGCCGCAGGCCCCACGACGTCCGCGTCAGCACGTAGTGGACGACGATGACCGCGGCAAACGCGACGAGCAGGCCGCTGTGGATCCGCGTGCCGGGGATGGCGGGCAGCATCTTGTCGAACGGGACCACAGCCGTCTGCGGCAGCGGCGTCGTCGGATCGTGGAAGGGCCCCTTGATGAGGATGCTCGCGACGTCGATCCCGATGAACGACATCATCAGCGTCGTGATGATCTCGTTCGTCCCGAAGCGCGCTTTCAGAACTGCGGGGACGAGTGTCCAGGCGCCGGCGACGGCCCCCGAGAGAAGAAAGAGGAGCACGAAGGCCAGCCAGAGCGGCACATGCGTGACGAGGCTCGGCGCGTAGCCGGAGACGAGCGCGGCGCCGAGTAGGAACTGGCCGTTGTAGCCGAGGTTCCAGATGTTGGCGCGAAAGATGACCGTCAGGCCTGCCGCGATCAGCAGAAACGGCGCCATCGAGATCGCGCTGTCCTGCCACGCGCCCGAGGCGACGCCGCCGTTCCAGACCGCACGGTAGAACGTGACCGGGTCGCGTCCGAGGGCGAGCAGCAGGAGCGCACCGGCGCCCAGTGCCAAGAGCACGGGACCGATCGAACGGATCGCGATATCCAGCAGCCGCTCGGCTCGGAGCGAACGCATGCGCCCCGGCTGCGTCGCGGCGACCCCTCTGCCTGTGGCGGATTCGGTGCTCATGCTGCGGCGGTCTTCGTCTCGGCGATCATGAGTTCGCCCACTCGTTCCGCCGCATCGGGGCCGTTGGTGGTCGTGCCGACGAGCTGACCGCGCGACAGGACGGCGATTCGGTCGCAGAGCTCCAGGAGCTCGTCCAGGTCGGTGGAGATGACGACCGCCGCGCCGCCGCTCTCGGCCAGCTGCCGAATCAGCTCGCGGACGGACGCTGTCGTCTTCACGTCCAGTCCGTACGTCGGCTTGTGGAAGACCACCACCTTCGGTTCGAAGCTGAGTTCCCGGGCGAGCAGGACCTTTTGGATGTTGCCGCCCGAGAGGGTGGACACTCTCGTCGTGACGAAGGGCGTCCGCACGTCGAATTCACGAACGAGCTCTGTCGCACGTCCGTCGATCACGGTTCGCTGGATTCGCCCGTGGCGCCAGTAGGGATGTTCGCCGACGCGCTTGAGGAACAGGTTGAGGCTGACCGGGAGCACCCCCACGGTCCCCTCGCCGAGCCGGTCGTCGGTGACGTAGCGGAGTCCCAGTTTCTGTCGGCGCGAAACGGTCAGGCGAGTCACCTCGCCGCCGTACAGAAAGACGTGTCCATGGCTTGCTCGCCGTTGCCCGGCGATTGCCTCTGCGAGAGCGCGCTGGCCGCTCCCGTCCATGCCCGCAATGCCGAGGATCTCGCCCTGGTGCAGCACGAAGGAGACATCGGCGATCCCGCGTTCGGATCCCTCGCCGGCGACGGTCAGCCCCTGAAGCTCGAGCACTACCTCTGCGTCCTCGTCGACGCGCCGTGTCGACCGGGGCTCTGCGAGGTCTTCGCGGAGTTCCGCGACTCCGCCCACCGTCCGGGCCTCCTCGCCGAACATGATCCGGACGATCTCTCCGCGTAGTTCCGAGTGGGAGCGAGTGGTCAGCTCCGCCGCATCGATTTCGCCGACGAGCCGGCCCTGGCGCAGGATCGAGATCGCATCCCCGAGCGAGAGTGCCTCATGCAGCTTATGCGTGATGAAGATGACCGCCTGGCCGCTCTCCTTCAGCCGACCGAGAACCTTGGCCAGTTCGGCGACGCCTTGGGGCGTGAGCATCGAGGTCGGCTCGTCGAGGATCAGCAGCCGCGAGCCTCGCCACAGCGCCTTGACGATCTCCACCTGCTGCTGGTGTCCGAGAGCGAGGTCGGCGGCCTTCGATTCCGGATCGATCTCGACACCGAGCTGGGCAGACAACTCCGCGAGACGGCTCCGCGCGCTCCGTTGGTCGAGACGGAGGCTGCGGCTGTCGCCGAGCATGAGGTTTTCCAGCACGGTCAACGCCGGGATCAGAGTCGAGTGCTGATGCACGGTGCCGATGCCGAGCTCCAAGGCCCGCCGAGGTGAAGGGATCGGTGTTTCGACCCCGTCGATCCGGATCAGTCCGCGGTCGGGCTTGACCAGCCCACAGAGGATTCCGATCAGGGTCGACTTGCCCGCACCGTTCTCCCCCAGGAGGCAGTGGATCTCCCCGGCCCGCAAGGTGAGGTCGATGTCGTCGTTGGCCAGGACGTTCGGAAACGCCTTCGTGATGTTGCGAAGCTCGACGAGCGGCGGGGCTTGGGCGCTGGGTTGGCTCACGAGGCGCTTGAGGCCGGACCGTTCGGGGCGACCCGGTTGGCGGCCGCCCCGAACAGCTCGGGAAAGAGGTCTAGCCCTTGATCAGCTTTTGAACTTGAGCCTGAGTGTGCGTGACCTTGATCTTGATCTTGCCGGAGAGGATCTGCGCCTTGGCCTTCGTGATCGCCTTCCACGTCTTTGCAGGGATGTATTTCGTCTTCAGCAGCGAGATGCCGTTCTTCAATGTGAGGTTGTAGCCGTGCGTGCCGTAGCGGCCGCTGTTCACATCGTTGATGGCCTGCTTGAAGACCTTGGTGAAGCTCCACAGCACGGAGGAGAGGAAGACGTGGTGCTTGTCGATCGGGGTCATGTTGCCGATGTCCCCGATCATCCAGACCTTGTGGCCGACCTTGGCGCTTCCGATCGCTTGGAGATAACCGAACGACGCGTTGTCACCCATCGTGAAGAGCACATCGGCGCCTTGTGCGATCACGCTGGTGGCGACTCGCTTGCCGCCGGCGACGTCGTCGTAACCGGTCGGGCTGATTGTTGCGAAGAAGATCTTCGCCTTCTTGTTGACGTGCCTGAAGCCCTGTACGAAGCCGCCGCTCATCTTGTACCAGTTGTCGTCGGCGGCCGAGATCACGATTCCCACCTTGTGCGTCTTTGTCGTCTTCGCCGCGAGGATCCCGGCCAGGTAGGCGCCCTGTTGGCTCGAGGTCGTGATGTACGACGTGGTGCCCTTGTGCAGGTTCGACTTCACGTCGTAGGTGATCATCGGCACCTTGTACTGCTGAGACAGCCGAGCGGCGATCGTGTCGTAGCCGCTCGCATGAGCCACGATGAAGTTGGCCTTCTGGTTGATCAGCTGCCGGAGGACCGAGTCGGTCTTGTCGTAGCCGATGTTCGTGATCGCGTCGAACGATGCTCCCGACGCCTTCGCGGCCGCCTTGGCAGCGTTATAGCCCTGCGCGTTCCAGCCGTAGTCGCTTGCCTTGGCAGGCGAGGCGAACCCGACCTTGGTGACGGTGCTCTTGCTTGCCGCACTGGCGCCGTAGGCCGTGGTCGCGCAGACCAGCACGACCGCAGCCACGAGAACGAGACGGCGCCCGGAAATACGTGTCTGCATCGCCGGACTCTCCTTCCTCACGGGAAATTGACCCTTCGCCGGGCGTCTGCCCGACGCGGTGGCCCCAGAGGTTGCTCGGCGCTCGAGCCCCTGGTAGGGTCGTCCTGCCGACTGTTGACAATCACCTTCGCGCCGACCCTATCCATTCCGGAAAGCGAATGCAATGGCAGAGATCGCGACTCGCTCTGGCGTCGAGAACCTGACGCTGGGGCAGCGGGTGTACGACCACCTGCGGACGGAGATCCTCGAGGAGCGGCTGGAGCCCGGAGCAGAGCTGATCGAGGTGGCGCTGGCCGAACAGCTCGGCGTCAGCCGCGGCCCACTGCGGGAGGCGATCGGCCGTCTCGCAGCCGAAGGACTCGTCACCGTGAGTCCCCGACGGGGAGCAGTCGTACGCTCGCTGTCGAAGGAAGAGTTCCTCGAGCTCTACCAGGTGCGCGAGGCTATCGAGCGGATGGCCGTGCAGCTCGCCGTTCCCCGCCTGACGGGTGAGGACGTCGAAGCGCTCGCCTCGCTCAACCAGGAGATGGAGGCGCATGCGGCCGCGAACAAGGTCGAGTTGTTCTTCGAGGCGAATCTCGCGTTCCATGCGCGGCTGCTGGAAGCGTCAGGGAATGGGAAACTCCAAGAGCTGTACCGGCAGCTGCTCGACCAGCTCGGCCGCTACCGGCTCCGCTCGCTCACCCTCCGCGGCAACCTCAAGCGCTCCGTGTCCGAGCACAAGGCGATCTTGCGTGCGGCCAAGCGGGGCGATGCCGAACGTACTGCGCAGCTGATGGCGGAGCACATCCGCGTCCCTCAACGGCGAGCGATGGCGCTCGAGGAGGCTGAGCCGACATGAACGGACCGCTCGAGTTCGGAGTCAACGTGAACAACCGCGAGCCGCTGATCGCACCCGACTACGACCTCGGGATGCTGCTCGATCTCTCGGAGGCGGTGGAGGAGCACGGGTTCACGTCGGTGTGGGTGGGCGACTCGCTCTTTTCCAAGCCGCGCTACGAGCCCATCTCACTGCTTTCGGCGATCTCGCAGCGCACGAAGCACGTCCGCCTCGGCACCGCCTGCATGGTGACATCGACGCGGAATCCCCTTTACCTCGCGCTCGAGTGGGCGACTCTGGACGCGATCTCGGGCGGCCGGACGATCCTCGGAGCGGGCGCGGGCAATCCCGAAGACGGCGTTCGCCGCGAATTCGAGGCCCTCGGCCTGCCATTTGGGAAGCGCTCGATGGTGTTCGAGGAAGGGCTGGCCGTCTTGCGCCAGCTCTGGACGGAGGGGAAGGTCGACTTCCACGGCACCTACTTCGACTACGACAACGTCTCCTTCTACTCCGGTACAGAGATGGCGCCGCTGATGCCCGTCCAGCAGCCGCCGCCGATGTGGGTTGTCTCGAATCCCCGTTTGACCGGAGATGCGCCGCCTGAGGTCATGCAGCGCAGGCTCGAGGCCGCGTGCCGGCGGATCGTCCGCTACGGCGACGGCTGGATGACCTGCTGCCGCGCGCAACATCCGGAGGAACTGGAAGAGCAGCTGCGCGCGATCGAGGAGTACGCCGATCGCGACGGCTCCGACTTCTCGCGGCTGGTGATCGCCTACCAGGTGACCATGAACATCGGTGATTCCGAAGCCGAGGCGCGCACCGCGTTCGGCGATTACATCTCGAAGTACTACCCCGAGCTCTCGCAGGCGATGGATCTCTCCAACTGGGGCCCCGTCGGAACCCCCGACGACATCGCCGCTTGGCTGCGCCGGTTCGCCGAGGCCGGCGTCCGCCACTTCATCTGCCGGTTCGGCGCGATCGACCAATTCGGACAGGTGGAGCGGTTCGCAAAGGAGGTCCTGCCTCTCTTCTCCGCGGAAAGGGTGTGAGCGATGGCCACTGTCGTCGAGACCGACTTGAAGAAGGATGCCGCCCTGATCGTCGACGTGTGCTTCGCCATCGAGGAGGGCGACGTCGTGACGATCATCTGCGACGACGAGCGCGAGGACGAGGCGCGCGCCGTCGCCGAGGTCTGCGTCGAGCGCGGCGCGTGGCCCGTGATCATGAACAACGAGATGCAGGTGCGGCGCGGGCGCGCGGACGTGCGCTTCCCGATGGCGCCGCCGGACAATCTCCACCGCGCGATGGTCGGCTCCGACGAGGTGATCATCATCGCAGAGCTCGAGTGGGCGAACCGGTTCGCTCACGTCAACGCGGTGCGCGAGACCTGCGAGGCGAACGGGAAGATCGCGTCGATCGAGCCGGGAATGGGCGAGTGGGGCTTGACGCAGGAGGATCTCGAGCGCTCCGCCCGGCGCACGAAGGACGCGGTCGCCGCGCTGGCCGGCAAGAAGCACTGCCGCGTGACGACCGATCTCGGCACCGACTTCACGGTCTCGATCGAGGGCCGGAACCCGCTCTGCCTCACGTCGTACAAGACACGCGGCCAGATGATGAGCCCGATCCCGCTCTGGAACGAGGTCGCTTTCGCGGCGATCGAGGATTTCACGCACGGCACGGCCGTCGTGGACGGCGTCATGCTCGGCATCGGGCTGAAGGGCCAGGTCAAGGAGCCGATCACGTGGACGCTCGAAGCCGGCCGTTGTGTGAACATCGAAGGCGGGGAGGAAGCAGAGCGCCTGCGGAACGCGATCGAGGGTGTCGAGAACGCGACCGTGATCGGCGAGTTCGCCTTCGGCACGAGCGAGAAGGCGCCGTTCGGCACGCCGTCGGAGAAGGGCCGCATCGGCACCGTTCACCTCGCGCTCGGCGACAACCACAACGCCTATCCAGGCGGACAGAACGTCTCCGCGCTCCACCTCGACGGCGTCTTCCTGAACGCGACGCTTCAGATCGTCGACGACGGCACCTACATCCTCAAGGACGGCGAGTGGGCGCTGTAGCCGTCGTCCACCTCGACGCCGTGGACCCGATCGAGCTCCCCCAGGGAAGCTGGAGTCGGATGCTCGTCACGACCGGACGGGTCGAGGACAACGCCGCCTCGCTCGGTTACTCGGTCTTCACCCCGGGAACCGTGCTCCCGCCAGTCAGGCACGAGGCCGAGGAGGTCGCCTACGTCGTCTCCGGCTCGGGCGAACTGCGGCTGGACGACGAGGCCGTGCCGTTTCGGACGGGCGATGCGTTGCACATCCCTGCCGGCGTTTGGCACGCCGTCGCCAACACCGGGGTCGAGGACGTCGTGATGGTGTTCGGCTTTCCGCACCCCGAGTACCCGCCCACGGAGCGGAGGGAGTGATCGCGGTCGCGCAGAGCCTGCGCGAGCAGGTCGCCTGGGCCTGCCGGATCATCGCTCTCGAGGGCTACGCGGATCTGACACTGGGCCACGTCAGCGCACGGGATTCCGACGGTGTCGTCTGGATCAAGCGAAAGGGTGTGGCCCTCCAAGAGGTCGAACCGGGAGACGTCGTCCCGCTCGGAGACACCGACGCGGCCCTGCACCTCGAGACCGTGCTCCACGAGGGCGTCTATCGCGCCCGTCCCGATGTCGGTGCCGTCATCCACGGACACCCTCCATACGCGACCGCCCTCGGAGCCACGCGAAGCGAGCTCGAGATCCTGACCCACGACGGGATCCTGTTCGCCGACGGTCTCGGCCGGTTCTCCGATCCCGATCTGATCGTCGACGACGAGCAGGGCGACGCCGTCGCCGTCGCACTCGGCACTCGGCGGGCGCTACTGCTCGAAAACCACGGCGTGCTCGCGGTCGGGAAAGACCTTCCCTGGGCGGTGCTCACTGCGGCTACGCTCGAGCGAGCCGCGAAGCTGCAGTCGATCGCCGCGACACTGGGCAAGCTGCGCCCGATCGCGACCACGCTCGCGCACGAGCTGGAACCGGTCAAGTACCGGGACGCGTTTGTGGCCGAGTACTGGGAGGCCTGGCAACGGCAGGTCGCGCGCGCGGGCGGAAGACCGGGTGGAGATCAGCCTTAGCGTCAACGGGCGCGAGATCGCACGCGACGTCGAGCCGCAAGAACTGCTACTCGACTTCCTCCGCGACTCGCTCGGACTCACAGGCGCCAAGCGCTCCTGCGACGTCCAGGTCTGTGGCGCGTGCACCGTCCTCGTGGACGGCCTGCCGGTCAGCTCCTGCTGCCTCCTCGTCGCCCAGGCGGCAGGTTCCGAGATTACGACGATCGAGGGGCTCGCCGAGCAAGCGGATTTCGCGCGCCTCGAGGCGGCGTTCACCCGGCACGCCGCCCTGCAATGCGGCTTCTGCACACCCGGGATGCTGCTGACCGTCAGCGCGCTGCTCAAAGCCGGCGAGCTCGGCAGCGAGGACGCGATCAAGCAGAACCTCAGCGGCAACCTCTGCCGCTGCACCGGGTATCGCGGGATCATCGATGCCGTCGCCGACCTGGCCGGAGTCGGATGACCGCCGTCGTCCGAGAGCCGGCAACCCGGGCGCAGGTCGGCGTCTCGCGGCCACGCCGGGACGCCCGCGAGAAGCTCCGCGGCGAGGCGCAATTCGTCGGCGACATGCTCGTACCGCGCATGCTCCATGGACGCGTGCTGCGGAGCCCGATCGCGCACGGCCGCATCGCTGCGATCGACGTCTCGTCCGCCGAGAAGATTCCGGGCGTCGTCTGCGTGCTCACCGGCGCCGACCTGCACGACATCGACCCCTACTACGGGCACGCGATCAAAGACCGTCCGATCATTGCGATCGACAAGGTCCGGTTCCATGGCGAACAGGTCGCCGCCGTCGCCGCAGAGACGCCGGCTGCCGCCGCCGCCGCAGTCGAGGCGATCGTCGTCGACTACGAGGACCTGCCGGTCGTCGCGGACGTCGAAGCGGCAGTCGAGCCCGGCTCGCCGCTGGTGACCGACCGCGACCTCGTCCCGGGTCTGTTCCACGGCCTGGGCGAGCTCGCTCCGCGCGAGGGAAACGTCTGTTACCGCTACCGCCTCGACAAGGGCGAGCCGGAAGCGGTGTTCGCGCACGCCGACGTCGTCGTCGAGGGCGAGTACACGTTCCCGGCCGTCTACCAGTACGCGATGGAGACGCACACCGTGATCGCCCAGGTCGAAGGAGACGAGATCACGCTGTGGGCCAACTGCCAGCATCCATTTCTCGTTCGCGCCGAGATCGCCGACCTGTTCGGCCTGCCCGTGGCGAACGTCCGCATCCAGGTGCCCTACCTCGGCGGCGGCTTCGGCTCGAAGTCCTACACGAAGATGGAACCGCTCACGGTCGCCCTCGCCCGCAAGGCCGGCCGCCCCGTCAAGATCCAGAACCGCGTCGGCGAATCAATGGTGACGACACGTCGCCACAACATGCACTGCCGCATGCGCACGGCAGCGACCGCGGACGGGAGGCTGCTCGGCCGCGAGGTCATCTGCCTCTTCGACACCGGCGCCTACGCCGACAACGGCCCGCGCGTCGTGGCGACGGCGGGCGACGCTGCGCCCGGGCCCTACCGCTGGGAGGCGTACTCGGTCGACGCTGCCTGTGTCTACACCAATCGCGCACCATCCGGCTCCTACCGCGCTTTCGGCGCGACGCATCTGCAGTGGATCGGAGAGAGCCAAGTCGACGAGGTAGCCCGTCGCTGCAACCTCGACCCGCTCGAGCTGCGCCGTCGCCACCTGTGCACGCCTGGGGAGGAGATCCGCGCCGGAGGCAAGCCGCTCGACGCGGATCTGGTCGGCGACGTCGAGAAGGTCGCCGCTGCGGTGCGCTGGGACGAGCCGAAGGCGCCGCTGACCGGCCGCGGTGTGTCGGTCGGCCTGCTGGCGGCAGGAGCGCACCCGGTCTCGAGCGCCGTCTGCCGTCTCGAGGCCGACGGCCGCGTCGTCGTTCTGGTCGGCACGACCGAGATGGGGCAGGGGCCCCGCACCGCGTTCGCGCAGATCGCCGCCGAAGAGCTCTCGATCGACAGCGAACGTGTGACCGTCCGCGGCGCCGACACCCGCTTCACGCCGTACGACCGCTCGACGGGCGCGAGCCGCTCGACGACCATCGCCGGGCTCGCGGTCCAGCGCGCAGCAGCGGACATCCGCGGCCAGCTCGAGCAGATCGCCGGCACGAGCGAGATCGGCTCCGACGACTACCTGGCCCTGATGCGCAAGCACTTCGGCTTCGCCGGCGGCGAGCTGATCGGCAGGGGAGAGGTGGCTCCGGTCGGAACCGGCTCCTACGCGGAGGGTCCCGTGTTCTGGGAGGTATGTGTCGGCGCTGCGGAAGTGCAGGTCGATCCGGAGACGGGCTTCGTGCGCGTGCTCCGCACGGCGACGGCGGCCGACGTCGGGCGGGCGATCAACCCGCAGCTCGTGGAGCGACAGGACGAAGGGGCGACACTGCAGGGGATCGGCAACGCGCTCTTCGAGGAGATGGTCTATGAGGACGGGCTGCTCATGAACGACACGCTGCTCGACTACCGCGTGCCGAGCTTCGAAGACCTGCCCGACCAGATGACGTGCGTGATCGTCGAGAACGAGGACGGCCCGGGGCCATACGGCGCCAAGGGTTGCGGCGAAGGGGCGCTGGCGGCCGTGCCCGCGGCAATCGTCAACGCACTCGCCGACGCGGGCGTCCCCATGAACGAGCTGCCGCTCACGCCCGAGCGGGTCTGGCGGCGCATCCAGGACCTGAAAAAGGAGGGCACGTGGCAGCAGTGAGACGCGCAGCGGTGATCGGCACCGGGACGATGGGCCCCGGCATGGGCGCCGTGCTCGCAAGGACCGGGATCGAGACGGCGCTCTACGACGTCAGCGCCGAGGCGCTCGAGCGCGCGAAAGGCGGTGCGGAACTCGCCGCCGGCGTCCTCGAGCGGCTGGACGCGGCCAAGGAAGACGGCGGCTCCCTCCGCTTCGAGAACGATCTCGGAGCCGCCCTCGAAGGCGCCGAGTTCGTGATCGAGGCCGTGCCCGAGAAGCTGGAGTTGAAGCACGAGGTGTTCAAGCAGTTCGAGCAAGCGGTCGCCCCGGACACCGTGCTCGCCTCCAACACGTCGGGCATCCCGATCACGAAGATCGCCGAGGTCTGTGAGCACCCGGGACGGGTCGTGGGCATGCACTGGTCCAACCCGCCGCACCTGATCCCGATGATCGAGGTCATCCCCGGCGAGCAGACCTCGCAGGAGACCGTCGACACGACCGCCGAGCTCGTCCGCCGGGTCGGCTACCACCCCGTGCAGGAGCGGGAGGTGCCGGGCTTCGTCGAGAACCGGATCCTGTACGCGATCCTGCGCGAGTGCCTCGACCTCGTCGACCGCGGGATCATCAGCCCCGAGGGACTCGACCTGAACGTGCGCTGGGGAATCGGCTACAAGCTCGCAGTGATCGGCCCGATGGAGCTGCTGGACATGGCCGGCCTCGACATCTACAACGCCGTCGGCTCCTACCTGAACAAGGACCTCTCGACCTCAGGCGACGTCTCCTCGACGATCCGCGAGAAGATCGACGAGGGCCGGCTCGGGATGAAGACGGGCGGCGGCATCTACGACTACACGTCCGAGCAGATCGACGAGCTCCGCGCGCAACGCGCCGGCAAGCTCGTCGCGGTGCGGAAGGCGCTGGAGGCCTGAGATGAAGGTCTGGCTGCTGAACAACGGCTCGATCGTCATCGAGCACACGCAGCTCATGTGGAACGTGCCCGGACCGCAGGTGCGGATCCCTGTCTACAGCGTCCTCGTCGAGCACGACGACGGCCTGTTTCTCTTCGACACCGGGATCGGGATGGAACACATGAACGCGGTGCTCCCGTTCGAGCTGCCGGAACAGACCGAGGATCAGACGATCCCCGCCCAGCTGGAACGTTGCGGCTTCGGGCTCGGCGACGTGACGGCGGTCGTCAACTCGCACCTTCACATCGACCACGTCGGCGGCAACCGGCTCTTCGACGGCACGAACGTCCGTCACCTGATCCACGAGAAGGAGGTCTCGCAGGCGCGGAACCACGAGCCGTTCGAGTTCTTCGGCTACTCGGACAAGTCATGGGACTACCACGGCGCATCGATCGAGACGTTCTCCGGCGACACCGAGCTGGCGAAAGGGCTCTGGCTCTACGAGACGCCGGGCCACACGGTCGGCCACTGCTCCGTCCTCGTGGACGGCGAACGGCCGCTGCTCTTCGCCATGGACGTGGCGTATACGGCGGACGCGCTGGAGCGGGGGATCCAGCCCGGCTTTCACCACACCCCGGTGGACGGCGTGCGCTCGATCGCACGCGTCAAGCAACTCGCGGAGGAGCGCGGCGCGCAGATCTTCCTCTCGCACGACATGGAGGCGTGGCAGGGCTACAAGCACGCACCGGAGCACTACGAGGTCTAGGAGGACAGAGAGCACATGGGCAAACTCGACAACCGGGTCGCAATCGTCACCGGCGCCGCGCAGGGGATCGGCAAGGCGGTCGCGGCCAAGCTCGCCGCCGAGGGCGCGACCGTCGTCGGCGCCGACATCCAGGAAGGCACAACGAAGCAGGTCGACGTCTCGCAGGAAGACGAGGTCAAGCGGCTCGTCGAGGAGACGGTCGCCGAGCACGGCAAGCTCGACGTGCTCGTCAATGTCGCCGCGATCGTGCCGTTCACGCCCTGGGACGAGATCGACTTCACAGAGTGGCGACGGATCATGTCCGTCAACCTCGACGGCACCTTTCTCACCAACCACTACGCGCAGAAGGCGATGCGCGAGAAGGGCTACGGCCGCATCGTCAACATCGCCTCGAACGTCGTCCTCGCGGGCACGCCGAACCTCGCCCACTACGTTGCGTCCAAGGGCGGCGTGTTCGCGTTCACGCGGGCACTCGCACGCGAGCTCGGCCCGCACGGAATCACGGTCAACTCGGTCGCGCCCGGCCTGACCGAGACCGAGGGCGTCCTCGCGTCGAAGCACGCCGAAGCGTTCGACTTCGTCCAGATGCTCCAGGCAATCCCGCGCCGGGCCGTCGCGGCCGACATCGCCCCTGCCGTCGCATTCCTCGCCTCGGAGGAGGCGGGTTGGGTCACGGGACAGATGCTCGTGGCAGACGGCGGCCACACGCACAACTAATGGCGACGCGCGCCGGGGTCATCCTTGCGGTCGCGGACGTCGAGCGGTCGGTCGCCTTCTACCGCGACGCACTCGGGTTCGAGGTCGAGGCCGTGTACGAAGACCCGCCGTACGCCACGCTCGCGCTCGCCGGGGCACGTCTATCGCTGGCGGAGCAGGGGCACGCGGCCGAGGACCGGCCGGGTGTCGATCTCGAGGCGCCGGCCGATCGCGGGAAGGCGAACGCGCTCCTCGTCCTCGAAATCACCGACGCGCACGCCGAGCACGCGCGACTCGCTGAGCTCGGAGTTCGATTTCTCGGGGAACCGTACGAGCCGCCCTGGGGCGGCTGCCGCTTCTTCTGCGTCGATCCGGACGGCTATCTCGTGGAGATCGAGCAGCCGGCATGAAGGCCGTCGTCCTCCATGAGCCGGGGAAGCTCGCAGTCGACGAGGTCCCGGATCCGGAGATCCTCCAACCCGGCGACGCGATCGTGTCCGTGCGCGCGACGGCGATCTGCGGCGCTGACCTCTTTCCGTTTCACGGTCTCACGCCCGGCTTCGAGATGGGGACGATCCTCGGACACGAGTTCGCCGGCGAAGTCGTCGACGTGGGGGCGGAGGTGACGTCGTTCCGGCCCGGCGACCGCGTGGTCAACGCCAGCATGATCTCGGACGGGACGTGTCCCTCGTGTCGCGCGGGGCGGGTCACGCAGTGCGCCGGCCGCTCCCTGTTCGGTTACTCGGGCGTCTATCCACGGCTGGACGGCGGCCAGGCGGAGCTCGTGCGCGTCCCGCACGCCGACCGCGCGCTGCGCAAACTGCCGGACGAGGTGTCGGACGAGGCGGCTGTGTTCGTCGCCGACATTCTCCCGACCGCCCAGGCAGGGATCGTCCGTGGGGGCGTCGCTGAAGGAGACGTCGTCGTTGTCGTCGGCTGCGGTCCGGTCGGACTGATGGCGATCCTGTGTGCACGCGGTATCGCGGGTCGGCTGCTCGCGGTCGACGGCGTACCTGCGCGACGGGAGGTCGCCGAGCGCCTCGGAGCGGAGACCACGGCTCCCGAGGATGCGGCGGATGTGGTGGCCTCGGCGACGGACGGGCTCGGCGCCGACGTCGTGATCGAGGCCGCAGGCTCGCCCGGCGGGCTCGACGCGTCGCTGAGGCTCGCGCGCGGGCGTGGCACCGTGTCCGTCGTGGGTGCCCACTTCGAGCCCGACTTCCCGCTCGACAACGGGCTCATGTTCGAGCGGGAGCTGACCCTGCGCTTCTCGATCGGTGACCCGACGGCCGACGGTCAGCTGCTGCTCGAGAGGATCTCCCACGGCGAGCTCGACCCGACGCCTACCATCACGCATCGGATGCCGCTCACGGACGCTGCCGAGGCATACCGCCTCTTCGACACGCGCGAAGCGACAAAGGTGGTGCTGACACCGTGAGGGTCGCCTTGCTCGTCGTCGCCCTCGCGCTGCTGGCTGCGGGCTGCGGAGGCAGCCACCGCGCCGCGCCCGAGCTGAAAGCTGCGTCGCCGGCGCTCGCGAAGCGGCTCCTGACAAAGCAACTAGACGCAAAGCAGCTCAACTACACCTGGGTCGCATGTGTCCGGGTCGGACGAAGCTACAAGCATGTCGGCATCACGCGCTGCAACGTCGATTTCGGCATCGATCCCCACGTCGAGGGCTACTGCGTCCTTCTCAAGGATGGACGGCTGGCCACGAACCATCAGGATCCGGCGATCCCATGCAAGCACGACGATGCCGGCTGGGATAGGACGACGGTCACGAGCTAGATGCAGCTGGAGAACCGCTTCGACGTGTCGGCGTCTCCCGAGGCGGCGTGGACTCTCCTCAACGACGTGCCGACCGTGCTTCCCTGCATGCCCGGTGCGGAACTCGTCGATGCCGTCGACGGCGATACCTGGAAGGCGAGGCTACGCGTCCGCCTCGGGCCGATCTCGCTCCAATTCCTGGCCGACCTGAGCCGCGAAAAGACCGAGGAGCGTCAGGCGCTGATCTCGGTCGATGCGCGCGAAGCCAAAGGGCGCGGCACCGCCCGTGCGACCATCACGTCGACCGTGGAAGAGGTCCCCGGCGGGGCGCGTGTGTCGATCGTCACCGAGCTAGCGCTTCGCGGCCCCCTCGCGCAGTACGGCCGACCGATCGTGGCACCCGTCGCCGAACAACTCACACAACAGTTCGCCGCTTGCATCTCACGGAAGCTCGCCGCGAGCACGAGCGAGCACCCAGAGGTCGCCGAGCTGCAGCAGCCTGCTCCGTCGTCCGAGGGGTCGAGCCCGATCGGGCTGCGGCTCCTCCTTGCAGCTCTCTGGCGCTCGCTAACCCGGAAGGAGTCCTGATGAAGAAAGAGCATCTGAACCCGGCGCGCTGGCAGGAGAAATTCGGCTATTCACAAGGCTGCCGCGTGGACGAAGCGCAGCGGCTGCTGTTCGTGGCCGGCCAGATAGCACTGGACGAGAACGGCGAGCTCGTGGGGGAGGGCGACTTCGAGGCGCAGACGAGACAGGTGTTCACGAACATGGGCCGTGTCCTCGAGCTGGCCGGGATGAGCTTCCAGAATCTTGTTCAGGTCGGCGTGTTCATGACGGACATCAGCCAGCTTCCCACCTATGCGCGGGTGCGGGACGAGTTCGTGAACAGCGCCGCGCCACCCGCCTCGACCTCGATCGGCGTCACGAGCTTGGCCTTCCCGGGACTGCTCGTCGAGGTCAACGCCATCGCCGCTGCCTAGTCGCTGGACTCATCGAGCTCTTCGCATTCGAGGCAGACCCATCCGCCGTTATCGTCCTCGCGTGCGCTGAGAGCGGCCGGCACCATGGTCACGCCGCAAGTCGCACAGATCGGCGGGCGGTCGTCCGCATCCATGCCACAAGTGTCCATGCCAGGAGTACCCCCGCGCCCGGTGTGGCGGAACCGCCAGCGTGGGCAACTCGTGGCAGACGGCCAGGCGCGATCGACAAGCTGCGTCGCAAACGGCTTGATCTGGCCGTTTTCGGCGATCTAGTCTCCAGTCGCCACGGATGCCGCGTAATGCGTAGAGTCGGCCTCGACCATACCCACGGAGGAGCGAAGTGAGCATCTATGCAGTTGTCGACCCTACGACCGGCGAGACGGTCAAGGAGTACCCGACGATCAGTGACGACGAGTTGCGGAACGCGATCTCGCGCGCCGACCAGGCGCACCGCGAATGGTCGAGCGCCGCGACTGTCGCCGATCGCGCCGCCCTGGTACGGCGCGTCGGCGAGCTCCATTCCGAACGGCGGAAGGAGCTGGCCGAGATCATCGTCACCGAGATGGGCAAACCGACCGGACAGGCCCGGGGCGAGGTCGACTTCTGCGCGTCGATCTACGAGTTCTATGCGGACAACGCGGAAGCGTTGATGGCAGATGAGCCGATCGAGCTCCTCGACGGTGATGGCTCTGCTCTCGTCCGTCGTAGCTCGGTAGGAGTTCTGCTCGGGATCATGCCGTGGAACTTCCCCTACTACCAGGTCGCCCGCTTCGCGGGGCCGAACCTGATCATCGGCAACACGATCCTGTTGAAGCATGCTCCCCAGTGCCCGCAGTCGGCCGAGGCAATGGCGCAGATCTTCAGCGACGCCGGCTTCCCCGACGGCGCGTACGTCAACATCTACGCGACGAACGAGCAGATCGAGTGGGTGATCGCCGACCCGCGCGTCCGCGGCGTCTCGGTAACCGGTTCTGAGCGCGCGGGCGCAGCTGTCGCCGAGATCGCGGGCCGGAATCTGAAGAAGGTCGTGCTCGAGCTCGGTGGCTCCGACCCGTTCATCCTCCTCGGCACCGACGATCTCGACAAGACGGTCGAGGACGCCGTCGCCGCTCGGATCGACAACGCGGGCCAGTCGTGCAACGCCGCGAAGCGGATGATCGTGATCGACGAGCTCTACGAGCCGTTCCTCGAGAAGTTCACGGCCGCCCTCACCGCCGTGAAGCCTGGAGACCCGCGCGAGCGCGGGACGGAGCTCGGGCCGCTGTCCTCGCAAGTCGCGGCCGAGCGCCTGGAGGATCAGGTCCGGCGCGCGGTCGAGCAGGGCGCAACGGTCGTCACCGGTGGCCGGCGCAACGGCAACTACTTCGAGCCTACGGTGCTAACCGACATCACGCCGGAGAACGACGCCTACCATGAGGAGTTGTTCGGCCCGGTCGCACAGGTCTATCGCGTGCAGTCGGAAGACGAAGCGGTTGCACTCGCGAACGACACTCCATTCGGACTCGGCTCCTATCTGATGACGAATGACCCGGAGCAGGCCGAGCGGGTGGCAGACCGAATCGACGCCGGCATGGTCTACGTAAACATCGTGGGCGCAGATGGCGCGGAACTGCCCTTCGGGGGCACGAAGCGCTCCGGTTTCGGCCGCGAGCTCGGCCGCTACGGCGCGGATGAGTTCGTCAACAAGAAGCTGATCCGCATCGGCTGAGGAATTCGTTCCTGCCGAGGCCTTCGGCCTGAAGACCGCCGGCGGGGGCTAACGAGGAGTGGCAGGTGGGGCTCGATGTCCGGCGCCCGCCCGTTGTCACGAGCGGGCGCTCCGGATGATCAGGCTGCTTCGTCAGTGGCCGGGAGGCGGGCCTGGGGGGCCGAGGATCTCGAACCCGTTTCGCTCGGCGACGGGGGCGAGTCGTGCCATGTCCGGGTGGCCCTTGGCCGGCGGTGGCAGGACGCGTTCGAGGGCGGGCTCGCCGACTTCTCGTTGGAACCCCTCGAACTGCATCGGTGCGAATCCGACCAGCGCCCTTGCCCCGCCTGCCTCTGCATAGAAGGTGTGGGGCACGCCCTTGGGGCCGAATGCGAACGAACCGGCCTTGAGGGAGAGGCGGCTGTCGCCGACCCAGAAGGTGAGTGCGCCCTCGAGGACGTAGAACCATTCGTCCTCCTCGGGATGGACGTGCCAGGGCGAGCCGAGGCCCTCTGGCACGACGACCTCGAGCAGGCCGTACGCCCCGCCGGTGTCCTCGCGGCTGATCTTGATCGTTTGCAGCATTCCGAGCAGCCAGAACGCTTCTCCCTCGTCTTCGTGCAGTACGTATCCGAGCCGTCCTCGCTCCGGAGCGGTGGCGACCATGCCTGTACTCCCTTCTCGTTGCTGGTATGATCAGCAACAATCTATGAGCAAACAGTTGCAGGGCGGACTATCTACGAGGGAACGATCGCTGTCAAGTCCCTCGCCGGAGCGGCTGCACGCCTGGCGCCTGTTCTTCGAGAGCGCGCTGGCGCTCCTCGATGTTCTCGACGCCGAACTGGAGGAGGCCGTGGGCATCTCTCAACGCTGGTACGACGTCCTCGTCCACCTCGAGGACTCACCGCACGGCATCCCGATGAACGAGCTCGCCGACCGGATCCTCTACAGCAAGAGCGGTTTCACCCGGGTCGTCGACCGGATGGAAGAGGCGAACCTCGTCCGCCGTGCCCGGCCCGAAAACGACCGCCGCACGATCCGCATCGTCCTCACCGACAAGGGCAGCGAGGTGCTGGAGCGCGCCCGCCGCCACCACCGAGACGGAATCCAACAGCACTTCTCCCAACACCTCACCGACACCGACATCAAAGCGCTCACCCACGCACTCGAAAAGGTCAGCACCCACGCACGACCGCTACGCCCCGGCCGCATCCGCGGCTAGCCAGGCGTCTGTTCAGGGGTCACTCCAGAACACCGGCCGTGGCGAGGGCTTTGAGCGTCTGGGCGGCCCGCGCCGCTTGCCTCAAGTCGGCGAGGCTCGTCCGACCGAGACAAGTCCAGGAGGACGCGGCGCGCGGGTCACGGATCGAGCAAGCCGCGGATCGTGTCGACGAGTTCCTCGTGGCGGAATGGCTTGCGGAGCACCGGTGCATCTGCCGTTGCGATGAACGGCGCGCCCGCGTCGCCGGTCATGAGCACGATCGGCAGTTCGGGGTAGAGCCGGTGCAGTCGGTCGGCTACGGCATCGCCGCTGATGCCCGGCATCAGCACGTCGAGAACGGCCGCGTCGACCTCGTTGCTTCCTATCGCTGCCAGGGCAGCCGGTCCGGAGTAGGCGGTGACCACCTCGAAGCCCGCCTCCTCGAGCGTGGCGCGAAGCATCTCAGCGAACTCGGTGCTGTCGTCTGCCACGAGCACGCGCTGCATCCGATGACCCACCCCTGACGTTTCGGAACCGGCAACCACGCGGCGAGGCAGCCTAGCGAGCATTCGGCGGCGAT
This sequence comes from Gaiellaceae bacterium, assembly GCA_036526375.1. Lineage (GTDB taxonomy): Bacteria > Actinomycetota > Thermoleophilia > Gaiellales > Gaiellaceae > Palsa-739. Next base: position 2,341 of record DATCYP010000013.1, on the reverse strand, counting down.
TGCCAGTCTGGCGCCGCGACGCAGCGCCTTACCGCGCGTGGTCGACGAGCAGGACTAGCTGGCCGTCGGCGAGACGTGGAGGACGACGATCCGGGTCGTCGCCCAGTTCGCGTTGTATTGCGCGAGTGTCCAGTAGGCGTGGTAGCGGTTGTTCGTGTGGGCGTCGACCAGGTCCCAGTTGGCGCTGCCGTCGGGGTTGGTGGCGTCGCTGGCAGTGACGATCGCCTCGTGGTCGTAGACGCCGTCGTTGTTCCAGTCGTAGAGCACGACATCGCCCTGCTGTGCGTGGTCGGCTGCGGTCGCTCCGGGCGCGAGGCCGTAGTAGGAGGCGACCTGGGTGACGCCGGGAAGGTACTGCAGCAGGAAGATGCTCTGGTCTTGTGCGTTGACCCAAGGGGCCGCGTACGACCAGCGGCTCCTCTTCTTCACCATGTACCAGGCGGCGTTGCCGCTGTAGGTCGGCGAGGGCCGCATGCTGATGCCGCCGGCGTAGAGGGCCTGCGAAACGAAGTTCGTGCAATCGCCCCCGCTGTTGGCGAACGAGGGCCAGGCAGGGTTATAGGACTGCCAGTAGGTGTCGGCGTAGCCCGCGGCCGCCGCGCCGTTGTACGCGAACGCTGCCGGGGCAAGCGCAAGCGACGCGACCACCGAGACGAGAACGGACAGGGCGAGCGCAGACAGCCTTCTGTGCATCGTGATGCAATCATCCGTCCCCTCGGGCGCGGCTGTCAACCGCCGGCCGGATACTCACCGAGTGGATGAGGACGACCGCCCGCCGATCTGCCCGCGCTGCGGCGTGACCATGGTGCCCGCCGCGCTCAGCGCGGACGACGAGCACGAGGGCGACTGGGTCTGCCTCGAATGCGAGGAGCTCGACGAGGACGAGTGAACCGCAACACCCGCCGCCGGCATCACCAGCGCAACGCGATCATGGTGGCCGCGCGCTACCTGGTCGCGAACGGCGGACGCCGCGGCTCCCAGATCGCGCGCGGGCTAGGCGGCGACCCGTGGCGTGAGGGCGCGCAGGCGGCTGGCTCCCGTGAGAATGGGCGCGGTGCCGTAGCGGACCGTGGCGCCGGCGAGTGGGAGCGCGCGCTCGTGCAGGCTCGTCCAGCGCAGCCCATACTGGGCGCGCAGCCTCGCCGGAAGGATGCGTGCGGTGGCCAGTCGGTGGGCCGGCGCGAGGAGGCGCAACGGTGTCGGCAAGGGCGCGGCGAGGATGACTTCGGCGACCTCGCGCGCGGGCGGGGTCACGGTGATCGTCTCGCTGCGTATCCGGGCGTCGAAGTAGGCGCGAAACTCCGGATAGTTGGCAGGCAGTATCCCGGCGGGCGTTCCGAAGAGGACGGCGACGAGGTTCATCTCGTCGTGATAGCGCTCCCGCTCCTCTGGCGTCAGCGGTTCGACGAAGCGTTCGTAGGCGGCGAGCGAGCTATGGACGAGTGTTGCGTGTACCCAGAGCATCAGCTCGGGGTCGGAGGCCGAGTAGCTCGTGCCCGCCGGAAATGGCCCGAGTCGGGTGGGCGTCCGGCCGTGGACGCGAGCGTGTACCGCGCGGACGGCTGCACCCGCCTGTTCCGCCTCTGCACGGTCCCCGAAAGTGATCAGGTAGAGCGCGCGCAGCGTCCGCGTGAGGCGGCGCCACAGGTCTCGGTCGTAGCCCGAGTGCTCGACGACGCCGCAGGCGACGAGCGGATGCGCGACTTGAAGGAGGACGGCGGCGCCGCCGCCGAGGAACGGAGTGACCGGCGAGTTTCCGAGTCTCCGCACCATGCTCCCGGGACTGAAATACCCGTCGCGTGCGTGTAGGCGCTCGTGATGCGTGCGCGACCGCGCCATCGAGTCCGTCTTGCCCGCTTTGCAGCGGCATCGAACAGCAGGAGCGCCAGAAGTACATGCCGTCGGCAGCATTGACAGAGATTCGAGGATGGATTCCGACCCCGATCACGTGAGCGCGTCTGCCGTCCGCACCGCGAGCCGAACGCCGTCGCGAAGCAGGCTGCGCAGCTGGAGTCGGCGGCTCGGGCTGGCCCTGCTCGTTCTGCTCGTACTCATCACGCTCGCAGCCCTTGTCTTTGACCTTGCGACGAACGGCAGGGAGCAGCCGGCAAGTGCCCTCTATCGTGGCCCCTTCGTCCGAGTCGACCGGACCACGCTCGCCTACCGCCGATGGGGCGAGCACGGCTCTCCTGTCGTGCTCCTGGGCGGGGCCGCCGAGCCGTCCTGGGTCTGGCACGAGGTCGGTCCGCTCATCGCGCGAGCCGGTCATCGGGTGTTCGCAGTCGACCTGCCGCCCTTCGGCTACAGCCAGCGTCGAGGTCCATACACGATGACCCACTGG
>DATCYP010000012.1:0-8067 GCA_036526375.1 Gaiellaceae bacterium | reverse complement strand
GCAGTCTCGGCGCCGGTGAGGTCGGTCGTGTCCTCGACCGACGAGCAGAAGCAGGTCGGGCAGACCATCGTGCAGTTGCCGCAGGTGAGGCACCGCTCGGCGACGTCGTCCCAGCGCGGATGCTCGAGGTTGTCGGCGAGGAGGTCCCGCAGGCCGAAGCTCTCCATCGTCCGTCCCATGCGGTCCGCCGCGGAATCGACGACCGCCGTGGCCGCCGCGTGGTCGGCCTCCTCGGCGGGCCGGGACGAGAGCTCGGCCAGCACCTCCTCCCCGGCGGGGCTCCCGGCCTCGACGAGGAACCGGTGCCCGCCGTCGAGCACCTCGGTCAGGGCGAGGTCGTAGCCCTGCTCCACCCGCGGCCCGGCGTCCATCGAGACGCAGAAGCACGTCCCGGCGGGCTCGCCGCAGTTGACGGCCACGACGAAGATCCCGCGCCGCCGCGCCGCGTAGTCGCGGTCGACGAACCTGCCGCCGGTGAAGACGCGGTCCTGGATCGCGATCGCGCGCAGCTCGCAGGCGCGAACGCCGATGAAGGCGAGCGGCGTCTCGTCGAGCGGCTCCTCCTCGACGACCGGCGCGCCGCCGTTCGCGTGCGCCCGCCAGAGCCGAAGACGCGCTGGAAACAGGAACTGCTTCCACGAATGCGGCCCCACGGCGAACCCGAAGCGCGCGTCGTCGTCCCGGCGTTCGAGCCGGTAGGTCCCGGCTTCCTGCCGGTCGGTCCAGCCGACGGGCAGCTCGGCCGCGCTCGCGAGGTCGTCGTAGACGATCGCGCCGTCGCGCACGGTCGGTCCCAGCACCCGGAAGCCCCGGCGTCGAAGCGCGCCGATCAGGTCGTCGAGCGCAGCCGGCTCGACGACGGCGTTGACGTTGGCCCTCTCCACGACCGTGAAGCGATTCTGCGCCTCGAGAGCGCCTTCGCGCAACGCCGTTACGGCTTCCCGGTGTGCCGCGGCACCCAGATCGGCGCCACGACGAACGCCCAGAGCGCCACGGCCAGGATCGTGACGACGGCCGCGATCACGATGACTGTCCACATTGTGTCCACGCCCCGACCTTGCTCCTCGCGCAGCACCGTCGCATCCGGGGGTTCGCGGATCGCCGGACCGTGATTCTCGCGTGCGGTCTAGGGTGACCGCGTGCAAGCGCTGGTCAAGTCGGAGGCGGCGGCAGGCCTGCGGCTCGAGGACGTCGCCGTTCCCGAGATCGGGATCAACGACGTGCTGATCCGGGTGCACAAGACCGGGATCTGCGGCACCGACCTCCACATCTACGACTGGGATCCGTGGGCGCAGCGGACGATTCCGGTGCCGATGGTGATCGGGCACGAGTTCGTCGGCGAGATCGTCGACTGTGGCTCGAACGTCAGCGACTTCCAGGTCGGGGATCTCGTCAGCGGCGAGGGTCACGTGGTGTGCGGTCGGTGCCGCAACTGCATGGCGGGGAGACGCCACCTCTGCGCGCACTCGATCGGCCTCGGCGTGCAGCGGCCCGGCGCGTTCGCCGAGCTCGTCGCGCTTCCCATGACGAATCTCTGGCATCACAAGCCGGGGATCGACGAGGACGTCGCCTCGATCTTCGACCCGTTCGGGAACGCGGTGCACACGGCCCTGACGTTCCCCGTCCTCGGCGAGGACGTGCTGATCACCGGCGCCGGCCCGATCGGCTGCATGGCGGCCGCCGTCGTGCGTCACGCGGGCGCGCGCCATGTTGTCGTCAGCGACCCGAACCACTACCGGCTCGAGCTGGCGAGCCGGATGGGCGCGACCGTGGCGATCGATCCCACAGAGCAAGAGCTTCGTGACGTGCAGCGCGAGCTCGGCATGACCGAAGGCTTCGACATCGGGCTCGAGATGTCGGGCAACCCGGCGGCCCTGCGCACCATGATCGACGCGATGGCCCACGGGGGGCGCGTGGCGCTGCTCGGCATCCCCGCCGACGAGGTCACGCTCGATCTGAATCCCGTGATCTTCGACATGCTCACGCTGAAGGGGATCTACGGGCGCGAGATGTACGAGAGCTGGTACCAGATGACCGTGCTGGTCGAGTCGGGGCTCGACATCACGCCGGTGATCACGCATCGCTTCTCGTACAGCGACTTCGAGGATGCGTTCGCCGTCGCCCGCTCCGGGCAGTCGGGCAAGGTGATCCTCGACTGGACTCGACTCGAGGAGGGCTGATGTACGGAACGTTGCGGGACGATCTCGTCGGGACGCTCGCCGAGGTGCGCGAGGCCGGGCTCTACAAGTCCGAGCTCGAGATCACGACCCCTCAGGGCGCCCACGTCGACGTGACCGGGCGCGGTGAGCTGCTCAACCTCTGCGCGAACAACTACCTCGGGCTCGCCAATCACCCGGCGATCGTCGAGGCGGCGCACGAGGCGCTCGACCGCTGGGGCTACGGCATGGCTTCCGTCCGCTTCATCTGCGGCACCCAGGCTCTCCATCGCGAGCTCGAGGAGCGTCTGTCCGAGTTCCTCGGCACCGACGACACGATCCTCTTCAGCTCGTGCTTCGACGCGAACGGCGGCCTGTTCGAGGCCGTGCTCGGCGAGGAGGACGCCGTCATCTCCGACCAGCTCAACCATGCCTCGATCATCGACGGGATCCGTCTCTGCAAGGCGCGCCGGCTGCGCTACGCGAACGGCGACATGGACGAGCTCGAGGCGCGCCTCGAGGAGGCGGCCGGCGCCCGCCACCGGTTGATCGCGACGGACGGTGTCTTCTCGATGGACGGCTACCTCGCGCAGCTCGACCGGATCTGCGAGCTGGCCGAGCGCCACGACGCGCTCGTGATGGTCGACGACTCGCACGCGGTCGGCGTCGTCGGCCCCGGCGGCCGCGGCACGCCCGAGCACCACGACGTCGTCGAGCGCGTCGACGTCCTCACCGGCACGCTCGGCAAGGCAATCGGCGGCGCGAGCGGCGGCTATGTCTCCGGCCGGCGCGAGATCGTCGATCTCCTGCGCCAGCGCTCGCGTCCGTACCTGTTCTCGAACAGCGTCGCCCCGCCCGTGGTCGGGGCCAGCATCCGCGCGCTCGAGCTGATCGAGGCCTCGGGCGAGCTGCGCGACCGTCTGCGCGAGAACACCACCCACTTCCGCGGGCGGATGACCGAGCTCGGCTTCGACGTCCTCCCCGGCGAGCACCCGATCGTGCCGGTGATGATCGGCGACGAGGTGACCGCTGCCGCCTTCTCGGCCCGGCTCGTCGAGCTCGGCGTCTACGCGGTGAGCTTCTCCTTCCCGGTCGTCCCACGGGGCACGGCCCGGATCCGGACGCAGATGTCGGCCGCCCACACCGTCTCCGACCTCGACTTCGCCGTCGAGCAGTTCGCAGCCGCGCGCGCCGCTTCCTGACTCCCCCGCATCCGGAGAATCGCTGAGGCGACTACCCGCGTCGCCGCGGATGCGTCTCCGCGCCGGCGGGATGACGCTGTCTCCGGAAAGGAGACCCCATGGCGTCTTCACTGAAGGAAGCAGACCTCGCCGGCCCGGGCATCGGCGACTACTGCGAGCTCGAGCACGTCCTGCCCGACGACTACGCGCCGCTGCTCGACCCGAGAGCGACGATGCGCGGCCTCTACGCCGCGAAGCGGCTGATCGAGGACGGGCTCTGCGAGGAGTTGAACCTCACGCAGGTGCAGGTGCCGCTGATCCTCGACCGCGAGAGCGGAGTGAACGACTACCTGGACCGCGACGGCTCGCGCACTCCCGTCGCCTTCCACATCGCCAACGACCGCGGGCAGAACCCGATCGAGGCGGAGGTCGTGCAGGCGGCGACGAAATGGAAGCGGCTCGCGCTACGCCAGTTCGGGATGCGGGCCGGCGAGGGACTGCTCACCGACATGCGCGCCGTCCGCAAGGACTACTTCCTCGACCACGACCACAGCGCCTACGTGGACCAGTGGGACTGGGAGCAGACGATCAGGCCGCAGGACCGGACGCTGGAGTACCTGACGGCCACGGTCCGCTCGATCTGGAAGGTGCTCAGGGAGGCGGAGGCTCTCCTGCACGAGCGCTTCCCGGTGCTCGGCGAGGCGTATCCGCCGCTGCCGGCGGAGCTCGAGTTCATCCACGCCGAGGACATCCTCGCCGCGCACCCTGACCTGCCGCGCAAGCAGCGCGAGACGGCGATCCTGCAGGAGCATCCCGCGGTCTTCATCTACGGGATCGGCTGGCCGCTCGCCGACGGGCTGCCGCACGAGCTGCGCGCGGCCGACTACGACGACTGGTCGGCCGAGACGCGCTCGGCGGACGGACGGCCGATGCACGGCCTCAACGGCGACATCCTCGTCTGGAACCCCGTCACGCAGCGGCGGCACGAGCTCATGTCCGGCGGCATCCGGGTGACGAAGGAGTCGCTCGTCCGCCAGCTGGAGCTCTCGGGGCAGCTCGACTTCCTGGAGCTGCCGTACCACCAGGCGATCATGCGCGACGAGATCCCGCTCTCGATCGGAGCCGGGATCGGACAGTCGCGGACGATGATGCTGCTCCTCCGCAAGGCCCATCTGGGCGAGGTGAGCGTCAGTGTCTGGCCCCCCGTGCTCAAGCGCATGTGCGCCGAGCGGAATATCCACGTACTCGAATGAAGGAGCCGAAAGGAGGAACTGTGGCCACCGTCACACGGGAGTCGCATCTGAAGGAGAACCCGTACGACGTCGCACGCACGCAGCTGCGTCGCGTCGCCGACGTGATCGGGCTCGACGAGTCGCTCGTGCGCGTGCTCGAGCGCTGCAAGAAGGGGGTCGTGGTCTCCATCCCCACGCGGATGGACGACGGGCGGCTGGAGGTCTTCGAGGGCTATCGCGTGCAGCACAACGTGGCACGCGGGCCGTCGAAGGGCGGCATCCGCTACCACCCCGACGTCACCCTCGACGAGGTGCGGGCGCTGGCGATGTGGATGACCTGGAAGTGCGCCTTGACGGGAATCCCGTTCGGCGGCGCGAAGGGCGGCATCGCCTGCGATCCGAAGTCGATGTCGAAGGGCGAGCTCGAGCGGATGACCCGCCGCTTCGCCAGCGAGATCGTGAACGAGATCGGTCCCGCGACCGACATTCCCGCCCCCGACGTGAACACGAGCGGCGAGACCATGGCGTGGCTCTTCGACACGTACTCGATGAACAAGGGCCATCCCGTGCTCGGCGTCGTGACCGGCAAGCCGCTCGACATCGGCGGCTCGCTCGGCCGCGAGGAGGCGACCTCCCGGGGCGCGTTCTTCACGGTGCGCGAGTTGCTAAAGAAGCTCGACCGGAGCTTCGACGGCCTCGTGAGCGTCGTCCAGGGCTTCGGCAACGTCGGCAGCTACCTCGCGGTGTTCCTGCACGAGCGGGGCGCGAAGGTGATCGGCATCTCCGACTCGGCCGTCGCCCTCCACAACGAGAAGGGCATCGACATCCCGGCGGCGTTCGCGTGGAAGCGGGAGCACGGCACGCTCCGCGGCTTCCCGGGCGCGGAGGAGATCGGCGCGGCCGAGCTGCTCGAGCTCGACTGCGACCTGCTCGCTCCGTGCGCGCTCGAGCAGGTGATCACGGCGGAGAACGCGGACCGCATCAGGGCCTCGATCATCTGCGAGGGCGCGAACGGCCCGGTCACCCCCGAGGCCGACGAGATCCTCGAGGAGAAGGGCATCCTCGTCCTCCCCGACATCCTCGCCAACGCCGGCGGGGTCGTGGTCTCGTACTTCGAGTGGGTGCAGGGCCTGCAGCAGTACTTCTGGTCGGAGCAGGAGGTCGACTCGCGGCTCGACGCGATCATCACCCGAGCCTTCGAGGAGACCTGGCAGATGCACGAACAGCGTGAGCTGCCGCTGCGGCTGGCCGCCTACGGGCTGGCGGTGCAGCGCGTCGCGAACGCCACGACCATCCGCGGCATCTATCCGTAGACGCTGCTCGGAGATCCGACCGTCCCGCGAGCCGACCCCGGCGTCGCGGGGCGGTCGGGCGCTCCGGAGAACCCCGGTCGCGAACCCGTAGTGAATGCGGATGCCGGGCCGGGAAGGGGGGCGTAGCCTGCGGCTGTGCATCCGTCGGCGTCGTTCAGCGCAGCGATTCGCGTCCGCATCGAGAACCACCCCGGTGCCTTCGCCCGGCTCGCCGCCGCGATCGGCGAGGCCGGCGGCCTGCTGGGCGCGATCGACCTCGTCCGCGTCGAAGGGTCGACCAAGATCCGCGACGTCAACGTCCTCGCCGACGACGAGCAGCATCTCGACGCGATCGTCGCGGCCGTTCGGTCGGTCGAAGGCGTCGACGTCCTGCACGTATCCGACCGGGTCTTCCTGGCGCACCTCGGCGGCAAGCTCGAGGTACGCCCGCGTCTGCCGCTCAAGACGCGCGACGACCTCTCCATGGTCTACACGCCCGGAGTGGCCCGCGTCTCCCACGCGATCGCGGAGGATCCGGAGAAGGTCTGGAACCTCACCATCAAGCGCAACTGCGTCGCCATCGTGAGCGACGGGACCGCGGTGCTCGGGCTCGGCGACATCGGCCCGGAGGCGGCCATGCCCGTGATGGAGGGAAAGGCGGTGCTGTTCAAGGAGTTCGCCGACGTCGACGCGTTCCCGATCTGCCTCGCCACCAAGGATCCGGACGAGATCGTCCGCATCGTCGAGGCGATCGCGCCGGCCTTCGGCGGCATCAACCTCGAGGACATCTCCGCGCCCCGCTGCTTCGAGGTCGAGCGACAGCTCCGCGAGAGGCTGGAGATTCCCGTCTTCCACGACGATCAGCACGGGACGGCGATCGTCGTGCTGGCCGCGCTCCTCAACGCGCTGCGCGTCGTGGACAAGCGGCTCGAGGACGTCCGGATCCTCACCACCGGCTGCGGCGCGGCGGGGATCGCGGTGACGAGGATCCTCCAGTCGGCCGGTGCACGGTGGATCGTCGGGTGCGACGAGGGCGGCGCCCTCTACCGCGGCCGCAAGGGATTGAACCCTGCGAAGCGGGAGTACGCCGAGCAGACGAACCCCGAGAATCTCCAGGGAACCGCCGACGAGCTGCTGGCAGGGATCGACGTCTTCATCGGCGTCTCGGTCCCCGGCGCGATCAGCGTCGAGGGAGTAGGCCGGATGGCGCCGCGCGCGATCGTCTTCGCGATGGCGAACCCGGATCCCGAGGTCGATCCGGAGGCGATCGAGGGCCTCGCCGAGGTGATCGCCACCGGCCGAAGCGACTATCCGAACCAGATCAACAACGTCCTCGCGTTCCCGGGCGTGTTCCGCGGCGCGCTCGACGTCCGCGCGCGGACGATCGACTCGGAGATGGAGGTCGCCGCCGCCCGGGCGATCGCCGCCGCGATCACGGACGGCGAGCTCGCGGCGGACTACGTGATCCCGAGCGTGTTCAACCGCTCGGTCGCGCCGGCCGTAGCCGCTGCGGTCGCCGAGGCGGCGCAAGCGACCGGCGCGGCCCGCCGCTCCGTGCCGGCGCCGGTCTAGGGCCTAATGAGCCCGAGTCCGGGAAGACGTGTGCAAAGGAGGCGCCGCGTGAGCAGGAAATGAGAGTTTGTTCGGAAATAGAAAAACACCGGGTTTGGGAATGGACTTCGGTGTAACGCCGTTCTATAACTCGGATGGGTGGCGGCGCCGCGCGGAGTAGCCGTGTATCGCCGCCGGGGCGCCAAGAACCGGCAGCCCACCAACGAGCGAAAGGAACAACACACTGAGCGACACGATTCACCTGCACGATCTCTCGCCTGTCGAGCGCCTGCTCGAGGAGGCCGCCGAGCGCGGTTTCGTCGAGGAGAAGGACATCCAGGCTCTCGCCGACGAGCACGAGCTGACCGAGGACGACGTCACCGGCCTGCGCGCCGCGCTCGAGGAGCGCGACGTCGTCGTGCGCGACGAGACGCCCGAGGAGACCCGCCCGGTCGCCACTGCGCCGGTCACGGGCACGCTCGACCCGCTGCAGCTCTTCATGGACGCCGCGGGGCGCCACAAGCTGCTCACGGCCGCGGACGAGGTTGCGCTCGCGAAGCGCATCGAGCGCGGGGATCTCGCTGCGAAGGAGAAGATGATCAACTCCAACCTTCGCCTGGTCGTCTCGATCGCGAAGCGCTACCAGGGCCACGAC
>DATCYP010000011.1:0-2625 GCA_036526375.1 Gaiellaceae bacterium | reverse complement strand
GGTCGTGAGTGTGCGGGAAGAACAGAAGGTCGTCCGTCCACTGCCGGACGAGATGGGCATGCTCGACCGAGTCCGGCCCGGTCGAGAGGACGCCGAGCCGCTGGTCTCGCACTTCCCAGCCATGACAGTAGGGACAGTGGAGGAAGTCCCGGCCCCACCGCTCCGACGCGCCGGGAAGCTCCGGCAGGGCGTCGATCGCGCCGGTTGCGAGGAGGAGCCGTCGTGCGTTCACGGTCGAGCCGTCGGCGAGCCGAACCGAGAACCCCGGCTCGACGGAGACGACCCGGCCGGGGACGAGCTCGACGCCGTAGCCGCTCGCCTCCTCTCTTCCCAGCCGGAGCAGGTCGGCGGGCGACAGCCCGTCCCGGGAGAGATACCCGTGCATGTGAGCGGCAGGAGCGTTGCGCGGATTCCCGGAGTCGATCACGACCACCCGGCGCCTCGCGCGACCGAGGACGAGCGCGGCGCTGAGACCCGCGGCGCCTCCGCCGATCACCGCCACGTCCCGCGTTTCTGTCTTCATGCGCTCGATCGTGACGAGCGCGTCGGCGAGCGCGCTACAGAGGCGGGCCGCTCGCCGGCGTGATGGTGCCGGTCTGGGCCGTCCCGGCCGTGTCGTTCCAGCCGATCGAGACAGCCGTCCCGACCGCGAGCGAGAGGAGGGCCTGGCGCATGTCCGCCATCGACGCGATCGGCGCGCCGTTCAGGGAGGTGATGACGTCGCCCGCGACGAGGCCCGCGGCGTCGGCCGGGAGGTTCGGCAGCACCTGCTGGACCTTGGTGCCGCCCGAGACGTCCTTGAGGACGACGCCGAGGAATGCGGTCGGCCCGACGTGGATCGCCGCGCTCGACTTCCCCTTCATGATCGTTCGCGCGTAGAGCAGCGCCTGTCTGATCGGAATTGCGAAGCCCCGAGCCGCGCCGACGGTCGATCCGGCCGTGACCATTCCGATCGCGCGATTGTGCACGTCCTCGAGCGGTCCGCCCGAGTCGCCGGGCTCGACCGCGGTGTTCGTCGCGATCACGTTGCGCAGCGTCTCGGAATCGCCGGTGATGTCCCTCGCGACGATCTTCCGGTGCAGCGCGACGACCCGTCCGGGCGCCGCCTTCGGTGCTCCGCCGCGGCCCTGCGCATTCCCGCGCGCGACGACCGGCTGCCCGACGTGCAGCTTCACGTAGCCGCCGAGCTTGATCGTCTGCAGATGCGAGGCATTCGCCAGCTGCAGCACGGCGATGTCATGCGACACCGAGTAGCCGACGACTGTGGCGTTGTACGAGCGATGGGTCGTGACGTCGACGACCTTGAACTTCGTCGCCTCGCGAATGACGTGGTTGTTCGTGAGAACCTCGCCGTTGCGCGAGATGAGCATCCCCGTACCGGCAGCTGCGGCCCCGTGCTCGTAGCCGAGCGTGGTGTAGATGTCGACGATGCCGGTGTTCGCGCTCGTCGTGCGAACCGTGCGGGTTGTGTGCCCGGCCGCGGCGGCCGGAGAGGCGGCTACGGCCGACGCGAGCGTCGCCAGGACGGCGAGCAGAAGGCGTCGCGTTACGCCGGGCACCGGAGCATCAGAGCAAGCATCGATGAGTTGGGTCTAAGCGATCTGAAAGCGCGATGTAAGCCTCGTTCGGGGACTGCATCGGCAGACCTCCCCTCCTCCCTTGAATGTGAAGCAGTAGCGTCTGGCCCGTGGCGGAAGAGGGACGGCAACGGGACGAAACGCCGAAGGAGCGGGCGGACCGCGAGCTGATCGAGCTGCTGAACGAGCTGCGGGTCGTTCTGCCGGGCGTCACCGTCCTGCTCGCCTTTCTCCTCGCTGTCCCGTTCGCCAAGGGCTGGTCGCGGGTCACCGTGTTCCAGCGGGATGTGTTCGTGGTCGCATTCCTCGCGACGGCCGTGTCGGTCGCCCTCCTGACCGCACCGAGCTCCTACCACCGGCTTCGCTTCCGTCACGGCGACAAGGAGCACATGGTCCGCATAGGGAACCGCCTGTCGATCGCCGGGATCCTGGCTTCCGCCGTCTCGCTCGAGGCGGTCGTGCTGCTCGTGATGGACTATGTGCTCTCGCTCGAAGCGGCGATCGCGGCCGCCGCCTCGCTGTTCGGAGTGGTGGCGCTGCTCTGGTACGGACTGCCGCTCGCGGCCGCGCTCAGAGATCGACGCGCTCGATGACGACGTCCTCGCTCGGACGGTCGCCTGCCTCAGTCCGCACCTGCGAGATCGTGTCGACGACGTCCATGCCGTTCGTGACCCGACCGAAGACGGTGTGCTTGCCGTCGAGCCACGGGCACGCATCGGCGGTCACGATGAAGAACTGGCTGCCGTTCGTGTTCGGGCCGGCGTTCGCCATTGCGAGCGCACCGCGCGCGACCGGGTGGTCGTTGAACTCGTCCTCGAACTGGTAGCCGGGGCCGCCCGTGCCGGTCCCGGTCGGATCGCCGCCCTGGATCATGAAGTCGGGGATCACGCGGTGGAAGATGACGCCCTCGTAGAAGCCGTCCGCGGCGAGCTTGCGGAAGTTCTCGACGGTCTTCGGTGCGTCGCCGTCGTGCAGCTCGAGCTCGATGGCGCCGTGGTTCGTGTGAAGGGTCGCTGTGCTCATTGCGGCGGAACGCTATCTGCCAACG
>DATCYP010000010.1:0-25714 GCA_036526375.1 Gaiellaceae bacterium | reverse complement strand
CGGCTCCGACGGCAAGGTCTGGTACCGCGTCAGCATCCCGATGCGCCCGAACGGGACGTACGGCTGGATCCCGGCCGACACCGTCTCGCTCCGGCCGACCCACAGCCAGATCGTGGTCAACCTCGGCACGCGGACGATCGACATCTACCGGTTCGGCAAGCACAAGTGGCACGGGAAGGTCGCGATCGGCGCGCCCGGCAGGGAGACCCCGGTCGGCCATTTCTTCGTCGCGGCCCGGTTCGTGCCGTACCACGACCCGTTCCTCGGCGTCTTCGCGGTCGAGACCAGCGCCTACTCGAAGCTGACCGAGTGGCCGGGAGGAGGCGTCGTCGGCATCCACGGCACCAGTCTTCCGCAGCTGCTCGGCCAGGCCGTCTCGCACGGATGCGTGCGCGTCTCGAACACCACGGCGAGGCACCTCAAGACGCTCGCGCCTCTCGGCACGCCGATCTGGATCAAGAAGTAGCGGAGAGGAACTGGAAGGCCGGACGGCCTTCCGCCGCGAAGAATCCCGAGGAGCCGCGGGCGCGCCGCAGCTTCGTCACGGCGCTGCGGATCGGGTAGCCGGTCGTCATCTGATGCCAACCGCCGCCGGGGGAGCGGGCGATGGAGACGTGGCGGAAGCGGTAGAGGAACGTGTTGCACACGCCGCCGGTCCCGCCGTCCCAGCTCTCGGCCGTCGCGATCGGGCTCCAGGCGTCGTGGCTCTCGGGCAGTCGGATCGGGGGCGAGACCGCCTTGTGGTTGACCCACACGCGCCACCAGTCGGGGCGATTCCGTATCTCGAGCACCGTCACCTTGGAGATGGTGCCGACGGGGAGGTTGGCGTCGACCTGGTGATACGTCGGGTAGCGGCCCGGCAGGGCCAGCTCGTAGTAGATGTCGCTGCCGGTGATGCCGGCGAATCCGCTGTAGCCGACCTGGAGCCACTCGTTCGTGCCGCCCGGGCCCTGACCCGGGCCGCCGACGCCGACCCAGCCGGCCACGTGGCCGTTGAAGATGTCGAAGGCGTCGAGGGGCGTGATGATCGCGGAGACTCCGTAGGCGTGCGTCGCGGCCCCCATGCCCGCGTACGAGTAGCCGCCGCTGTTGCCGCAGGCGAGGGCGCGGGCCGCGCCGCCGAGAGCGACGGCTGCGACGGCTGCTGTGACGAGGAGGAGGCGGAGGGTCATGGGAGAGGGAGCCGCTTGCGCAGTGGAGAAATCGGCTGCTCCCTCCGTGACGGCCCTCCCTCGTTCGAGGGACGCCGGTCCTAAGGAGAACCGGCGACCGCCAGTTGAAGCGGTGCCCAGCCCGTAAGGACTGCTCCGACTAGCCCATCGGGCGGGTCGGGGACGCTCCGTTCAGGCGTTCTGAACGGGTCTGGGCCTACGGAGGGCAGCGAACTAGCCCATCGAAGGGCTCGCCGGAATACGGCTGGATCTACCACTCCTCATGCAGGCCAACAGGCTGGGCGAGGAGCGTGCTCCTGCCCGCAAAGCGAGGGGAGCGAAGCAGCACATGAGCGCATTCAGGAGTTTTCGCAGGGGGAAGAACCGGTTCTTGGCGGTGGGGGCGACACTGATCGTCGCTGTCGCGTTCGGGGTCTTCTTCGTCGCCGCCTCCGGGGCGGCGCCGTCATGTCCGACGCCGGGCAACTTCGAGATCGACGGCGACATGACGCAACACACCTGCGCCAATCCTCAGGACGACTGGAACACGCCGGGCATCGGCGTGCAGTCGACGACCCAGGGCGGCACGTACAGCACCGCGGGCAAGGACGGCGGCGATCCCAGCACCTGGACGTCCACGGGCAGTACGCCGGACAAGACCAACTTCGCCCAGGCGTATGCCACGAGTCGGGTCGTCGGCGGCGACTTCTACGTATTCGTCGCCTGGGAGCGGACCTCGACCTCGGGCACGCAGGGCTACGCGATCGAGGTCGACAACTCCGGCGCCAACGTGTCCGCCAACGGCACGCCGCAACCGAAGCGCGGCAGCGGCGGCTCGGTCTTCTACATCTCCTCGCAGGGCTCGTCCGCGCCGGCCTTCGACAGCGCCTGCACTTTCACCTCGCAGTCGGACTACGGGCAGACCTGCACGAGCTCGAGCGCGGCCGCCGGCGTTACTGCAGCGATCAACACCGCGTCGATGTCCGATCCGCTCAACCACACCACGCAGCCGGCCGGTGGTTTCTTCGAGGTTGCGCTCGACATCACCACGCTCACCGGGATCGCACCCAGCTGTCCCGGTCCCTCAGCGGCCAGCGTGTACCTGCGCTCCATCACCGGTCAGACGAGCAACGGCAACCTCAAGGGCTACATGGCGCCGTTGAGCGTCGCGCCGGACTCCACCTGCGTCCCGCCGCCGATCGTCACGACGGCGACGCCGGGAGGCTCCTCGAACCTGCCGGGCGCGACACAGCACGACGAGGCGACGGTCGGAACCCAGGCGGCGCCTGGAATCGGATCGGTCAAGTTCTTCCTCTGCTCGCCGGCCGAGGTCACCGCCAACAAGGGCGACTGCTCGGCGAACGGCACGCAGATCGGCTCGGCCGTGCCCCTGGACGCGAACGGCCAGGCGAGCTCGAACAACGTGAGCGGTGCGACGACGAGCAGCATCGGAACGTACTGCTGGCGCGTCGAGTTCACGCCGGGTCCGAACGACCACCACTACCTGTCCGGGTCTCACACGAACAGCGACAGCGAGTGCTTCACGGTCATCAAGGCGTCTCCGTCGATCTCGACGCAGGCGTCGGTGACCGGGAAGGGAGTGGTCGGCACCGATTCGACGTCGGATACGGCGACGGTGTCGGGTGGCGTCAACCCGGGCGGGACGATTCAGTTCTCGATCACCGATCCGAACGGCCACAAGACGGATGTCGGCTCGCCGGTCACGGTCAACGGCGACGGCACGTACGACGCTCCCTCGAGCGTGTCGCTGGCCCTGGTCGGGACCTACACGTGGAGTGCTTCCTACTCGGGCGACTCGCTGAACAACAAAGCGGTCGACAACGGCGACAACGAGTCGGTCACGACCGGCAAGGCCAGCCCCTCGATCTCGACGAAGGCGTCGGTGACGGGGAAGGGTGTGGTCGGCACGGACTCGACCTCTGACACCGCGACGGTGTCGGGCGGCGTCAACCCGGGCGGGACGATTCAGTTCTCGATCACCGACCCGAACGGTCACACGACGGATGTCGGTTCGCCGGTCACGGTCAACGGCGACGGCACCTACGACGCTCCCTCGAGCGTGGATCTGGCACTAGTCGGGACCTACACCTGGAGTGCCTCCTACTCGGGCGACTCGCTCAACAACAAGGCCGTCGACGACGGCACGAACGAGTCGGTCACCTCGATCAAGGCGTCGCCGACGATCTCGACCAAGGCGTCGGTGACAGGGACCGGTGTGGTCGGCACCGACTCGACCTCTGACACCGCGACGGTCTCGGGCGGCGACAACCCGGGCGGGACGATCCAGTTCTCGATCACCGACCCGAACGGTCACACGACGGATGTCGGCTCGCCGGTCACGGTCAACGGCGACGGCACGTACGACGCTCCCTCGAGCGTGGATCTGACCCTGGTCGGCACCTACACCTGGAGTGCTTCCTACTCGGGCGACTCGCTCAACAGTAAGGCGATCGACGACGGCACGAACGAGTCGGTCACCTCGATCAAGGCGTCGCCGACGATCTCGACCAAGGCGTCGGTGACAGGGACTGGAGTGGTCGGTACCGACTCGACGTCGGATACGGCCACGATCTCGGGTGGCGACAACCCGGGCGGGATGATCCAGTTCTCGATCACCGACCCGAACGGCACCAAGACGAAGGTGGGCTCACCGGTGGCCTTCAACGGCGACGGCACCTACGACGCCCCGTCCAGTGTCGATCTGACGCTGGTCGGCACCTACACCTGGAGTGCCGAGTACCTGGGCGACTCGCTGAACAACGGCGCGGTCGACAACGGCGTCGACGAGTCGGTCACCTCGATCAAGGCGTCGCCGTCGATCAATACCACGCCGTCTCCGAGCTCGGGTTCGATCGGCAATCTCCTGCAGGACTCGGCCAAGTTGTCCGGTGGCTTCGACCCCACCGGGACGATCACCTTCGACCTGTACGACAACAGCACCTGCTCGGGGACGCCTCTCCACGAGGAGACGGCGAGCGTGTCGGGCAACGGCACGTACACGACCTCGACGGGTTTCACCGCCACGAAGCCGATCACGTACTACTGGGTCGCCAACTACGGCGGCGACTCGAACAACAACAAGGCTGCGGCCGGCTGTGCCGACGAGCCGGTGGGCATCAGTTCGGTGTCGATCACCAAGACGGCCGATCACTCCTCGCCGGTGAACGCGGGGGACAAGATCGGGTTCACGGTCGAGATCAAGAACTCCGGCACGGGTGCGGCTACCGGCTTGAAGCTGAGCGATCCGCTGCCGGCCGGTTCGGGCTCAGGCGTGACCTGGGTGATCGACAACTCGGTGGGCACCCCGTCCCAGTTCGTGCTCTCCGGTGCCGCGGGAAGCCAGACGCTCTCGCTGGCCCCCTCCGCGACGACGCTGGCTGCGGGCGCGGACTACAAGGTGCACATCACGGCACTGACCTCTCAGACCGAGTGCGGCACCTACGACAACACTGCGACGCTGACGGTCGGCAACGGCTCGAGCCCACCGCCGGCCTCGGCCGAGGAGTCGTGCGCCTTCCACGTCGACCTGGCGATCACCAAGTCCGGTTCGCCGGCCCGGCAGGAAGGGCTCGGGAACATCACCTGGACGATGGTGGTCACCAACAACGGCCCGGACAACGACACGGGCGTCAAGGTCTCCGACCCGATCCCGGGCGGGAACACGTTCGTCTCGGCGAGCTCGACGCAGGGCACCTGCACCCTCGGCGGTACGACGCTGACCTGCGACATCGGGCCGATGGCGGCGAAGGCGACGGTCACGATCACCCTGGTCACCACGCCCAGCGCCCCGGGCACGATCACCAACACGGTCGTGGTCATGGGCGACCGGCCCGAGACCACCCTGGCCAACAACACCGCCAGCGCCAGTGTGGTGGTGGTCGCTCCGCACGTGGTGATCTTCTGCGTCGCGGTCAGCCGCATCACGCCGGGTCACCTGATCGTCGGCCGCAAGACCACGGTCACGATCCACCTGACCCGGCACGGCAAGGCGGCCTCCGGGATCCGCGTCCGGATCAAGGGCCCGAAGCTCAACGTCACGACCAAGCGCTCGAACAGCAAGGGCGTCATCAAGAAGGTCGTGAAGATGAAGAAGAAGGGCATCATGACCTTCACCCCGCTGACCAGCCCGAGCTGCGGCAACAAGCGCATCGGCGTCAGGGGCATCTTCACCCCGCCGGTGACGGGGTGACAAAGACCCTGGAGGGGGTGCGGGCGACGTCCCGCACCCCCTCCGCGTTCACAGGCGGGAAGGGAACGAGCTCCGGCTCAGCGGTCGTCGATCGGGCTCTCGACGAGCCCGTTCTGGTACGCGAGGCGCGCGGCCTCGGTGCGATTCGACACGCCGAGCTTGCGATAGATGTTCGTGAGGTGGAACTTGACCGTCTGTTCCGCCACCCACAGCTCCTTGCCGATGGCCTCGTTGGAGAGGCCACGCGCGAGAGCGGCGAGGATCGCGGTCTCGCGCTCGGTCAGGCCGGCGGCGCGCGCGGCGCTCTCGCCGGGATCCGGCAGGCCGATCGCGCTGTAGACGGTTCCGTCGACTGCCTGGCGAAGCGCGGAAGGCAGGTCGATCGGGTTGATGCTCTTGACGATGAAGGCGCTCGCGCCGCGCTTGAGCACCGTCTGGATCACGTTCTCGTCGGTCGAGACCGAGAGGACGACGACCTTCACCTCGGGGTACTGCTTCCTGATGCGGCTCAGGCACGCGAGCCCGTCGGCGCCGGGCATGCGCAGGTCGAGCAGGACGATGTCGGGATTCGTGCGCCCGACCATCGGCAGCACCTGCGAGCCGGAGTTGCACTCGCCGACCACCTCGAAGTCAGGCGCCTCCTCGAGCGCGCGCTTCACTCCTTCGACGATCAGCCGGTGGTCGTCGGCGATGAGAACCTTCATGCGCCAATCGTAGTCGGAGCATCAGTCGAGGTCGCCACGCTGTGAGCACGACGGCTCCGACGAGGCGCGCGCACGTGCTCATCGCGGCGGAGCGGCTGCCGACCCGCGTCGGGTTGCGACTGGCGCTCGAGCCCGAGGCACGTTGCACCGAGGCGGCCGACGCCGAGTCGGCGGTGGATGCTGCGGTGCGTGACCATCCCGACGTCTGCCTCCTCGGCCTCGACCCTTCGTCGCAGAGCCTGAAGCTGGTGAACGAGATCGCGTCGCGGGTGCCCTCGGCCGCGGTCATCCTCCTCACGAGCAAGCTCGACGAGGAGGAGTTCATGGCCGCCGTGCGGGCCGGTGCGAGCGGCTATCTCACCAGCAGCCTCGATCCCGCGCGTCTCCCACACGTCGTTCGCGGCGCTCTGCGCGGCGAGCCGGCAGTGCCGCGGAGGTTCGTGTCGCGCCTGCTCGAGGAGCTGCGGACGCGCGAGCACCGGCGTTCGGTCGTCCTCTCGGGCAAGGGCCGGGTGGCGCTGACCACACGGGAGTGGGAGGTCGTCGAGCTGCTGTTGCGCGCGGCCAGCACGTCGGAGATCGCCGACGAGCTCGGGGTCGCACCCGTGACCGTGCGCCGCCATCTCGGCTCCGTCGAGCGCAAGCTCGGCGTCTCGACCCGCGCCGAGGTCGTCGAGCTGCTCACGGCCGAGGCATCCACCGCCACGCCGGCCTAGCCGCCGGCCGCTACCCGGCCGGCAGCGTGAACGAGACGCAGGCGCCGCCCTGCGGGCGGTTCTCGGCCCAGATCCTGCCGCCGTGCGCCTCGACGAGGCCGCGGGCGATCGCCAGTCCGAGCCCGGCTCCGCTGCCGCTCCTCGCCCGGTCGGCCCGCCAGAAGCGCTCGAACATCCTCGCCGGCGCCTCCACCGGCAGTCCCTCGCCGCTGTCCTCGACGCGGAGGAGCAGCTCGGAGTCGCGCTGCTCCACCCGCACCGCCACCGATCCGTCCGTGGGCGTGTGGCGCAACGCGTTCGTCACGAGGTTGAAGAGGACGCGCTCGAACTTGTCGGGTGCGAGCCGCGCCTCCACCTCGTCGCCGACGTCGGCGCTCAGCGCCACTCCGCGCGCCTCCGCCTCGGGCCGGAGGAGCCTCAGCGCGGAGGCGACGAGCGGAGCGACAGGCGTGCGGCGCAGCTCCAGCGTGAGCGCGCCCGCGTCGATCCGCGCCAGCTCGAACAGGTCGTCGACGAGCATCGAGAGCGTTCGCACCTGCTCGCGCAGCGTCGGCAGGTAGTCCTCCGCCGACACGAGCCCGTCCTCGATCGCCTCGAGCATCGCCTGCAGCGACGCGATCGGCGCGCGGAGGTCGTGGCTGGCCCAGGCGACGAGCTCGCGGCGGGCGTCGAAGAGCTGCTCGAGCCCGGCCGCCATCGCGTTGAAGGAGGCCGAGAGCTCTGCGATCTCCCTGGCGCCGCCGGCCGGCGCCCGCGCCGACAGCTCGCCGCCGGCGAGCGCGTGGGACGCGGCGCCGACGCGGCGCAACGACGCGCTGATCGAGCGGGCGAGCACGAGGGCCGCGAACACGGCTGCGGTCGCAGAGCCCGCGGCGACGGCGAGGATCTTCATGTCCGCGCCCATGTGGAACATCACCCAGCCCGACAGGAGCACGGCGGCGAGCGGCACGCACACGGCGATCAGGGCGAGACCCGCGAGCTGCGCCGAGACCGTGGGCGCGCGCCGCAGGAGGAAGGCGAGGACGAGCCCCGAGGCGAGGCTGCCGGCGGCGACGGCGAGGGCGAGCTGAATCATGGATCCAACCGGTAGCCGACGCCCCAGACGGTGTGCAGGTGGCGCGGCCGGCTCGCATCGGCCTCGATCTTCTCCCGCAGGCGCCGGACGTGGACGGTGACCGTGCCGGTGTCGACGGCCGCCTCGTAGCCCCACACGCGGGCCATCAGCTGATCGCGGGAGAAGACGTGGCGGGGATGCGAGGCGAGGACCCAGAGCAGCTCGAACTCCTTCGCCGTGAGCTGGACGACGGCGCCCGCCCGGCGGGCCTCGTGACTGGCGCCGTCGAGCTCGATGTCGCCGAACGAGATCCGCTCGCGCGCCGGCGAGCCGCCGTTGCTGCGGCGGAGCACCGTGCGCACGCGGGCGGCGAGCTCGCGGGGGGAGAACGGCTTCGTGACGTAGTCGTCGGCGCCGAGCTCGAGGCCGACGATGCGGTCGGCCTCCTCGCCGCGGGCCGTGAGGAGGATCACCGGCAGGCTCGAGCGGCCACGGATCCAGCGGCAGAGCGACAGCCCGTCCGTCCCGGGGAGCATCACGTCGAGCACGACGAGGCTCGGCTCGCGCTCTTCGATCAGCGCCCGCGCGGCCTCCCCGTCCGACGCCGTCAGGGTGCGGAAGCCGTCCCGCTCGAGGTAACGGACGACGACGTCCCGGACGATGGGCTCGTCGTCGACGACGAGGACGGTCGCCATCAGCTCCGTCGTGCGAGCGGCCGGTCGACGTGGACGTCCTCGGGCTCCCACTTCGCGTGGTGTCGCATGGCCCACTCGACGCGGACGTTCCCGAGCGTCATCCCGCGCAGCGCGTGGCGCGTGGCCGGGTGGATCAACGTGAGATAGAGGTGACCGACGACGAGCACGAGCGAGACATACATCAGCCCGTCGTGGAGGATCACGGTGCTCGCGAAGCGGAGGCGCGTGTCCTCCTCGCCGAACCAGAGCAGGAGACCGGACACGCCGAAGAGGATCGTGAAGGCCGCCGTGAGGATCGCGTTGATCTTCTGGCCCGCGTTGAACCGTCCCTGCGGGGTCTTGCGCCCGCGGAGCCAGCGCAGGTCGTCGCGGTCGAACGCGTCGAGCTCGCGTGCGGTGGCGAGCAGGCGGCGTCCGCCGAGCGCGATGACGGCGGCGAGCGCGCAAAGCCAGCCGACGCCTGCCCAGAAGTGCAGGCCCTGGATCGTCTGCCTCCGGGAGACGAGCATCGACAGCCTGGGCACGTAGAGGATCAACCCGGTCACGAGCAGGAAGAAGAAGCCGGCCGCGTTCACCCAGTGCAGCAGCCGCTCCACCCGTGAGAAGCGCCTGATGTAGCCGGCTCTCACCTCAGTACCCGTTCGACCGGCCGACCCAGGCGTCCTTGTCGTAGCCGAGGCCTTCCCAGTAGCCCTGCCCCGCCTGATCGACGACGTCGATGCCCTGCAGCCACTTCACGTTCTTGTAGCCGTACATCTCCGGGATGATCAGCCGTACCGGCGCGCCGTGCTCGCGGGGGAGCGGCTTGCCGTCCATCTCGTACGCGAGCATCACGTCGTGGAGCTCCGCCTGGCGGAGCGTCAGGAAGTCGACGTAGGGCACCTCCATCGAGGTGAACCGCAGTGCGTGGCCGGCGGCGTGCGGCTTCGCGCGGGCGAGGACGTCACCGATCCGGACGCCGCCCCAGTGGACGTTCTCGACCGACCAGCCGGTCACGCAGTGGAACGTCGAGACCTGCTCGGCGCGCGGCAGCGAGCGCAGCTCGTCGTAGGTGAGCGAGACGGGCTGCTCGACGAGGCCGCCGATCCGCAGCCTCCACGTGGCGGCGTCGAAGACCGGCATGTGGCCCGAGATCGTGTAGATGCGCCAACCCCCGCTCGGGAAGATCGGGGCGACGGCGTCCGCGACGGGGGTGACGACGCCGGTGACGTGATCCCACGCGGCCTTGCCCCAGTAGAGCGACGAGACGCCGCCGACGACGGTGGCGAGGAAGAGCCTCCGTCCGTAGCGGCGCGGCTGGTCCTCGGGTTGGGGCTCCTGCCCCTCGGTGACCGGCGGCGGGTCCATCACATGTGCGCCATGCCCGCGAACAGCTTCCCGCGCAGCTCGCCGGGGTGGGCCTTCGTGGCGACCCAGACCCGGAAACGGCCGGGCCTCGACTCGATCAGGGCGAGGGACTTCTTCGGCACCATCGCGCAGCCCTTTGCACGGTACATGTGGCCGAGGCGGACAACCACCATCCCGTGCGCGTCGCGGACGGTCGCCCCGAGTGGGTGCATCACGTGCAGCTGGAACGTCCAGCAGAGCCGGTGTCCCGTCGCGTGCGCCCGGAGGTTGACGATCCCGTGCTCGCCCATGCCCGACAGGCGTGCGCCGAGCGTCGGGTGCATCATCCCGGCGGTCGCGACCGGCACGGCGGCGAGTGCCGCTGCGACGACTGCCGCCGCGACCCATCTCTTCGTGCGCATCACCACTCCTTTCGACGTGAGGGCTTCGACGGTTTGAAGAATCGGCCGCGCGGCTTGCAGCCGGGTTAGCGAGCCATTACGGCTTTCTTAAATCGCGCTCGACTCGACGCGCGCGAGAAAGCTGCGGACCGTGGCCAGGTAGCGCTCGGTCTCTTCGACGGGCGCGAGGTGGGCGCTCTCCTCGAAGACGACGAGCTCGGCGTCCGGCAGCGCCGCCGCGATCGTCTCGGCCTGGTGCGGCGTCGCCTCGTCGTAGCGTCCGCAGAGGACGAGCGCCGGGACGCGGATCTCGCCGAGCCGCGGCGTCACGTCCCAGCCGGCGAGGACTCCGGTCGGGTGCGCCTCGCTCGGTCCCCACATCGTGTTGTAGACCTCGAGATTCGTCGAGCGCACCATCTCCTCGACGATGGGCGGCCACGGGTCGAGGCGGCAGAGGTGCCGGTGGAGGAACTCGAAGACCGCGCGCTCGTATTCGGGGTCGTCGGTCGTGCCCGCGGCCTCGTGCGCGTCCAGCGGCCCCCGGATCCCGGCCGGCAGGTCGGCACGCAGGCGGAGCGACTCCTCGCGCCAGAGCAGGGAGCTCGAGAGCGTCGAGGAGAGGACGAGGCTGGCGAGGCCCTCGGGCTGCGTCAGCGCGTACTCCTGCGCGAGCATCCCGCCCCAGGAGTGCCCCAGCAGGTGCATGCGGTCGAGCCCGAGCGCCTCACGGACGGTCGCGAGCTCCGCGAGGAAGAGATCGACCGTCCAGAGCGAGGGGTCGGACGGCTTCGACGAGTTGCCCGACCCGAGCTGGTCGTACAGGACGACGCGCCGCTCGTCGGCGAGGGGGTCGAGCACCGTGAGTCCGACATGCGTCGATCCCGGGCCGCCGTGGAGGCAGAGGAGCGGCAGGCCAGGCCCGTCGCCGAGCGAGCGGTACCACGTCTCGTAGCCGCGGAACGGGATGCGTCCCTCGTCGAGGGGCATGGCGGCGAGTAGAACACACGCTCGAATCGATTGCCTAGCCTCTCGACCGTGCACCGGCTGACGAAGAGGGAGGCGCGCCGGATCGCCGTCCGCGCCCAGCTGCTCGACGCTCCGCGCCCGACGGACCTGCTCCCGGTCGTGGAGCGGCTGACGCTGCTGCAGGTCGACCCGACTGCGGCCGTGGCGCCGAACGCCGACCTCGTGGCCTGGAGCCGCCTCGGCTCGTCGTACCGGCCGGAGCAGCTGACACGGGAGCTCGAGCAGGAGCGCACGCTCTTCGAGTTCAACGCGCTCATCCGGCCGATGAGCGACGTCGGCCTCTACCTCGCCGGCGCGGACGGGCGCCGCGGCCATGAATCGACCCGCTCCTGGCTGCGCGACAACGACAGGTTCCGACGGGACATCCTCCGGCTGCTGAAGCGCTCGGGGCCGCTCGCTTCCCGCAACATCCCGGACACGTGCGTCGTGCCGTGGGCTTCGAGCGGCTGGACGAACAACCGCAACGTCACGCAGATGCTCGAGTTCATGCAGGCGCGCGGTCAGGTGGCGATCGCGGGTCGCGTCGGGCGCGAGCGGCTCTGGGATCTGCCGGAACGCGTCTATCCGCCGGACGCCGAGATCCCGTCGATCGAGGAAGCGGAGCGGGTCAAGGACGAGCGCCGGCTGGCCGCGCTCGGTATCGCGCGGGCGCAGGCGCGGGCGATGCCGATGGAGCCGACCCACGTCGGCGACGCCGGCGAGCCTGCCGTCGTCGAGGGTGTCAAGGGTGAGTGGCGCGTCGACCCGCGCCACCTCGGCGGCGGCTTCAAGGGGAGGACCGCGCTGCTGTCGCCGTTCGACCGGCTCATCCACGATCGGGTCCGGACCGAGGAGCTCTTCGAGTTCGAGTACACGCTCGAGATGTACAAGCCGGCCGCGAAGCGCCGCTGGGGCTACTTCGCGCTGCCGATCCTGCACGGCGACAGGCTCGTGGGGAAGCTCGACGCGCTCGCCGATCGCAAGGCCTCGGTGCTGAGGGTGAACGCGATCCACGAAGACGTGCCGTTCAGCCGGTCCGTCGCAGCAGGGGTGCGCAAGGAGATCGAGGACCTCGCTGCCTGGCTGGGCCTAGAGGTCGAGTAGCCGGAGCGGAGCGCGAGACTTTTTCTAGGATGTCTGCCGTGGCCACCGCCCAGTCCGCCACGGCAGACGCGCTCGAGCAGCACCGGCGCGAGCTGACCGGTTACTGCTACCGCATGCTCGGCTCGGCCTTCGACGCCGAGGACGCGGTGCAGGAGACGATGCTGCGCGCCTGGCGGTCTCTCGACCGGTTCGAAGGCCGCGCGGCGCTCAAGTCCTGGCTGTACCGGATCGCGACGAACGTCTGCTTCGACTCGCTTTCGGGCCGGGAGCGCCGGGCTAGGCCGATGGATCTCGGGCCGGCGCAGGAGCCGCTGTTCGAGAATCTCGCCGAGCTGCCGGAGGTGACCTGGATCACTCCGCTCCCGACGCCGGACGAGCTCGCGGAGCAGCGCGACTCGCTGCGCCTCGCGTTCGTCGCGGCGCTCCAGCACCTGCCGCCGAAGCAGCGGGCGGCTCTCATCCTGTGCGAGGTCCTGAAGTGGCAGGCGAGCGAGGCAGCCGAGCTGCTCGAGACGAGCGTCGCCTCGATCAACAGCGCGCTGCAGCGCGCCCGGGCGACGCTGGCGAAGGCCGACGTCGGAGCGCCGGCCGAGCTCGACGACGAGACGCGGGCGCTGCTCGACCGGTACGTCGACGCGTTCGAGGCCTACGACATCGACCGCCTGACCGATCTCCTGCACGAGGATGCGGTCCAGTCGATGCCGCCGTACAGCCTCTGGCTCGAGGGACGGGACAACATCTTCATGTGGTGGTTCGGCCCGGGCATCGGCTGCAAGGGGTCGAAGCTGGTGGCGGTGGGACTCGCGAACGGGATGCCTGCCTGGGGCCAGTACAAGCCGGCCGAGAGCGGCGGCTACGACCCGTGGGCGTTGATCGTCCCCGACGTCTCAGACGGGCGAATCGTCGAGCTGACCTTCTTCCTCGACACGCAGCGCCTCTTCCCGCTCTTCGGGTTGCCCGACCGACTCTCGTAGGCCGCACAGGTCGAGCAGCTCCCACAGCTCGCGCGGCGCGCGAACGAGGCGCGCCCCCGTGCGGAGACGGAGGCGCGCCAGGATGTCGACCGTCCGGAGATCGAAGGTCGTGCTCAGCGCGACGGCTGGACGACGATGAGCGAGTTGCCGTCCGGGTCGCGGAGCCAGAACATCGGCGGCACCGGCCCCCCGTAGCGGGTGACCTCGTCGTCGACGTCGATGCCGGCTTCCTTCAACGCGGCGTGCGCTCCGTCCACGTCGCTCGTGTCGAGGATGATCCCGGTCTGGCTGCCTCCGGCGTCCTGGCCGGGCGGCGGCGGCGCGAGCGCGATCGTCGTCTCCGCTCCGGAGATCGCGACCTCGACCCAGCGCATGCCTTCGCCCATCGGCTCGTCGACGACCTTCTCGAAGCCGAGCTTGCCCGTGTAGAAGTCGATCGCCCGGTCGGTGTCGGCGACGGTCACGCAGACCCGGCCGACCTTGCTGATGTTGAGCTTGGACGTCGCGGTGGACATCTCGTTCCTCCTCGTGGTGTGTTGCAGCTACGACCCTCGCACGCCGCGAAACTCATCGAACGGTCCCCCTTGACGAGCCCGTCGCGGTGTGCGAGATTACGCAGCGTCAAAGCCCGGGAACTGCGCAAGCGGTTCGCGGGCTTTGGCGTTTCTGGCCTACTTTCGCGCCGCGAGCTTCTGCAGCACCGCGTCGACGCGTACGAAGCCGCCCTTCGCTCCCTCCTCGACGCCGTACTGCATCGTCGTGTCGCGTTCCTCGGTCGTGGCGAAGCGCATCGTCTGCGTCAGCTTCGTCCGCTCGCCCTCGAGCTCCTCGAACTCGAGCGTCTGCAGATGGTTCTGGAACGTCTGCACGAGCCGCTCCGGCGCCTCGACCTCGCGGAACTCGCCCTCGACGACGCCGTACCCGGTGTTGAAGCGCCACCTGCCGCCGGGGCGGACGTCCATCTCCTCGACGACCGTGCTCTCTCCCCACCATTCCGGGATCAGCGCGGGATCCGTCCAGACCGAGAAGACGTGCGCACGCGGCGCGTCGAAGACCCGCTCGACCCGGATCTCGAGCTCGTTGGGGGTGGTGACCGTGGTCTCGTTCATCAGCTCACCGCCTGCTCGACGAGCTTTGCGATCCGGGCTTCGTCCGCCTTGGTCAGCTTCGTGAGCGCGTAGACGATCGGCCACATCGAGCCCTCGTCGAGGTTCGCGGCGTCGTTGAAGCCGAGCTCCGAGTAGCGCATCTTGAACTTGCCGGCGTTCTTGAAGTAGCAGATGACCTTGCCCTCCTTGTTCGCGTAGGCCGGCATGCCGTACCACGTCTTCGGCACGAGGTCGGGAGCGGTCTCCTGGACGATGGCGTGAACCCGCTCGCCGAGGGCGCGGTCGTCCGGCGTCATCTTGCCGAGCGCTGCGCGGATCGCGCTCTCGCCCTCCTCCGCGGCCTTCAGCTCCTTCGCGCGGGCGCGCATCGCGGCCTTCTCCTCGGCGGTGAATCCCTGTTTGTCCTTCGTCGGGCTCATCGGGCTCCTTTCGTTCGTTCGACTACCTGGGCGAAGCGGTCGAGCCGCTGCAGCCACATGCTTATGCCCTCGAACGCGTAAGGCGCGAGCATGCACCTGCGTACCCGGCCGACCTTCTCCGTCGTGACGAGCTCAGCGTCCTCGAGCAGCCGGACGTGCTTCTTCATCCCGGTCAGCGACATGCCGAAGGGCTCGGCGAGCTCGCTGATGGTCGCGCTGCCGCTGCCGAGCCGCTCGAGGACGGCGCGGCGGGTCGGGTCGGCGAGGGCTGCGAAGGCGCGGTCGACGGGTTGGGAATACTGAACCATACGGTTCACTATAGCACAGCCTGAGCTCGCAGCCCAATCCGACTGCCGGTTCACCGCGATTGACAGTACGAACGCCGATCGAAGGAGGAGATGAATGTGACGACCCTGCGCGGAACATCCAGCCGATCCGAGGCTCGCCTGCTCGCGGTTGCGCTGCTCGCGGTACTCGGGTTCGTCGCTGCGGGCTGCGGCGGCTCGTCGGCGTCGTCGATGCCGACGGGCGGCGTCGCCGGCGCGCAGCACACGACGAGCGCGGCGGCCGTGAAGACGCGCAAGATCTCGGGCCTCGGCGTCGTCCTCGTGAACGCGAAGGGGCGGACCCTCTACGTCTTCATGAAGGACGCGCGCCGGCACGTCACGTGCACCGGCCAGTGCGCGGCCTACTGGCCCCCGCTGAAGTGGAAGGGCTCGGGCAAGCCGAAGGCGGCCCGCCCCGCCAAGACCAAGCTGCTCGGCCTGGACAAGGACCCGGCCGGCGGGAAGGTCGTGACGTACAGCAGGTGGCCGCTCTACACCTATGCCGCCGATTCGGCCGCCGGGCAGGCCAACGGCGAGAACCTCAGCCTCAACGGCGGCAAGTGGTACGTGATCTCGCCCAAGGGCAAGCTCATCAAGCACCGGTCGTGAGCCGAGCCGAACCCGTTTCGAGAGAGGAGGGGGCGCGGCACCAGATGCGGCGCCCCTCCTGACGGGGCCGAGATGCCGAAGCGCCGAGGCGGGCTGGAGCTGGTGAACTGGCGGCAGCTCGAGCTCGAGCAGTGCGGGTTCCCACGGTCGCTCGCCGCCCGCGTGGCGCGGGACGAACGCTACGACCTCCACCAGGTGATCGAGCTCGTTCAACAGGGTTGCTCGCCCGCCCTGGCGGTGCGCATCCTCTCGCCGCTCGAAGGTCGGGACGCAGAGGCTCCCGCGAGCACGTCCTAGCGCGAGACCGGGAGAACCGTGATCGTTCCGGCCGTTCCGTCGATCCGGACGCGCGTCCCGTCGCCGATCGCGGTCGTCGCTCCGGCCGCGCCGACGACGGCGGGGAGGCCGTACTCGCGCGCGACGACGGCGGCGTGGCTCAGGATCCCGCCCGTCTCGGTCACGAGGCCCGCGAGCGAGGGGAAGAGCGGGGTCCACGCCGGCGTGGTGGTCGTGGTCACGAGGATGTCGCCGGTCTGGACGCGGCTGAAATCCTCGTGGCCGCCCACCACGCGGGCGACTCCTTCGGCCACGCCCGGCGACGCGCCCGCGCCCGTCAGCTCGCCGCCGCCCGAGCCGTAGAACTTCTCGAGCGCGACGTGCCGCTCGCGGGCCTCCGGTGGGTCGCCGAGATACGGGCGTGCGCCCTCGACACGTCCACGCTCGAGCTCGGCCCGACGGCGGGCGACGAGGGAGCGAAGATCGAGCGGCTCGGTCAGCGCCTGCCGGAGCTGGGCGCGCTCGAGCAGCCAGACGTCGTCGGCGTCGTCGAGAAGGCCTTCGCCTGCGAGGCGCAGCCCGAAGGCGCGGAGGGTCTCGCGCGTCGCGAGCAGCCCCGGATAGTCGATCTCGTAGGAGTGCAGCTCCTTCAGCGCATATGCCCGTCGCACGACGGCGTGTAGCTCAGCGAGCTCCGGCGGTGGGGCGGGCGGTTCCCGGCGGGCCGGCGGCTGCTCCGATTCGAGCACGAGCCGCAGCGCCTCGAGCGTGAGGACCGGAAGCTCCGCCTCGCGGGGGAGGGAGAGCTCGTGCCAGCGCGACCGGCCGCCGTAGCGCTCGAGGTAGCCGTCGAGCTCGCGCAGGAAGCGCCGGCCCGGCCTGCTCCCGCGGAGGCGCGCAAGCGCCTGCTCGGGCTCGAAGTCCCGCAGGATGTCGTCCACGCCTTCGCGCTGCGCGCTCCCGGCCAGCTCCCAGACCGCCGAGTCGGCCGGGCTGTCCATCCCCTCGAGCAGCCGATAGGCGGCGAGCGGCTGGCCTGCGCCGAAGCGCTCGACCCAGGCGTCGTGGAGGAGCTCTGCGGCGATCTGCGCCGGCAGCACGACGAGGAAGTGGATCGTCCACTGCTCGCGGACGAGCTCCCAGAGCCGGTCGAGGAGCGCGACGGCCTCCGGCGGCGGCGGCAGCTCGGGCCGCATCCGCTCCAGCTCGGCGGTGATCTCCCGCACGCGGGGGAGCAGCTCTTCGTCCCAGCGCCGCGCGACGTCGAGCGCCGCCGCCCGGAGCCGGCCGGGATCGTCCTCCCACTCCGGCTCGAGCTCGCCCTCGTACGCCCAGCCGAGCTCGATGCGGGTGCGGAAGCCGCCGAACGGCGCGCCCAGCTCGTGTGCCGCCTCGTGCAGCCCGAGCCCGAGCGCCTCGAACCAGACCGTCGCCGAGAGCGGCGTCATCTGCTCCGGGTAGTGGGATGGATCGGGCAGCCAGGTGCGCGGCTCGCTCATAGGGTCGTGACTGGACGGCACTGGACGAGCCAGAGCGTTCGCCCTTCGAAGCAGAACTCGACGTCGACCGGCATCCCGAAGCCGGCCTCCGCGCGCCGCACCAAGCCGGCCACCTCGCGCGCCTCGTCGTCGCGCAGGGTGCGGATCGCCCCAGTCGCGCGCGCATGCACGCGCTCGTCTTCGACGCGGTAGCGGTCGGGCGTGACTTCGCCCGAGACGACCGCCTCGCCGCCGCCGAGGGCGCATTCGATCAGCACCGAGTCGTCCCCGGAGACCGGGTCGCGGGAGAAGGCGACGCCCGCCCGCGTCGCCGGAACCTGCCGCTGGACGACGACGGCCACGTCCCCGCCGGCGCCGTAGGCCTGCGCGCGCGCGGTGGACGAGCGGACGTGCGCGACCGCGTCCCGCAGGGTCGCCTGCGTGACTCCGAGCACGGTCTCGTACTGGCCCGCTGCGCTCCGGTCCGCGGCGTCCTCCCCGACGGCCGACGAGCGCACCGCGAGCGGCTCGCCCAGCGCGGCGACGGCCGCCTCGTCGACCTCCTCGCCGACGGGAACCGCGACGAACGGCGGCACCGGGAGCTCGAGCTCCCGCAGCCGGATCAGCCCCTCTGCCTTGCCGCCGATCACCATGCGGGAGCCTCGCACCACCGCTCGAGCCGCGCCACCGCCGCCGCGAGCTCGACCCGGGTCAGCTCCAGCGAAGAGCCGTACGGGACGCCGGCCACGGCAGGTTGCGGCGGATCGTCCGTGAGCGCGCTGAGGGTGAGCCCGTGGGCGACGACGAGCAGGTGCGCCTCCACCCGCCCGAGCAGCGCGCGGTAGGCGCGGCAGAAGCGGCGCAGCGTGTCGACGCGGCTCTCGCCCCCGGGCGGCGCCTCGGCCGGGTCATGCGCGGCGATCCAGGACCGGTACGCGTGCAGCGGCTTCCCGGAGAACGCGCCGAACTCGATGTCGGCGAGATCCGGGAGGTCGGCTTGCGCCACGTCCCGCCGTTCGAGCACGAGTGCCGCCGTCTCCCGCGCGCGCCGGGCCGGGCTCGTGAAGCAGAGGTCGAACCCCCGCTCGGCGAGTGAGCGCCCGACCGCGCGCGCCTGGTCGCGGCCGAGAGCGGTGAGCGGAGCGTCGCCGCCTACGACGCCGGCAGCCGCCGTCTCGCTCTCGCCGTGCCGTACGAAGACGATGTCATCCATCCACACCCAGGAGCCGCGCGGGGTTGTCGGCGACGAGCATCCGCACCTCGCCCTCGCTCATGCCCGCCTCCAGGAGCCGCGAGCAGATCTTGCGGAACGAGTCGACCGGATACGGGTTGTTCGCCTGGCCGAGATCGGAGCCGAGGGAGGAGTGCTCGGGCCCGACCCAGCGGATCCAGTCTACGAGCGTGTCGATCGCCCAGTTGTGGAAGCTCGACTCCTCGTCGTACATGCAGAGCGAGTGCTCGATCAACGCGCCGAACCCGGCGAGCGTCTTGACCTCGTCCTTCGTCGCCTCGATCACGAAGTTGGGATGGTTGACGATCATGCGACGGACGCCGTGCTCCTTCGCGGCCTCGAAGACCGCGATGATCGAGCGCGCCGGCATGTGACCCGAGGCGAGGACCGCGTCGGCGTCGACGATCATCCGCAGGATCTCGTGCACCTCGGGGCGGAGCTGACCGTCGCCGTCGGCGAAGACGTCGATCGGCTCCTCCGGGATCAGGTCGACCGAGAGCTGGGGGAACTTCAGCTGCGGGTGCTCGCGGTGGTGCTCGATGTGCTTCGGCGAGGCGATGGTGGGAAACCAGACGACCCTGCCGCCCATCGCGAGGCAGAGGTTGACGGCGTGGGGATTGAGGCCGCCGACCTGCGTGTTGAGCGCGATCCCGCCGAAGACGTCGATCCCGGAGGCGGCGATCCCGTGCTCGCGCAGGGCTGCGACGTCGGAGGACGTGTCGTGATGGTGCGACTTGACGACGATCGCGCGCATCCCGGCATCCGCTGCGCGCTGCGCCGCCTCGGCCGCGTCGAGCCGGCGCGGAAACGGCGACGGGTACGGGTGGACGTGGAGGTCGACGGCTCCGTCGAGCAGGCGGTCGACGACGTCCGTCATGCCGCCACCTCGAACGTCTGCAGCCCGTAGCCCATGATCCGGTGCGCGTAGTACGCCTGCACGAGCGGGCGTGCGCCTTCCGGCAGCGCGCCGCGCATCGCGAGCCAGTTGACGACCTCGACCGACTCCGTCCCGCCGAGCTCGATCAGCTGCTTGTACGTGTAGCGCGTCAGCGACTCCGGCTCCTCCGCGAGAAGGCGCATGAACTCCTGGTCCCACTCCGGGGTCACCTGGCCGAAGCGCGGACCGGTGAGCTGGTGCGAGAGGCCGCCGGTTCCGACGACGACCACGCGCAGGTCGTCTTCGAAGGAGATGATCGCGCGGCGCAGCGCCTGCCCGAGCTTCCAGCAGCGCAGCGGCGACGGCAGCGGATGGAGGATCACGTTGACCGCGAGCGGGACGATCGGGATCTTCCAGCCGCCCTCGCCCTCGCTGAAGTCGACCATCGGCAGCGGCGAGATGACGCCGTGGTCGACCTCGAGGTCCTGGCAGATCGTGATGTCGAACTCGTCGGCGACGAGCGACCGCGCGATGTGCCAGCCGAGCTTCGCGTCGCCCGGCACCGGCGGGAAGGGCCGCGTTCCGAAGCCCTCGTCCGCGACGGGATACGTGTCGGCGACGCCGAGCGCGAAGGTCGGGTACGCGTCGAGGAAGAACTGGTCCATGTGGTCGTTGTAGATCACCACCAGCCGGTCGGGCCGCAGCTCCTCGAGCCACGACGCGACCTGTTTGAATGGTCCGAAGAGCGGCTGCCACTCGTCCGAGGAGCGCACCTCTTCCCCCGCGTCGTAGATGTGCTCCATCGACGGCGCATGGCTCGCGCCGATCCCTCCGACAACGCTTGCCATCAGCTTCCTCCGCTCTCGCGCATCTGCTTGCCGATCTCGGGCAGCGGCGTGTCCGTCACGCCCGAGAGCTTGACCATCACGTAGATCGACATGCCGGCCCGCCAGAGCCCGATCCAGTCGCGCCGGCGCACCAGCTCCTTCTCCTCGTCGGTCAGGCCGAACTGCTCCATCCATGCTTCCTCGTCCGAGTGGAAGAGGTCCCGCTGGGGCTCGTCCTTCAGGGAGTAGGCGGCCTTGTTCAGCCGCATGCCCCGTGTGGCCGTCGCCTCGTCGAAGAGGTCGAGGTCCGCCGGGAGCTCCTTCGGCTGCACCGCGTCGAGACGTTCGAGGTAGTCCTGGGTCAGTTCCATGTCAGCTCCATTGGACGTGCAGGTGGTGGGGGGAACGGAACTCCCAGCCGGAGATCTCGATCGGGCGTTCCGGATCGAGTCGCAGGCCGGGGAGCCGGTCGAGCAGGACCCGCCACGCGGTGCGGGTCTCGTAGCGCGCGAGGCGCGCGCCGATGCAGAGGTGCGGGCCGGTCGCGAAGGCCAGGTGCGAGCCCTCGCGGCGGTGGATGTCGTAGCGCTCCGGTTCGCTCCAGTTGCGCTCGTCGTGGTTGGCCGAGGCGAGGACGGCCGCGACCAGGGCGCCCTGCTCGAGCTTGACGCCGCCGAGCTCGACGTCGCGGGTCGTCTGCCGCGTCGAGGTGCCGACCGGGGAGTGCCAGCGCGCCGCCTCCTCGATCGCGGGGTCGACGAGCTTCGGATCGGCGCGCACCTCCTCGAGCTGCTCCGGGTGAGAGAGGATCGCCCACATCGAGAGGCCGATCAGGTCGGTCGTCGCCTGCAGCCCGCCGACGATCATCACCTTCAGGTTCGACTGGATCTCATGGCGCGTCAGCCGCTCGCCGTCGACCTCGGTGTTGACCATCGACGAGAGCAGCGTGTCGTCGGGCTCGCGCTCGAGCCGCTCGATCACGGGGGCGAGGGCCTCGTTCACCTCTGCGCTCGCGGAGTCGGCGATCTCCTGCTTGGCGGGATCGCCCTCGAAGTTGGCCGCGCCTGTGGCGAGCTCGACGAACCAGCGCCGCAGCGTGGCCTCCTCGACGAACGGAAGCCCGAGCGCCTGCTTGAGCACCCGCGCCGACAGCGGCTCCGCGAACTCGCCGAGGAGGTCGCACGAGCCGCGGTCGGCGAAGCGGTCGACGAGCTCGTTCGCGATCGGGGCGATGACCTTGTCGGGGTAGTCGCCGATCGCGCCGACGCGGAACCAGGGATAGATGATGCTGCGAATCCGGCTGTGGTAGGCGCCTTCCGAGGCGAGGAGGTTCGGCCCGAACGTGCGCCGCAGGGTCGACGGCTCCGTCTCGCCGGTGAAGACCTCGGGCGACTTGTCGACGTGCTGGACGTCGTCCCAGCGGGTGACGAGCCAGAGGCCCACCGAGTCGACGAAGCAGACCGGCGCCTCCGCCCGCAGCTGCTTGTAGATCGGATACGGGTCGGCCTCGAGCTGCTCGACCGAGATCTCAGTGCCGACGCTCAATCGCAACCTCCTCGTAGGTCTGGACGTGACGAGAAGC
The DNA here is from genome assembly GCA_036526375.1 of Gaiellaceae bacterium. Taxonomy (GTDB): domain Bacteria; phylum Actinomycetota; class Thermoleophilia; order Gaiellales; family Gaiellaceae; genus Palsa-739. The sequence goes on along the minus strand of DATCYP010000010.1, from coordinate 3,640 downwards.
TTCACCGATCAGCTCGCGGACGGTGGCGCCCTGCTGCTCGCAGTAGCCGGAGAGCACCTCGATCGCGCGCGCGAGCGCGGCGGGACCGTCGGTGAGCACCGCGGTCGCGAGGGCGACTGCCGACGCACCGGCCAGCAGCAGGCGCGCCACGTCGAACCCGTCGCGCGCGCCGTTCGTGGCGATGATCGACGCCTCGGGATGCGCGGTGTGGGTCTTCGCGACGCGGTACGCCGTGAGCGGCAGCGCCCAGGCGCCGCCGACCGCGGCGAAGGTGCCGAGCACGGGACGCCGCGTCTTGAGATCCGGCAGGAATCCCATCGCGCGGGTCGCGATGCAGACGGCGTCGGCGCCGGCCGCGAGGGCCTCCGTCGCCGAGTCGGTCGCCGCAAGCTTCACGGTGAGCGGCAGCGAGACCGCCGCTCGGATCCGGCGTACGAGCTCCACGCCGGCGCCTATCCCCCTCGGTGCCTCGCTCGCATGCGGGGCGCCGACGTTGAGCTCGAGCCAGCGCAGGCCGACCCGCTCGAACGTGGCAGCCGCCTCGACGGCTCGGCCGAGGTCGCCGACGATCAGGCTCGGGACGACGTAGGCGCCCTCCGCCGCGGCCTCGCGGTCGAGCGACGCGAGCGTCTCGGCCCACTCCTCGAGCTCGACCTCGAGCAGCCCGGAGCGGCAGAAGAGCGAGTCGCCGCGCTGCGCGGGGCCGAGGGGACGCGGGCGCAGCGACTCGTCGAGGAGCACGTACTCGGCCGCGCGCAAATTGGCGTGGGCGGCGGCGGACTCGTTGACCGACTTCGCGACCACCGCCCCCGCGCCGGCGTCGAGGCACGCGCGAATCTGGTCGGGCGTGGCCGTCGCCTCGCAGGAGCCCGCGACCACCGGGTTCTTCAGCTCGAGCCCGGCAACCCGGGTCGAGAGATCGGTCGAGAGGTCAGCGGACACGATCCACCGCCTCACGCAGCAGCGCGACGTCGGAGGAGACGACCGCGTACCGGAACCGCTCCTCTGCGCCGAAGCCGCCCAGCGCGACTCCCGCCTCGGCGGCTGCGGCCACGAGCGCCTCGGCCCGCACGGCCGCCACGCCCTCGTCGAGGTCGCAGTCGACGAGCAGGTCGGTCAGCCCGAGGAAGGCGACGTCGGCGCCGGCCCGGCAGAGCTCGACCGGCGGATCGTCCGTCTCGCGGGTCTCGAGCTGGATCACGACGAGCGGCGCCTCCGACGAGGCGAGGTACTCGCGCAGGGGGACGGCGCCGTAGCGCGCCTGCGGGTGCGCGAGGCTGATCGAGCGCGAGCCGCCCGGCGCGTACGCGACCGCGGAGGCGAGCGCCCGCACCTCCGACACCCGGCGCACGGACGAGAGCTGGATGCCCGCGGCGCCGGCCTCGAGCAGCCGGTTGACGAGCCCGCGATCCACCTCCGGGATCCGCACGACGGCCGCGAAGTCGATCGCCGCGGCATGGCGGACGAGCCGCAGCACGTCCGCTTCCGAGAGCTGCGAGTGCTCGTGGTCGACGACGCAGAAGTCGAGCGACTGCGCGCAGATCTCGACCGATTCCAGCGCCGGCAGCTTGACGAACGTCCCCACGAGGCGGCCGTCCCGCAGCCTCCCCCGTAGGCTTGACAGGCCTCCTGCCATGTGGGACGTTATCTCACATAGTGAGCAGGGCCGCAAGTCGTCGTCTCGGGAGGGATTGATGGAAGCTTCCGCACAGGGGGAAGGTCGCGGTCTCCGGCGCAACGCGGTCGGACTTCCGGGCCTCATTGCACAGTCGCTCGGCGTAACGGCGCCTGAGATCTCGGCCGTCGTGATCGCCGCGGTCGCCGCGAGCCGCGTCGGCGGCTGGGCGCCGAGCGCGTTCTGGGTCGCCGGCATCGGGGCCATCGGGCTGGCCCTGATCTACGGCCGCATGGCGCGTTACGTCCCCAGCGCAGGAGGGACGTACGCCATCATCCGCGCCGGCCTCGGCCGGGACGTCGGCTTCTTCGGCGGCTGGACGCTGCTCGCCGTCGGGATCATCTTCGTTCCCGGGCTGCTGATCTCGTCCGCCTTCCTGCTGCAGAACTTCTTCGGGCTCGTCGAGCCGTCGCATCCGTTCTTCTCCCATGCCTGGTGGGGCTGGGCGCTCCTGCTGACCGCGATCGTCGCCGGGATCTCGTATCTCGGGATCCAGATCTCGGCGCGGATCCTGCTCACGCTGACGGCGATCGGCGTGACGATGCTGCTGATCCTCGACTTCATCATCCTCGCCAAGGGCGGAGCTCACGGCTGGGCCTGGTCGTCGCTCGCTCCGTGGAACAACCACGGCACGTTCGGCTTCGGCTTCTTCGCGCTCGGCGTCGGGATCGCGATGACCGGCTTCTCGGGCTTCGAGACCGCGGTCTTCCTCGCGGAGGAGGCGCACACGCCGAAGAAGCAGGTGCCGAAGGCCGTGCTCGGGGCGATCGCCCTCGCCGTGATCTTCTACATCGTCACGACGTTCTCGATCGTGACCGGCTACGGCCTGCAGGCGGCCGGGCAGCACTGGCCTGCCGATTCCGGCGGAGCGGTCGTCGGTCTCTCGATCCAGTACGCCGCCTTCTGGTTCGGGAAGGTGCTGCTGCTGTTCCTCGCGATCTCGGCGTTCGCGTCGGCGCTCGGCACCGCGAACTTCACGACCCGCACCGCCTTCGCCTGGGGGCACGACGGCTACCTGCCGAAGGTCTTCGGTCGCACCCATCCACGGTTCAAGAGCCCGGACGTCGCGATCGGCGTGCTGATGGCGATCACGCTCGGGGTCATGGCCGCCGGGCTGCTCTGGCAGGGACGGACGATCAACGACGCGGTGACCTTCTTCAGCTGGCTGCTGCAGGTCGGCGCCACCGGGATCCTCCCCGTCTACGCGCTCGTCGGCATCTCCGGCTTCGTCCACTCGCGACGCTACGACGGGAACCTGGTCGACATCGTCGTCGCGCCGCTCCTGACGGTCGTCGTCGTCGGCGTCGCCGAGGTGACGAACTTCTACGGCCAGAAGGGCATCTACCACTGGGCGCCCTACGTGATGCTGGGCTGGATGGCGCTCGGCGTCCTCGTCCGTCTCGCCACGCGGCAGAAGGTCGAGCAGCACGAGCGGCAGGCGGAGGAGCTGCAGCCGGAGCTCGCCGCCGGCTGATGTCTTCGACTCTCAGCCGCGGGCACCTGATCCGGGGCGAGCAGGTGCCCGCGGCCTCTCGAGAGACCTTCGACTCGCTCGACCCTGCGACGGCGAAGCCGCTGGCGACCCTGGCTCTCGGCGGGGCGGCGGACGTCGACCGCGCGGTCGCGGCGGCGCGCGAGGCGCTGCCGGGATGGCGGGCGCTCGATCCCTACGAACGAGGCCAGATCCTGCAGCGCCTCGCCGATCTCATCGAGGAGCGCGCGGACGAGCTGACCGACGTCGAGGCCCGCGACGCGGGGAAGCTGCGGGGCGAGGCCGCGCGCGACATCGAGCGTGCGGTGCGCACGTGGACGTACTACGCGGGCTGGCCCACGAAGATCACCGGCACGACGAACCCCGCCGACCCGGGCGTCTTCTCGTACTCGGTGCGCGAGCCCGTCGGCGTCGTCGGCGCGATCACGCCGTGGAACTTCCCGCTCGTCATCGCCTCGTGGAAGCTCGCGCCC
>DATCYP010000009.1:0-2998 GCA_036526375.1 Gaiellaceae bacterium | reverse complement strand
GTGCACGAGGACGATGCGCTGCGTGCGGTTCGTGCAGTGCTGGAGATGCGCGCTGCGGTCGCACGGCTCGGGCTCGAGGTGCGGATCGGCGTCAACACCGGCGAGGTCGTCGCAGGCAGCGGTGAGACGCTCGTCACCGGCGATGCCGTCAACGTCGCTGCGCGGCTCGAGCAGGCAGCGGACGCGGGCGAGGTGTTGATCGGCGCGGCGACGGAGCGGCTCGTCCGCGAGGCCGTGCAGGCGGAACCCGTCGAGCCCCTCAGCCTGAAGGGGAAGAGCGAGCCGGTGTCGGCGTTCCGGCTCCTCGGCCTCACCGATCAGGTGCCGGCGTTCACCCGGCCGATCGCAACGCCGTTTGTCGGGCGCGCGCCCGAGCTCGAGCAGCTCGAGGCGGCCGTCGCGCGCGCTTTCGACGAGCGGTCGGCGCAGCTCGCGACGATCGTCGGGCCGCCCGGGGTCGGGAAGTCGCGGCTCGCGCGCGAGCTGGTGGGCCGGACGGAGGCGCGGATCCTCGTGGGCCGCTGCCTCTCCTACGGTGAGGGCATCACCTACTGGCCGCTGGCGGAGATCGCGGAGCAGATCGGTGATGTGCGGGCGGCGCTCGCGGAGGGCGACGAGGCAGAGCTCGCAGCTCTGCGGATCGGGGTCGGACTCGGGACAGCGGACTCGACCGCCTCGCCGGAGGAGATCGCGTGGGGCTTCCGCCGTCTGTTCGAGGAGCTCGCGCGCGAGCGTCCGCTCGTCGTCGTCTTCGACGACATCCACTGGGCAGAGCCGCCGCTGCTCGACCTGATCGAGTACATCGGGACGTTCTCGCACGACGTGCCCCTCGTTCTGCTCTGTACTGCACGGCCCGACCTCTTCGAGTCACGGCCCGACTGGACGACACCGAAGCCGAACGCGACGCTGCTCACGCTCGAACCGCTCGAGATCGGAGCCAGTACGGCCCTCGTGGGGCAGCTCGGTGAGCTGCCCGAGGAGACGCAGCGGAGGATCGTCGAAGCCGCTGAGGGAAACCCGCTCTTCATCGAGCAACTCGTGGCGATGCACATCGAGAGCGGCGGCGGCGAGCTCGAAGTGCCGCCGACGCTCCAGGCGCTACTCGCGGCGCGGATCGACCGCCTCGCCGCGGAAGAGCGGGCGGTGGTCGAGTGCGGCTCGGTCGAGGGACGCCTCTTCCACCGCGGCGCCGTCGCCGAGCTGTTACCGCCTGCGGAGCGACAGGCACTCGGCACGCAGCTCCTGACGCTCGTGCGCAAGGAACTGATCCGCCCCGACAGGGGGACGGTTCCGGGCGACGACGGCTTCCGCTTCGCGCACGTCCTGATCCGCGACGCGGCGTACCAGGCGATGCCGAAGCGGCAGCGGGCCGCGCTCCACGAAGGCTACGCAGACTGGCTCGCGGCGAAGCTCGGCGAGGCCGCGCCGGACGAGATCATCGGCTACCACCTCGAGCAGGCGTACCGGTATCACGCCGAGCTCGGTCCGGCCGAGGAGGAACTGGCAGCCCGCGCGGCGGAACGGCTCGCCGGAGCGGCCGCCGCGGCGCGGCAGCGTCAGGACGCCGCGGCAACCGACAACCTCTTGACGAGAGCGGTGGAGCTCGCACCCGAGGGGCCGCTCGGACGACGGCTCCTCTGCAACCTCGCGGAGACGCTCGTGGAGACCGGTGATGTGGAGCGCGCCCGGGCGCTGCTCGGCGAGGCACTCGCGGCCGCACGCGCCGCCCACGACGAGCACGTCGAATGGCTCGCCCGCACCATCCAGACAGGGATGCGGGTCACGACGGAGCCGGCGGGCGAGGAGCACCTCGCGGAGGTCAACACGGCGATCGCCGCGCGCGAGCCGTACGGGGATCACGACGTCCTTGCCCGGGCGTGGCGCGTCGCCGCGGACGTGCATCTCCTACGTTCCGAAGCGCTCGAGCAGGCGAGGGCCCTCGAGCGTGCGATCGCGGAGGCACGCGCAGCCGGCGACGTCGCGCTCGAGGCGCAGCTCGTGATCCAGTCCGTTCCACCGCTCCTCTTCGGCCCCGTGCCGGTCGAGGAGGCACTGGCCTATGTCGACCGCGTGCTGGAGTCGTCGTCGCTGCCCTCACTCGAGTCGTTCGCGCTCCACGTGCGCGGCCACATGTGGGCTCGCCGCGGCGAATTCGACCGCGCCCTCGAGGCAATCGAACAGTGGCGGCGGCCACTGCCCGAGCTCGGCCAGGAGCTCGCCTACGCGACCAGCGCCGGCTGCGTCTGGGACGTCTGCTCGCTCGCCGGCGACTGGACGCGCGCCGAGGCGGCGCTGCGGGCGGCCTACGAAACGCTGGAGCGTCGAGGTGACCGCGGCTTCCGCTCGACGCTCGCAGCGCAGCTCGGCGAGTGCGTGCTCAGTCAAGGGCTAATCGACGAAGCGGAGCGGTGGAGCCTCGTGAGCGAAGAGCTCGGCGTGGAGGAGGACCGCGTGAACGAGGCATGGTGGCGATCCCTCCGGGCGAAGGTCCACGCGGCGCGGGGGGAGCTCGCGCGCGCGGAGGAGCTCGCGCGTGAGGCCGTCGCCATCATCTCGGCGACGGATCACCTCGAGCCGGCGGCCGCTATGTGGCTCACGCTGGCGGAAGTGCTGCAGGCGCGCGGCAGCTCCGAGGCCCGCGCAGCAGCCCGCGAGGCGCTCGAGCGGTACGAGCGGAAGGGAAACCTGATCGCGGCCGAACGCGCATCCGCGCTCGCCGGCTCCGAGCACGGCAAGGCTGCTGCACCGACGCCCGCGAGCCGGCCAACACAACAGACATCTGCCGGCTAGTGCAACGGACGTCGATGCACTAGCCTCGCCTCGTGGCGACATGCGCGAACTGCGGGCAGGAGACCCCGGACGGGTTCCCCCGCTGCGCGAACTGCGGAGCTCCACTCGGCGCGGTGTCGCCGGCACGCGAGCAGCGCAAGACGGTGACGGTCGTCTTCTGCGACATCACCGGATCCACGGAGCTCGGGGAGTCGACCGATCCGGAGGC
>DATCYP010000008.1:0-3938 GCA_036526375.1 Gaiellaceae bacterium | reverse complement strand
TGCTCTACCGGGGCCGGCCGGAGCACCGGTGTCCAGCCCAGGTAGCCGCACTCCGGGCACTCGGGAGCGTCGAAGTGATGCTTCAGGTTCTGGCGGCGGGCGACGCGGGTCGCGCGGCACTGGAGGCATTCGACCACGAAGGACTCCATGCCCGGTCCATCGGCGCTCGATCTCGGGTCGATGTCCCTCGTTAGAGGGAGCGGGCGACGCGCTCGGCCGCCTCCAGCAGCGCGTCCCACGTGCACAGCTTGACCCGCGGGCGGCCGGCCTTCTCGCCCGCGGAACGCTCGGCCTCGTCGATCGCCATCCAGCCGTCGTACTCGACGACCTGGATGCCCCGCTCGGCGAGCAGCGCGTCGACGGCGGCGGCACTCGCGTCCGGCTTGGGCTCGAGGCGTCCCGCCGCGGCATCCGCGAGCAAGAGCTCGACGGTCTCGGTCGCGTCCTTCTTGTTCGTGCCGATCACGCCGCTCGGGCCGCGCTTGATCCAGCCGGCGCAGTAGACGCCCGGCTCGACGCGCCCGCCCTCGTTCGGGATCGTCCCGCTGCGCGCGTCGAAGGGCACGCCCGGCAGCTCGACGCCGAGATAGCCGACGCTCCGGAAGACGAGACCGCACGAGAGGGTCTCGTGCACGCCTGTCGCCACCGCCCGGTCGTTCTCGTCGAGCTCGTTACGGACGAGCTCGATTCCCTCGACACGCTCCTCGCCGAGGATCGCGACCGGCGACTCGAAGAAGCGGAACACGACGCGGCGCGGCTTGCCTTCGGGCTCCCGTGCCGCGAGCTCCTGCAGCACCGAGACATTGCGCTCGGCCAGCGTGCTCTTCGGCTGCGCGCCTTCGAGGTCGGCTGGGTCGACAACGACGTCCGCGCCGGCAAGCGCCCCCATCTCCTGGAGCTCGGGCGTCGTGAACGCAGCCTGCGCAGGGCCGCGACGGCCGACGACCACTATCTCGCGGATCGGCGAGCTCGCGATGGCCGCGATCGACGCGTCCGTCGCGTCGGTCGGCGAGAGCTCTTCGTGCGTGAGTGCGAGCATCCGCGCGAGATCGAGCGCGACGTTTCCGTTCCCGATCACGACCGCCCGCTCGACCGAGAGGTCGAACGCGATGTCCTGGTAGTCGGGATGGCCGTTGTACCAGGCGACGAACTCGGTGGCCGCCCAGGAGCCGGGCAGGTCTTCGCCCGGAATCCCGAGACGGCGGTCGGTCTGCGCGCCGACCGCGTAGATGACGGCGTCGTAGAGGCGCACGAGATCGGCGTGCTGGACGTCCCGGCCGAACTCGACGTTGCCGAGGAAGCGGAAGCCGGGCTGCTCGGCGATCCGCTCGAACGCGCGCGAGACCGACTTCAGCTTGGGGTGATCCGGCGCGACCCCGAGGCGGACGAGGCCCCAGGGAGTGGGCAGCCGCTCGATCATGTCCACCTCGGCGGGCGGGTCGGCGGACAGCAGGGCGCCGGCGGCATAGAAGCCGGCCGGGCCGGAACCGACGACGGCGACGCGCATAGCTGCGCCGATGCTAGTCGGCGCTAGTCGTGCTTTCCGGGGTACCGGTCTTCGAGCGTGATCATCACCCGGCGCAGGAGGCCGTTGAGCTGCTCCTTCTCGCGCTCGGTGAGCGCGTCGGCGAGGAGCGCCTCCTTCGCGCCCTGGATCCCGAGACCCTGCTCGTGCTTCTCCCGGCCCTTCTCGGTCAGCTCGACGAGCACGCTGCGGCGGTCCTCCGGGTCGCGGAGCCGGCGGACGAGCCCTTCCTTCTCGAGCGCGTCGAGCCGGCTCGTCATGGCACCGGTCGTGAGGTCGGCGCGACGCGCAAGCTCGCCCGCCTTGCGGCGGTAGGGCTCACCCGCCCAGCGCAGCGAGGTGAGCACGTGCCAGTCGCTCATCGTGAGGTCGAGCTGATCGAGCGTCTCTTCGTGCATCCACTTGATCCGCCGGTTGATCCCGCCGATCCGGTCGACGATCCCCTCGACCGTCAGGTCGAGATCGGACGGTAGGTCCGCGCTGATCTCCTCGAGGAAGTTGTCCACGTGATCGCGCTCGCCGCTCCGTGGTCTGGCCATGTCCGAAGTGTTCATGAAATTTCTCTTGACGTCAAGATACCTCGTCTGCTAGTTTCTCGATATCAAGATACTTGACGCCAAGGAAGGAGGCGCCGCCACGCACGTGTCAGACCCCCACTACGCCCAGCTCGTTCACGCGGATCGCGCGGCGCAGCTTCGCGCAGCCGCGCTCAACAGTCGACCTTCGAGGAGGCACGCATGGCAGCCACAGAGACTTCTTACCGCGTTCTCTCGCTTCCCGAGGAGGGACGCGAGGGTGACGGCGACCGGGTGTTCATCCGCCTCCGCCGCACGCTCGACATAGGAGCCTTCGGCGCGAGCGCCAGCTACCAGGCGAAGGCGGGCGAAGAGGTCGTCGGCGAGCACGACGAGCTCGGGCCCGGGGCCGACGGCCACGAGGAGCTGTACGTCGTCGTGCAGGGAAGCGCGACCTTCACGCTCGACGGCGAGGAGATCGAGGCGCCGCAGGGCACCGTGGTCTTCGTCCAGCCGGGGACGACACGGAAAGCAGTCGCGACGAGCGACGAGACGATCGTGCTCTCCGTGGGAGGCCGTCGCGGCGAGGCGTATCGGCTGCCCCCTGGCGCAGAGCTCTACGACTTCTTCGAGCACTACAAGCAAGAGGACTGGGAGAGCGCGCTCGCCGCGTGCCACGTGGCCCTCGAGAAGCACCCCGGCAACGCGTTGATCCTCTACAACATCGCGTGCATGCAGAGCATGCTCGGACGCGGCGACGAGGCTCTCGCCACGCTCGCGGAATCGGTCGAGAAGTGGCCGAAGTTCAAGGAGAACGCGCGAGCCGACGACGACTTCGCGTCGCTCCGTGAGGACGCACGCTTTACAGAACTCGTCGCCTGAGGCGAGTGAGAGAGCCTAATGGGCGCAGCCGGATCCGCAGCCGGCTGCGTCCTCGGGCGCCTCGCCGTCGGCCACCTGGAACGAGTGGCCGCAGCCGCACGAGGAGACGGCGTTCGGGTTCTCGATCTTGAACCCGGACTCCTGGATCGTCTCGAGATAGTCGACGCGGGCTCCGGACAGATACGGCGCGCTGAACGGATCGACGACGACCGTGACGCCTTCGCACTCGAACGCGTGGTCGCCCTCCTGGGCGCTGCGGTCGAAGCCGAGGCCGTACTGGAAACCGGAGCAGCCGCCGCCCTCGATCGCGACACGCAGCACCGAGACGTCCTCCTCCGTGGCCATCAGGTCACGGATCTTCGCCGCCGCCGCAGGCGTCAGCGAGACGATGCTCTCGGTGCGCTCCTGGATCTCCATCTACGTCGCACTGTAGCAACGTGCTTCCCGGGTACCCGGTCACGCGCACGCCCGAGCAAAGCGAGTTTGTAACACCCGCTGCAGGCTCCGCTACGGGCAATCAGTACCCGTAAGTGCAGCCCAAGCGACATTGATAACGTCAGCGGTTCGCCGAGTTCACCAGGTGCGCGAACGGGCAAGGGGAGACGCGCGAAGAGATGCTCCATAGCTGGCTGCCATTCCTGATCTACGGGATCCTCGCGCTGGTCATCCCCAGCTCGATGATGGTGATGTCGTTCAAGTTCGCGCAGCGACCGGCTCGCCGTACCCGCGCCCGCGCGGTGCCGTTCGAATCCGGCGTCTCGAGAGGCCCGCTGCCGCGGCAGCGCTTCAGCGTGAGCTTCTACCTCACGGCGATGCTCTTCATCGTCTTCGACATCGAGATCGTCTTCCTCTATCCGCTCGCGGTGCAGCTCCATGCGCTCGGCTGGTTCGGCTTCGCCGAGCTCGCGTTCTTCATCGTCATCCTGCTCGTGGCCTACGTCTACATCTGGCGGAAAGGCGCGCTCAACTGGTGATGCTGCGTGGCTGACGAGCCGACGCGCCTGCGCGACTACGGC
>DATCYP010000007.1:0-3671 GCA_036526375.1 Gaiellaceae bacterium | reverse complement strand
GGCAGCGCGTAGTACGACTTGCCGCCGAGCACGAAGTAGGCGACTACGGTGCCGACGACCGTCCAGCCGAGCGGGCGCAGGACGCGGTCCCGGACCAGCGACACGACGCCGGCGATCGCGACCGGCAACGCAACGACCGTGAGCAGCAGCAGGTTGCCGATGAACTGCGGGCGCGTCTCGTCGCTGCCGCTGGGCGGCGGGTTGAGGAAGAAGTGCACGCTCGTCCAGCCGTGCCCCGCCTCCCACACGAGGTTCGGAACCATCAGGACGGCGGCGATTGCCACGGCCGCCATGAGGCCCGGCGGCGAGAGGGCGTCGCGGCGCCAGACGAGGAACGTCGCGACCAGGAACAGGAGGACGACGGCGAGCGTGTATTTCGTCTCGAGCCCGACTCCGACGGCAAGACCGAGCAGCACCCAGGAGCCCCGTCCGAGCGCGATCCGCACCGCCAGCCAGAGGACGAGCAGCGTCGTCAACTGGTCGAACGCAACCGGCTGAAAGAGCCAGTTCGTCGCCAGCATCCCGGGACAGAATGCGATGGCGACGGCAGCAAGGGTCTGGGCACGACGCGTCGCGCCCAGCTCCCGAGCCACGAGGACGCCCGCCAGCACCGTCCCGGCTCCGGCCAGGATGGTGAACGCCCGCAGCCCGACCAGCGACCAGCCGAAGAGCACCCGCGCCAGCGCCGCCAGCAGCGCCGTCACCGGCGGGAACTCCACATACCCGCCCTGCAGGTGCAGGCCCGAGACGGCGTAGTACAGCTCGTCGCGATGCCAGCCGTACCGGCCCGCGACAGCGAACGTCAGCGCGCACTTCAGCGCGATTACGAGCAGCACCGGTCGCAGCGCCAGGCCGGGCGAACGCGCGCCTTCACGTGGCTCGGCGTGTGACCGGGCCGCGGAGACGCTCACCACGGTGCGTTCGGCGTCTTCAATCTGCGCCGGCCGCCGGCGAGGTTGTTGGCGGTGATCTGCTTCAGCATCGCCCCCTCGAGCACGAAGTAGAGCTGCACCGTTCGCTTGATCGTCTCCGTCAGCTCCGGATCGGCGGCGTGGATCAGATCGCTGAGGTGACCTTATCGGCCATCTCGGCTCATCTCGATCGGCCTTTCGTCGGTTAGACGCTTCCGGCGGCGCAACCTCATCGGTCAATCCACCGGAGCCCCGGAGTCCCCAGGCGCATTCGCGACGGGGAACGTGGGCCAAGATCGCCCGTGTGCCCCTGACGACGTCCCCTTGACAGCGGCTTCGCCGCGCCCTGTCACCGCGATGGGTGGGCGGTCAGAGGATGCCTCCATTCCTCGGCGGGTCAGGTCGCCTCCGACGCGGCCTGCAGCGGCGGGGATTTCGTCACCAGCAGGGGGTCGGGTATCCGTCTTCCGAGTCGAAGGAAGCCGGCTCCCGTCAGTCCCAGCGCGATGGCGCCGCCCCACCAAATGGCGTCGGGTGACGTCCCGAGCAGCACACCGCCGACCGCGGGGCCGAGCGCCACGCCTGCCATGAAGCTGAGCTGGTAGAGCGACATGTAGCGGCCGAGCAGATGCGGCGGCGCGAGCTCGGCGACAAGCGGGCCGAGGATGACGAACTGTCCACACTCGGCGATCGCGATCACGACCGCCACGCCGACCAGGGTCGCGGTCGCAACGAGCGTCGATCCCGTCCTCGTCGCGAGCAGGACCGCGGCCAAGCCGACGGAGAAGATCGCGCTCGTCGCGGCCAAGGCGTGCGTGCGGCGCATTCGGGCGAGCACGCGCGTCGCCGGAACCTGCGCGACCACGATGAAGAACGTGTTGAAGAACTTGACGACACCGATCTCACCGGCCCCGACTGGTGTGTGCGCCACCGCAAACGGCGGGAGGATGTTGAGGAAGAACGCGCCGCCGATCATCACGAGGGAAAGGTTGCCCGCGATCAAGGCCAGCAAGAGTCGGTCCCGAGCGACAGCTAGGAGACCCTTTGCGCCCTCGCTCGCCGACAGAGCATCCCCACGCCCCGGATCCGGAATCCAGACGAGCAGGACCACCGCGAAGAGGACGAACGTGAGTGCGTCGACGAGGTAGAGGCCCTGGAACGCCTGAAGGTGATAGTGGGTGGCCGCGACGATGAGGCCCGCAACCGTCGCGCCAAGGCCGATGCCGAGGTTGCCCGAGACTCGGCGAAGCGCGGTCGATGCGGCGCGCTGCTCCGTCGTGACGAGGGTCAAGGTCAGGACCTGGCCGGCGGTTCCCACGAACCCGAAGCCGGCGCCGCCGACGGCCGAGCAGACAAAGCCTTGCCAGGGACGGTGGACGAATGCCAAGCCTCCGTACCCGAGTGCGTTCACGAGATTCCCCGCGATCAGGACGTGCTTCGCGCTGAAGCGATCGAGCAGCGCGCCCGAAGGGAGCGTCACCACCGCGGCGGTGGCCATGACTGTCGCCAGGACGAGCCCGGCGGTCGCCGTCGAGAAGCCGCGGACGGTGTGGAGGTAGACGATCTCGAACGGCAGGATCAGTCCCGTGCCGAAGTAGTTGAGCGCGTTCCCGCCCTGCAGCAGGAGGACAGGTCGCGGTAGATCCGTCCGCCAGACGGCGAACACACGTGAGAGCGCGTTGCGGTTCATGACGGCAAAGACACCGCGCCGGTGGGAAACGGACCGCGGTCCGTTTCCAGGAAACGTGGTGTCATTGATGCGATGACCGTCGATCTCGAGCGGGCCAAGGCAGGTGACGAGCGCGCGTTCGCGACGCTGGTCGAGCCGTTCCGGCGCGAGCTCCAGCTGCATTGCTACCGGCTGCTCGGCTCCGCGCAGGACGCCGAGGATCTCGTCCAGGAAACGCTGCTCGCCGCCTGGCGCGGACTCGACGGCTTCGAGGAGCGGGCGTCGCTGCGCTCCTGGCTCTACCGGATCGCAACCAACCGGAGCCTCAACGCGATTCGCGAACGCGGGCGCCGCCCAACCACGGAGAACACCATGAGACCGTCAAGAACCCGCCGCGCCGTCGAGCCCAGCTGGCTCGAGCCTTACCCGGACAGCGCGCTTCCGGATCCCGCTCCCGGACCCGAAGCACGCTACGAGCAGCGCGAGGCGATCCAGCTCTCGTTCATCGCCGCGCTGCAGCAGCTGCCTGCGAGGCAGCGCGCAGCGCTCGTGCTGCGCGACGTGCTCGGCTTCCGCACCGACGAAGCCGCCTCGATCCTCGAGACGACGACGCAGTCGGTCAAGGCCGCGCTCCAACGCGCACGCGCAACGCTCGACACGTACACCGTCGACCGCGAGCAGGCGCCGCTGCCCGACTCGCCGACCGAACGGAACCTTCTCGCCACCTTCAGCGACGCCGTCGAAACCGGCGACACGGCACGCCTCCTGACTCTGCTCAGCTCCGACGCTCGTGTGACCATGCCGCCGCAGCCGGGCGAGCTCATCGGACACGAAGCGATCGGCGTGTACCTAGACCGCAGCGCCGAGGTTCGCGGCGCCCCGCTACAGGTACGCCCCACCCGCGCCAACGGCCAGCCGGCGTTCGGCTGCTACCTGCGCTCGCAGCCCTGGGGCATGATGGTCCTCGCCTTGAGCGGCAGCGAGGTCGACGAGATCACCCTCTTCGCCGACCCCGCGCTGCCCGGCCGCTTCGGTCTTCCCGAACGCATCTAGACGCACAGGGAGCTCGAAAGAGCCGGCAATCGTCCGTC
>DATCYP010000006.1:0-47218 GCA_036526375.1 Gaiellaceae bacterium | reverse complement strand
GGGGACGGAAGCCATCCCTCGAGATGACGGCGCACCGGATCGAGCAGGTCGGGATTGGCGCCGACGCTGCCGCCGAGAACGAGCAGCGGCAGATCGAGCGCCGCCGCGAGCGGCAAGGCATGGAGGGCGATGCGACGCGCGGTCTCCTCGACGACGGCTCCCGCCACGACGTCGCCGGCCCGCGCCGCGGCGAAGACGTCGGGAACCTCGTAGGGCGGCTCGAGGACCGTCGTCTGCCCGGCGGCGATCCGTGCAGCGTGCTCGGAGATCGCCGCGGCGCACGGATCGACGTCGTCCTCGCGACCGTTGCGCACGGCGTCGAGCTCGCCCGCGGCGCCGTTGTGCCCGCGGTGCAGCTTCCAGTCGAGCACGACGGCCGCGCCGAGGCCGGCGCCGACGAGCAGGAAGGCGAAGTCGGGAACTCCCTGCGCGACGCCGTTGCGCTGCTCGCCGACGGCGGCGAGATTGACGTCGTTCTCGAGCCGCACCGGTACGCGAAGCCCGTGCTCCAGCTGCTCCTGGATGCCGGCGGCACCCCACCCCGGCAGGTCCGCGGAGGACACCCTTCCGTCCTTGGGCGAGACGACGCCCGGGACGGCGACGACGGCGTTCTCGAGGAGGTCGGGAGGAAGCTTGCTCCTGTGCAGCAGCGAGCGGACGGTTGCGGCGAGCACCTCGATCCGCTCCTCGACCGAGCCCCGGCTGCGGATCTCCTCCCTCGCCCGCACCTCGCCGGCGAGATCGGCGAGCGCGGCACGGACGACGTTGGCCCCGAAGTCGACGCCGACGACGACGGCCGCTTCCGGGTCGGCCTCGTAGTAGACGGCGCCGTAGTGCGGCCGGTCCAGCTCCTGCGCGGCCTCGCGCACGAGACCGTCCTCGAGCAGGGCGCGCAGCACGCCGGACACGGTCGGCCTGGAGATGCCTGTCTGCCGCGCCACCTCTGCGCGTGAGATCGGCCCGGATGTGCGGACCGCCTCGAGCACCGTGCGCTCGTTCAACGTCCGCAGGAGCGCCGGCACGGCCTTGGCCTCGGTCATCTCGTAAGTAAGATTAACCAGAATGAAGATCGCGGTCGTGGGCGGCGGCTCGACGTACACGCCGGAGCTCGTCTCGGGGCTGACGCGCCTCTCCGTCGAGGAGTTCGTGCTCCACGACGTCGATCCCGAGCGGCGCGAGGTCGTCGGGGGCATGGCGCGGCGCATGCTCGCGCGGCAGTCGTTCGCGGGCCGCCTCGAGGTGACCGGCGATCTCGATGCGGCGGTGACGGGAGCCGACTACGTCCTGATCCAGATCCGGGTCGGAGGCCAGGAGGCGCGGCTCCGCGACGAGACCGTTCCGCTCGCCTGCGGCTGCATCGGCCAGGAGACGACCGGCGCGGGGGGCTTCGCGAAGGCGATGCGCACAGTGCCCGTCGTCCTCGAGATCGCCGAGAGGGTCAGGGCGCTCGCGGCGCCCGACGCCTGGATCGTGGACTTCACGAACCCCGTCGGCATCGTGACCCGCGCCCTGCTCGACGAAGGTCATCGCGCCGTAGGCCTGTGCAACGTCGCCATCGGCTTCCAGCGGACGTTCGCCGATTGGCTCGGCGTCGAGCCCGCGCGGGTGGTCGTCGACCAGGTCGGCCTCAACCACCTCACCTGGGTACGGCAGGTGCTGCTCGACGAGCAGGACGTGCTGCCGAGCCTCCTCGCAGACCGCGGAGACGAGCTCGCCGAGGAGCTCGAGCTGCCGCGCCGGCTCTTCGACGAGCTCGGCGCCGTCCCGTCCTACTACCTCCGCTACTTCTACGCGCACGACACGGTCCTCCGCGAGCAGCTGGAGAACGAGCCGCGCGCCGCGGTCGTGCAGGCGATCGAGCGGAATCTGCTCGACCTCTACCGCGACCCGGCCGTGGACGAGCGGCCAGAGCTCCTCATGCAGCGCGGCGGCGCCTACTACAGCGAGGCGGCGCTCGGGCTCGTCTCCTCGCTCACCTCCGGCGACGGCGCAGTGCACGAGGTGGACATCCGCAACGACGGGACGCTGGCGGGATTGGCGGACGACGACGTCGTGGAGGTGCCGGCCCGCATCGGCCGCGAGGGGGCGGAGCCGCTGCCGCAGCCGCCGCTCGCGCCCGAGCTGCTCGGCCTCGTCCAGCACGTCGCCGCGTACGAGCGGCTCACCGTGCGCGCGGCGCTGAGCCGCGATCCCGTGGACGCGCGGAAGGCCCTGCTCGCGCACCCGCTGATCGGCCAGGTCGAGCTCGTGGACGGCCTGCTCGACCGGCTCGTCGCCGAGGCCGTCCACTGAGAACCGCCTTCGCCGTCGACGGCGGCGGCTCGAAGACCGACGCCGCCCTGCTGCGGGAGGACGGCGCCGTCCTCGGCTTCGCCCGCGGTCCGCGCAGCCACCCGCATCACATCGACGTCGGGCCGAGCGCCGACGTGGTCGACGCGCTCGCCGCCGAGGTGGGGGCGCCGGCCGATCTCGCCGTCCTGCTCATGGCGGGCCTCGACTTTCCGGACGAGGAAGAGACGTACCTCGCGGAGGCGCGGCGGCGCGGCTGGGCGACGGAGGTCGTCGTCGGCAACGACACCCTCGCCGTCCTGCGGGCCGGAACGGAGTGCGGCTGGGGCATCGCCGTCACGTGCGGCGCCGGCATGAACTGCGTCGGCGTCGCGGCGGACGGGCGGCAGGTGCGCTTCCCCTCGCTCGGGGCGGTCAGCGGAGACGTGATGGACGGCGCGGGGGCCGTCGGCCTCGCGGCCGTCTCGGCCGCCGCCCGTAGCCAGGACGGCCGCGGCCCGAAGACGCGGCTCGAGCAGCTCGTCCCCGAGCACTACGGGGCCCCGGACACCGTCGCGCTCGCCCGCGCGATCCACGCAGGCGACATTCCCTCGAGCAGGCTGGGCGAGCTCTCACCGCTCGTGTTCGAGGCCGCCGCGTCGGATCCGGTGGCCGGCGAGCTCGTGGACCGGCAGGCCGCCGAGGTGGTCGCGTTCGTCCGCGCGGCTGCGAATCGACTCGGCCTCGTGGGCGAGGAGGTGCAGGTCGTGCTCGGCGGCAGCGTGCTCCAGTCGGGCAATCGGCGTCTGCTGGCCGGGATCGAGTCGGGCCTGCGGGAGGTCGGACCGCGGCTCTCGATGCACGTCGCGAGCTCGCGGCCGATCGTAGGCGCGGCGCTCACAGCCCTCGACCGGCTCGGTGCGACACACGAGGCGAAGGCTCGTGCGCGCGAGGAGCTCGACCGCGCGACCGCGTCAGTCGGCGACGTGGCAGGCCACGCGGCGACCGTCGCGAAGCTCCCGTAGCTGCGGCGTCACGGCCTCGCACTCGGCGATCGCGAAGGGGCAGCGGGCCCGGAAGCGGCAACCGGGCTTCGGGTCGACGACCTTCGGCGGCTCGCCCACGTCGCGCGCGTCCGCGAGTCCCAGCTCGGCGCGCGGGTCGGGCACCGCCGAGACGAGGAGCTGCGTGTACGGGTGCTTCGGCCGCTGCAGCACCTCCTCCGTCGGCCCTTCCTCGACGAGATGGCCCGCGTACATCACGACGACGCGGTCGGCCAGGTAGCGGGCGCTCGCGACGTCGTGGGTGATGTAGAGGAACGAGACGCCTTCGCGCTCGCGCAGCTCGCCCATGAGGTTGAGCACGCCGACCCGGATGGAGACGTCGAGCATCGACACGGGCTCGTCCGCCACGATCAGCTTCGGTCGCAAGGCGAGCGCCTGCGCGAACCCCACCCGCTGGCGCTGCCCGCCGCTCAGCTCGTACGGGAAGCGCTGCCGCGTGTCGCTCACCGGCACCAGGCCGACGGCCTCGAGCACGCGGTTGAGCTCGGACCTGCGCTGGGCTCGCGAGAGCTCGCCGCGGTGGAGCTTCATCCCGCGGAGGATCCCGTGCGAGACCCGGTACGCAGGATTGATCGAGCTGTACGGATCCTGGAACACCATCGGCACGGCGGCGCTGTACGCAAGCCGAGCCCGCCGCCCGCGCAGGCGGCTGAGCGGGCGGCCCTCGAACCAGATCTCGCCGCGGGTCGGCCGGTAGACGAGTGCAAGCATCCGCGCGATCGTGCTCTTGCCGCTCCCGCTCTCCCCGACGAGCGCGACGATCTCACCGCGGTCGATCGTCAGGCCGACGTCGTCGACGGCGTGCAGCGTCTGCCGCGACAGGAGCTTGCCGACCGGGAAGTGGCGCGTGAGGTTCTCGGTGCGGAGCAGCGTCTCGGTCACCGGGCGCCTTGTTGGAGGATGCAGCGGACGAGACTCCCGTTCACCGCGTGGAGCGGCACCTCGGCCGCGGTGCAGCGCGGCTCCACGCTTGGGCAGCGCGCCGCGAAGCGGCAACCCCGAGGCGGGTTCGCAAGGTCGGGCGGGGAGCCGGGGATCCCGAGGAGCCGCACCTTCGGGCCGTGGAGTGAGGGGAAGGCCTCGAGCAGTCCCTGTGAGTACGGATGGAGCGGCCGGTCGAACAGCTCGCTCGTCCTCGACAGCTCCGCGACCTGACCCGCGTACATCACGAGCAGCCGGTCGGAGAAGTGGCGGACGAGCGACATGTCGTGCGTGACGAAGATCACGGCGAAGCCGAGCCGCTCCTGCAGCTCCTTGATCTGCACCATCAACGACCGCTGCGCGACGACGTCGAGCGCGGAGGTCGGCTCGTCCATGATCACGAGGTCGGGCGTGAACAGGAGCGCCATCGCGATCATCGCCCGCTGCCGCATCCCGCCGGAGAGCTGGTGCGGGTAGCTGTGCAGGTGCACCGGGTCGATGGAGACGAGCCTCAGCACCTCGCGCGAGCGCTCCTCGATCTCCGCCTTGGACATGTTCGAGTGGGCGCGGCAGGCGTCGCGCATCTGGTCGGCGACGGTCAGCACGGGGTTGAGCGCGTTCATGGCGCTCTGCATCACGACGGAGAGGTCGCGCCAGCGGACGCGGCGCAGCTCGCGCTCCTCGAGCAGGACGAGATCACGGCCCTGGAAGAGGACGCGACCGCCGACGATCTCGCCCGGCAGCGGGGAGCCGAGCAGGCGCGCGATCGCGTAGAGCAGCGTCGACTTGCCGCAGCCCGACTCCCCGACGATCGCGAGGAACTCGCCGCGCGCGAGCTCGAAGTCGACGTGGTCGACGGCGACGACCGGCCCGGCGTCGGTGGCGTAGGCGACGCTGAGATCCTCGACCTGGAGCACCGTGTTCTCGGCGGCGGTCGTGGGTGCCGGATCAGGCTGCGGGAGCTCGACGCTCCTCAGGCGCGTCCGGTCGAGCTTGCGGACGCGCAGGGCAGGGCTGCTGATCTCGTCGAAGGCGTAGTTGAGAAGCGCGAAGGAGGCGCCGAGCAACGCAATGCAGACGCCGGGCGCGATCGCCCACAGCGGCATCCCGGCGAAGAGAGCCTCGCCGTTCTGGGCCCAGTACAGCATCGTCCCCCAGCTCTGGCTGGTCGGGTCGCCGAGCCCGATGAACTGCAGGCCCGCCGCCGTGAGGACGGCGTACAGGGCAGCCCCGAGGAACGTCGCCACGATGAGCGACGTCATCGTGGGCAGGATCTCGAAGAGGATGACGTACGTCTTCCGCTCTCCGCGTACGCGGGCCGACTCCAGGAAGTCGCGCGTGCGCAGCGAGAGCGTCTGCGAGCGGAGCTGCCGCGCGCCGTACGACCAGCCGAGCGCGCCGAGGACGACCACCAGCGTAAAGAGGCCGGAGTTCTTGCGGTACGCGGCGATCACGATGATGAGCGGGAAGATCGGGAGCACGAGGATCACGTCGGTGATCAGCGAGAGGATCCCGTCTGCGATCCCCCCGAGATACGCGGCGGAGACCCCGATGACGACCGAGAGCGCGGTGGCGAGGGCGCCGACGGCGAGCGCGATCACGAGCGACAGTCGCGTCCCCCAGACGAGCTGCGAGAAGACGTCTTCGCCGCGGCCGGTCGTGCCCAGCAGGTGGTGCCAGGACGGATGCAGTGCGGGGGTGTAGATCTGCGCCGTCGGGTCGTCGGGGGCGATCTGGCCCGGGAAGATCGCGAGCACGACGAAGACGAGAAGCAGCAGCACGCCGGCGAGCGCCTTCTTGTTGCGGCCGATCGCCCGCCAGAGGTCGCCCCACCGGCCGCCGCCGACCTCCGCGACCAGCGGCGCCGGACCGACAGGCGGCGTTGCAGGCTGGTCGGTCGCGCCGACGGATGGTGCGCTCATCTGACGTCCCGCGTACGCGGATCGAGCAGCGCCGTCGCGGCGTCGGCCGCGAGGATTGCCGTCAACACCGCGACGACGATCATCAGGAAGAGGCCTTGCATGAGGGCGTAGTCCTGGTTCTCGACCGACTGGAGGAACATCCAGCCGACGCCCGGATAGTTGAAGACGAACTCGACGAGGATCGCACCGCTCACGACGAAGCCGAGGGACATCGCGAAGCCGGTGAGGTTGGGCAGGATCGCGTTCCTCCCCGCATACGTCCACATGACCCGCCACGGGCTGAGCCCCTTCGCTCGCGCCATCCGCACGTAGTCCTCGGTGAGGACCGAGATCGTGTTGTTGCGCATCGTCAGGATCCAGCCGCCGATGGACGTGACCAGGATCGTGGCCGCAGGGAGGATCGAGTGCTTCAAGGCGTCCCCGATGAACGCCCACGTCCAGCCGACCGTCGTCGTGAAGTCGTAGCCACCACTCTGCGGCAGCCAGTGGAACTTGATCGCGAAGAGCCAGATCGAGAGCATCGCGAGCCAGAAGTACGGGAACGCCGACGTGATCACGAAGATCGGAGGCAGGACGCTGTCGAGGACGCTGCCGCGTCGCCACGCTGCGACCAGTCCGATCAGCGTCCCGAGCAGGAAGGCGAGGATCGTCGTCACGCCCACGAGCGCGAGCGTCCAGGGCAGCGCCTGGAGCACGTCGTGGCTGACCGCATCCGGGAAGAACGTGAGCGAGACGCCGAAGCGGCCCCTGAAGACGTTGCCGAGGTAGCTGAAGTACGAGCTCAGCAGGCTCTGGTGGTTCTTGACCCCGAACGCGATCTCGATCGCGTGCAGCGCAGCCGGATTGATGTGGCCCCGGTAGCGGGACATCATCGCGAGCGCCGGGTTGCCCGGCATGAGGCGCGGGATGGCGAAGTTCGCCGTGACCGCCGCCCAAAGGGTGATCACGAAGAACCCGAGTCTCCTGAGTACGAATCTCACGACCCGCGCCTCATGTCAGTTGAACTGTGCCTCAGGCCGTCACCCCTTGGGCCTCAGGTGGAGGAGCATGACGCCCCAGTCCGGTACCTCGTACGCCGCGGGCTTGGCAAACGCATTCTTCTTCGTCACCCAGCCGGCGAGGTGCGAGGTGTTGTACTGGTACCAGTCGACGCCTTCGGTGATCGGGATGATCGGGACGTCCCGCACCATCGCGGCCTCGAGCTGATTGACGATCGAGTGCTGCTTCGCCGAGCTCGTCGTCGCGGCGTATTGCTTGATCAGCTTGTCGACCTTCTTGTTGTAGTAGCGCTCCCAGTTCGACGACGCCGTCTTGCCGATCGGCGCCGAATTCGGCGAGTAGAGCTCCTGTCGCAGCTCGTAGTACGGCGCCGGGCCTCCCGCCTCGTTGCCGTTGTACGAGAGCTCGAACTTCCCCGTGTAGTTGTCGTTGTTGTAAGTCGTCGAAGAGAGGTTCGACGGCGTCACCTTGATCCCGATGGCCTTCAGGTTGGAGATGACGATCTGTGCCGAAGCGACCCAGTCGGAGTAGCCGCCGATGTTGATCATCGTGAACGAGAGCGGCTTGCCCGACTTCGTGTGGAAGACGCCGTTCGAGAACTTGTAGCCCGCCTTCGTCAGGGTCTGCTTCGCCTTCGTCGGGTTGAACGTGTACTTCTTCGCGAGCGTCTTGTCGAGCCAGCTCTTGAAGGTCGGCGTCACGATGCCGGTCTGGTTCGCCGCCGGCTCGTAGCCGTACTCGCCGACCGTGGACACGCGTGCCCGGTCGATCGCGTAGGCCATCGCCCGCCTGATCGCGACGTCCTTGAGGATCGGGTTCTTGAGGTTGATGAAGACCGAGACGTTCGAGACCGGCGGGAACCAGTAGTGGTTGTCCTTGCTCTTGGACAGATAGAAGCTCTTGATGCTCGGGATGAACTGGCTGCCCCACTGGGCCTTGCCGGTCGCCAGGTCCTGATTCGCCGGATCATTCGACAGGTAGGCCGGGTAGTACACCGTGTCGATCTTCGGCTTGCCCTTCTGCCAGTAGTGAGGGTTCTTCGTGTACTTCATCACCTGCGGCGAGCAGGAAGCGATGGTGAAGGGACCGCTCCCGATGGGCTTCTGCTGCGGCGAATCCTTGAACGTGACCGGATTCTTGACATGGCTCCAGATGTGCTTCGGCACGATCGGCGTCTGCCCGGCCACGTAGTAGAAGTAGGGCACCGCAGCGGTCTTGAACGTGAAGGTGACTTTGCTGCCCTTGCGTGTCACGCTCTTCAGCACCGACCAGACGGCCTGGAGGTCGAGAGCCGGGTGCTTCTTGATCAGCTGGAAGGTGTAGAGGACGTCACCTGCCGTGAGCGGCTTGCCGTCCGACCATTTCACGCCCGAGCGAATCGTGAACGTGATGGTCTTGTTGTGGTTCGACCACTTGTACTTCGAAGCAAGCCACGGCGTAGCGGCGCCGCTCTTCAACTCGTCCACGAACACGAGCGGCTCGTAGACCGGGCCGAAGGACCAGTCGATCAGGTCCGCGCTGAGCGGGTTGAAGCCGCAGGTCCACGTGCCCCCTTGCTCGTTCGAGATCGTGACGGACGTGCCGGCGGCCGCCTTGTCGGTGGCAGCCGAGGTTCTGTCGCCCGAGCCGCTACCGGCGGCGGTCCAGACCGCCGCGACGGCTCCGGCAAGCAGCACGACGAGAAGGCCTCTCCTCATGTCGAATCCCTCCTTGGCCGCCGAAGGGCGGTCCTCGCAGTGAGCGATGCGCGGCGCTGACAGCGCAACCGTGCGCCTTCCATGAGTTAGGAAACTAACCTATCTTTATCGTCGTGACAAGACGGTGACGACGACGGCGCCCACGGCGGGGGCGGCCCGCCCCAGGTTGATGCGCACGCTCAACGAGCAGCTGCTGCTCGAGCGGATGCGCGGGAACGGGCCGGTCTCCCGCAGCGAGCTCGCGAGCGCGTCGGGCCTCTCGAAGCCGACCGTCGGCCTGGCCCTCGCGAGCCTGGAGCGCGACGCGCTCGTGCAGCACGCCGGCCGCCGGGCAGGGGGCCGCGGTCGCAGCGCACTCCTCTACGAGATCCGGCGCGCCGCGGGCTTCGTGCTCGGCCTCGACGTGGGACGGGAGTTCGTCCGCGGCGCGATCGCGGACCTCGGCGGCGACGTCCTGGCCCGCGAGAGCCGGCGCGCGCGCTCCTCGAGCGGAGTGGCCCGGGTGCGCGAGCTCGCGAAGCTCGCCGCCGAGCTCCTGCGTGCCGCGGGTGTCCCGGCCGACGGCGGCGCGCTCCGCCAGACGGTCGTCGGCAGCCCCGGCGTCGTGGAGCCGGGAGGCCGGGCTTTGCGGATGGCCCCGAACCTGCCGGGGTGGGAACGGCCGGCGGTGCTACGCGACCTGCGGCGCCTGCTCGGCGCCGAGACGACGATCGAGAACGACGTCGACGCAGCCGCGGTCGCCGAGCGAGACCACGGCCATGGCCGCGACGTCTCGACGTTCGCCTTCGTCTCCGTCGGCACGGGGATCGGGATGGGGCTCATCCTCGACGGCAAGCTCCATCGTGGGGCTCACGGCGCCGCCGGCGAGATCGCCTTCCTGCCGGTCGCCGACAATGCGGCCGATCCGCGCGAGGCGCGGCGGCGTGGCGCACTGGAGTCCGCCGTTTCCTCTGCCGCGGTCGTGAGAGCGGCGCGAGAGGCGGGAGCGCGGCTCCGCAGCGCGCGCACCGTCTTCGCGGCGGCGGCCGCCGGGGACGACCGGGCACGGGACGTCGTGGCGGCGGAGGCCGCGATCGTGGCGCGCGCGCTCGCCGCGGTCGTCGCGGTCGTCGACCCGGAGCTGATCGTCCTCGGCGGCGGTATCGGCCGGGCACCCGGCTTCGCCGAGGAGGTCGGCGCGCGCCTCGCCGAGCTCTCGCCCATCGCGCCCGACGTGCGTCCGAGCGCCCTCGGCGAGGACGCCGTCGTCGACGGGTGCCTTGCGGTCGGCGGCGGCCGGCTGTGGGAGCGAGTCCTCAGCTCGCGCCTCGGCGAAGCAGACCCGCGCCAGTAGCCGGCTGAGCTGTGGATGGACGCAACCGCGTCAACCGGCGGTCTCCGGTCGCCCGGGCGCTGGGTAGCCCGTGATCTCCGCGCCGTCGATCAACCCGACCAAGGACGCCGTCTTCGACTCCGCGACGGCGCACGAGCCTTCTCACGAACTTCGGCTGGAGCCGAGCCGCGAGGCGATCGCGTCGCGGGCGCGTTCGATCGGCTGCGGGCTGCCGTAGAGCAGGAAGGCCATGTTCGCCATCAGGAGGAAGCCGTTGAGCTCGAACGCGAGCTGGCCCGGATCCTCTTTCGCGCTGAGCTCGCCGGCCGCCTGGGCCTCGCGGATGAGCCGCACGAGCCGGTCGGTCCACCCGTGCTGGAACTCGGCGATCCGCTCCTTCACGGCGCCCGGATGCGTGTCGAACTCGGCGGCTGCGGAGGCGAAGAAGCATCCGCCGGGGAAGACGCCGCGCTCGACGTGCGAGAGGAACTTCTCGCACAGCACGCGCACCTGCTCGAGCGGGCTCGCGGCCTGCTCGGCGGGCGCGATCACCTCTGCGTCGAAGATCGCGTTGGCGGTTTCGATCGCCGCGAGCTGTAGCTCTTCCTTCGAGCCGAAGTGCGCGTAGAGGCCGCTCTTGCTCATGCCGATGTGATCGGCGAGGCGGCCGATCGAGAGGCCCTCGAGGCCCTCGACCGTCGCGAGTTTCGCCGCCGCGTCGAGGATCGTGCGACGACTGCGCTCGCCGTCTGACCGGGGCTTCCGTTCGGGACGCGAGGTGGAGGTGGCGTTCATCGCTTGACAAGTTAGCACGACCGTTCGTATAGTGCCATTAGAGAACGACCGATCGTGCTAAGTCAGGAGATGACATGCAGTCACACGAGACCTCGGTCCTGAAGAGCCGCCGCGGCGCGCTGACGCTCGCGCTGCTCTTGCTCGTCCAGTTCCTCGACTTCCTCGACGTTTCGATCGTCAATGTCGCCCTGCCCTCGATCAGACACGACCTGGGCTTCTCGGAGCAGAGCCTGCAGTGGGTCGTCAGCGGCTACGTCCTCACGTACGGCGGCTTCCTGCTCCTCGGCGGGCGCGCCGCAGACCTCGTCGGCCGTCGGCGCATCCTCGTCAGCGGCCTCGCGCTCTTCGCGGTGGCCTCGCTCGCCGGAGGCCTGGCCCAGGCCGAGGGACTGCTGGTGGCCGCCCGGCTCGCCCAGGGAGCGGGGGCGGCCATGATGTCGCCGGCGGCGCTCTCGGTCCTGACGACGACCTTCACGGGGCCGCGCGACCGGAACGTGGCGCTGGGCGCCTGGGCCGCGGTGCCCGGTCTCGCCGGCGCCTCCGGCGTGGTCCTCAGCGGCGTCCTCACCCAGGGGCCGGGCTGGCGCTGGATCTTCTTCCTCAACGTGCCGATCGCGATGCTGGCCGGGCTGGGCACTCTCGCGCTGCTCGGCCGCGAGCGCCGCGCGAGCAGGCAGAGGAGCTTCGACGCCGGCGGGGCGGTGCTCGTGACCGTCGGCATGCTGCTTCTGATCTACGCGCTCGTCCGCGCCCCCGAGCTCGGCTGGGACGCGACCGAGATCGTCGGCGCGCTGGCCCTGGCAGCGGTGCTTCTGGCTGCCTTCGTCGCGCACGAGCGGCGCGTGCGCAACCCGCTCGTCCCCTTCTCGCTCTTCCGGATCAAGGGCCTCGCCGCAGCCAACGTGACGCAGCTCATCACGTTCGGCGGCCTTTACTCGATGTTCTTCTTCCTCAGCCTCTACATGCAGGGCGTCCTGGGCTACTCGCCCAGCCACACGGGCCTCGCCTATCTGCCGCTCACCGCCGGCTTCATGATCTCGGCCGGGATCGCGACGCCGCTCGTGCCGCGCCTCGGCACGAAACCGGTGATCGTCGCCGGCGCGCTCGTCGCCGCCGGTGGTCTCTACTTCCTCTCCCGGGTGCCCGTGGACGGCGCGTTCCTCGGCGACCTGCTGCCGGGAATCCTCATCGTCGCGCTGGGCGCCGGCGGCGTCTTCACGGGAGTGACCAACGCGGCCACGGACGGCGTGCCGACGGCCGACGCCGGCATCGCGTCCGGGCTCCTGAACGCCTCGATGCAGTTCGGCGGCGCGCTCGGGCTCGCAGTTCTCTCCGCGGTGGCGACCGCGCGTACCACCGCCGTCCTCGGGTCGGGCGGCGGTGTTCCGCTCGCACTCACCGCCGGCTTCCAGCGAGCCTTCCTGATCGGCGCCCTCGTCGTGCTTGCCGCCGCCGTCGTGGCCCTGCTCGCGGGCAGAGCCCGTCCCGCCGCAGAGGCGCCGGCGCCCCGCCTCCGACCCGCGACCGGCGACCTCTCGCCCGAGTGACGATGGCCGCCACGCCACGGCCGCGCGGCGGGTACAGGACGGTGAGCGCCGTCCTGTTCCTCTGTCTCTTCGCGGGACAGGCGGGCGCGATCGCGCTCTCGCCCATCCTCGTCGAGGTCGCTCGCGACCTGAACGTCTCCACGGCCGAAGCCGGCCAGCTGCGCACGGTCGCCGGTCTCTTCGCCGGGATCACAGCGCTCGTGCTCGCGCGCCTCGGTCCGCGCCTCGCGCTCGGCCGGCAGTTGCTCGGCGGCGCGATCCTGCTCGCGGCCGGCTCGCTCGCCAGCGCGGCGTCGCCCGGCATCGGCTGCCTCGCTGCAGCCCAGGTTCCGGTCGGTGCCGGGATCGCGATCCTGACGACCGCGGGCACGCTCGCGGCGGCCGAGTGGGTGCCCGAGAAGCAACGGGCCGCGACGCTCTCGTGGGCCCTCATCGGCCAGCCGGCGGCATGGATCGTCGGCATGCCGCTGCTCGGCGCCGCCGGCGAGCGGAGCTGGCGCTACGCCTGGCTCGTCCTCCCGCTCGCCGCGGCTCTCGTCGCCGGTGCGGCCGTCTGCCGTCGTGGCACCGGCGTGGAGACCGCGGCGGCCCCCGCACGCATGCGGGCCGCGCTCGAGGCCCCCGGTGTGCGCCGCTGGCTGGCGGCGGAGACGCTCGCTAACACGGCGTGGGCGGGGACGCTCGTGTACGCGGGCGTTCTCTTCGTGGAGTCCTACGGCCTCTCGAGCGCGCGCACGGGTTGGCTGCTCGCGTTCGGCGCGGCTGCCTACGTAGCCGGCAACCTCGTCTTCCGACGCCTGGCGAGCCGCGAGCCGCGACGACTGCTCGTCCGCGTGTCGGTCGGGCTCGCGCTGGCCACCGCGCTTTTCGGTGCGGTCCGCCCCTCGCCCGCCGCGAGCCTGGCCCTCTTCTCGGCAGCGGCTTTCACGGCCGGGGGCCGCACGCTCGTCGCGAGCGCCTTCGGACTGTCGACCGCACCGGAGTTCCGTCCGGCCGCGATGGCGATGCGGGCCGCCTCGATGCAGTTCGGCTACTTCACAGGGTCGTTCCTGGCCGGTGCGGCTCTTCGGATCGGCGGCTACCCGGCCTTCGGCGCGACGCTCGGCGCGATCTTCATCGCGGCGGCCGTGGTGCTGGGGCACTCCCCCGCGCGAAGCACCGACGGTCCCGCCTCGCTCCCGTCGCGTCTGCGTGTGGCGCCGGCCCGAGGCCAGCCCTGAGCAGCAGCAGCAGCAGTGCCCCCGGCATGAATCGAACATGCGCACGCGGTTTAGGAAACCGCTGCTCTATCCACTGAGCTACGGGGGCGTTTTGCCCTTTTTGCAGGGCTTTCCGGCAGTCTAGCTCCTTTGCGGGATGGACAATCCGTCGCGCTGGGCGTAGCGTTTGCCACATGAGCGAGCACGCCGGGCTCGCACCTCCCGAGGACAGGCCGGAGGCGCCGTTCTCGTCCACAGCGGCCGCCGCACGGAAGCTGCGCCGGGCCGAGGACCGCGAGCACAAGCGGGAGCTGAAGCGGCTCGGCGTGAGTCGTTCGCGTCGTGCGGACGCCCAGTTGTGGCTCCTGGCGGCTCTGCTCGTCGCCGCTGCCGCGGCGGCGGCTGTCGGCGCTGCGACCCACAGGCTCACCGGTCAGTCGGCCGTCGCTCTCGCCGCGGTCGGGATCAGCGTCGCGGGGCTGCTCGTCGGGCTCCTCCAGTGGCGGAACGGGCTCGCCGAGAAGGCCTTCGACGCGCTGTACCAACGCATTGCGATGGCCAACCAGATGCGTCTCGACGCGTTCGGAGACCTCACCGACGAGGAGCAGGTCTCGCAGGAGCGCAAGCAGCCGTACAGGTTCTTCGTCTACTCCGAGATCGACAGCCTGGAGTACGCGGCGCGCCGATACCGATTCGGCCTGGGCCTGAGCGCACACATCTTCTATCGGGCGGTCAGGCACTTCCGCACGCGTTGCACCTCCGAGACGTTCCGGAGAGTCGCCAAGTCCTGCTCCGAGGACGGCGGCTACTTCGAGGACACGAAGACGCTCGTCGCTCGACTGCTCGAGCCTGATGCGCCGGCGGCTCCAGGTCGATTCGGCCGCTTCCGCAGCCGGGCAGGCGATCGTGCCGGAGCCGCCGGGCGCCGACCGTGACGGACTAGCTCGTGGCGCCGGTTCGCGCGGTCGAGCGGCTCAGCGCCTCGTCGGCGTCACGCGGCTCGAAGAGCTCCGTCCCGTGCTTCGCGACGTAGACGGCGCCCGCGGCCCCGGCGCCCATCGCGACGGCGGTCACGACCGGACCGCGGAGGCCGATCCCGAGCTCCTCGTCGAGCGAGAAGCGTCCCGGACCGCCGTCCGCGAGCGCGGCCAGCGCAGCGAGGATCACGACCGGGTACTCGACGCCTCCGTCGGTCACCCAGAGGCCGTTCTGCCGGTGGACGTGCCGGATCGCGTTCGTCATCACGCCGGTGAGCATGCTCACGGCCGCCGGCGTGAAGAGCCCGAGAGCCAGAAGCGAGCCTCCGCCCGCCTCGGCCGCACCGGCGACGAGCGCGCTCTCGCGTCCCGGCCGCAGACCGGCCTGCTCGAAGAACTGCCCCGTCCCGTCCGGGCCTGCCCCGCCGAACCAGCCGGCGAGCTTCTGCATCCCGTGTCCGAAGAAGTAGCCGCCGAGCGCCGCGCGCAGCATCAGCTTGCCGAGTCCCATGCCGACCTCCGGCTACCCGGAGAGCGTGAAGGAAAACCAGCGAGCTACAGTCCGCCGGGATGAGCGACTTCAGCCTCGAGGCGCTGCTCGACTCGCGGCGCGGCGAGGATCTCGACCTCTGGGCGCGGACGATCAACCCGCAGTTCGTGCGGGTCCTGAGGACGATCGGCTTCGACCGCACCTGGGCGCACGCCGAGGGCGCATATCTCTACGACGCCGACGGGGCGCGCTACCTCGACCTGCTCGGCGGCTTCGGGATGTACGGCGTCGGCCGCAACAACCCCCGGATCCGCGCGGCCCTCGTCGAGGCGCTCGAGCTCGAGACACCGGGGATGCTCGCGCTCGGCACGACACTGCTCCCCGGCCTGCTGGCTGAGGCCCTGATCGGTCTCGCCGGCGGACGCATCGGACGCTGCCTGTTCACGAACTCCGGCACCGAGGCGGTCGAGGCGGCGATCAAGCTCGGGCGCGCGGCGACCAGGCGCACCCGCGTCCTCTCCGCCGAGCACGGCTTCCACGGCCTCACGCTCGGCTCGCTCTCGGCGAACGCCAATGCCGAGTTCACCGCCCGCTTCCAGCCGCTCCTCCCCGGGTTCGACCAGGTCCCGTTCGGCGACCTCGAGGCGCTCGAGGAACAGCTGCGGCGCGAGGACGTCGCGCTCTTCCTCGTCGAGCCGGTGCAGGGGAAGGGAATCCACCTCCCGCCGGACGGCTACCTCGCGAAGGCGCAGGAGCTGTGCCGCCGCTACGGGACCCTCTTCTGCGTGGACGAGGTGATGACCGGGTTCGGCCGCACCGGTCGGATGTTCGCCTTCCAGCACTGGGGGCTCGAGCCGGATCTCGTGACCGTCGCGAAGTCGCTGTCCGGCGGCTACGTCCCGGTCGGCGCGCTGCTGATGGCCCGCTCGGTGCACGAGGCCGTCTTCGACTCCATGCCGCACGCGATGTCGCACGGCTCGACGTTCGCGCCGAACGAGCTGGCGATGGCGGCCGGGCTCGCCACGCTGCACGAGTTCCGCGAGCAGCGCCTCGTGGAGCAGAGTGCGCGACTCGGCGAGAAGCTGCTCGAGTTGACGCGGCCGCTCGTGGACGAGTTCGAGGTCGTACGCGACGTCCGCGGGCTCGGCCTCGCGTGGGCAATCGAGTTCGGCGAGCCGCAGAACGGCGGCCGGATGGCGTACCGGATGATCGAGCGCGCCCAGCGCGGCCTCTTCGCCCAGCTCGTCGTCGTGCCGCTGTTCACGAAGCACCGCATCCTGAGCCAGGTCGCGGGCCACGACATGGCCGTGATCCGCATCCTGCCGCCGCTCGTCCTGACCGAAGCAGACGTGGCGGAGTTCGCGGACTCGTTGCGCGCGACGATCAAGGGGGCGCAGCGGATGCCGAGGTCGCTGACGAGGCTCGCTTTCACGGCTGCGAACGCCGCCGTCTCGCGGCGCTAGCTGTCGTGACCACAGAGGTGTGAGACGCGGCTGATGGGGGGCCGGGCTCCGAGTGAGCTGTGCGGTCTGCGTCGGTTG
Organism: Gaiellaceae bacterium; assembly: GCA_036526375.1. Lineage (GTDB taxonomy): Bacteria > Actinomycetota > Thermoleophilia > Gaiellales > Gaiellaceae > Palsa-739. The sequence goes on along the minus strand of DATCYP010000006.1, from coordinate 30,486 downwards.
TACCAGCGGAGGTAGCCGTGGAGTGCGCGGGCGCGGTGGCTGCTGGAGCGGTAGCTGCGGGCGTAGGCCCATTCGCGTAGGAGCGTTTGGATGAAGCGTTCGGCTTTGCCGTTGGTTCGCGGCCGGTAGATCCGTGTGTAGCGGCGCTCGATCTGGAGACGCTGGCAGGCCTCGAGCCAGGCGCGTGAGTGATACGCCTTCGCGTTGTCGGTGAGCGCGCGTTCGATGCTCACGCCCTGGTCGCGGTACCAGCGGGCGGCGCGTTCGAGGAAGCGCACGCAGCAGTCGGCGTCCTGGCCGGGAAGGAGCTCGGCGTAGGCGAGCCGCGAGTGATCGTCGATCGCGACGTGTAGATGCTGCCAACCAACGCGCCGGTTCTTGTGGGGCCGACCCGCGTCGGTGCCGAGGACTCGCTTGCCCGGCTCCCAGAAGCGACCGAGCTTCTTCGTGTCGATGTGGAGCAGCTCACCAGGCTGCTCCCGCTCGTACCGTCGCGCGCAGCGGGGACTGTTGTCGGGTCGCGGTAGCCGTGAGCAGCCGTGCCGGCGCAGCACCTTGCCGATCGTCGACGGCGGATGCGGCACAAGTCCCGCCAGCCGGACCGGGCCGTATGCCGAGCGGCGACGCGCAGTCAAGATCGCCTCCTCGGCCGAGACGCTCAGACGTCGAGGCTGCCGGATCGGTGTCGAGGGACGATCGCGCAAACCGGCCCAGCCGCCATGCTGATAGCGGCGCCAAAGCCGATAGCCAGTCGCCCGGCTTGCACCGCCGCTGGCCGCAGCGAGCGGCGGGCTCATTCCCGACTCGATCCTCGCAACAATCTCGCAACGCGACTCCCACGACAGCCGCTTCCGTCGCGGACGCTCCGTAACCTCAACCACTTCGGGCCTCCTCGCCGAGCTTGGGTCTTCGACAACCGCAAGCTCGCGGGAGGCCCGGACAGATCAGATCCGTCTCACAGGTCTGTAGTCGTCACAGCTAGCTACACGCCCTCGCGGCACATCAGCTCCCGGATTGCGTTCCGCTCTTCCTCGGTGACGTTCTCGTCGGCGAGCCGGTACTCGGCCGCTGCGCGGAGCGCGAGTCGGAGCTCGTCGCGGTCGAAGTGAGGGAGGAAGCGCTCTACGAATGCGCGGCCGAGGCTTCCGAGACCCGTGCTCGTAGCGCCGATCACCCACGTCACCGCGACGTCGAACGGCGGCTCTCCGCTGCGCGCGTTCGTCCAGTCGATCACCACCGGTCCGGTGGGAGAGAGGATGACGTTCGCCGGATGCAGATCGAGGTGTACGAGGCGGCCTCCGTCCCCCGCTGCGGGCAGCCCTTCCGGTGCGCCGATCTCGTGCAGCTCTTCGTGCAGCCGCGCAAGCGACGCTGCGTGCGACGGCACCGTCGAGGGATCCTCGGTCGCCGCCTGCCACATCGTCGGCCCTGCGACCTTGTCCAGGACGAGCGCCTCCGCCGTGACGTCGAGCACCTCCGGCACGGGATAGCCGTGGCGCCGGGCGTGACGCATCACGAGCGCCTCGCGGTCGGGGCGGCCACCGTGCTTGAAGCGGCGCAGGACCCGGCCGTCGCCGAGGTCGAAGACCTCCGATGCCCGTCCCTCCGCGATCAACCTCGGCTGCACGGCGACCGCTCAGCCGCGCTCGACCGGCAGGCCGCGCTGCGACCAGTCGCTCCATGAGCCCGGATAGAGGCGTCCTTCGCGACCCGCGAGCCAGACGCGGTGGAGGGTGACGCAGGCGGTCACGCCCGAGCCGCAGTACGCGACGAGCTCGCCCGGCGGGAGCTCCGGCAGCGGCTCGTTCCAGGGAGCGTTCACAGCGCCCGGGATCCGGCCGGGCGGGTCGTCGATCTCGTTCGGCTCGCCGAGCCAGCGGTTCGCGGTGCGCGCGTCGACGAGCGCGAGGGACGAATCGGCGAGACGGCGGACGATCTCCTCCGCCGCGATCGTGTCGTCGCCCCTCTCGCGCGGCGCGAACGCCGCCGACTCGATCTCCTCCTGGCCCTGCCGGAGCTCGCCTCCCCAGGCCTCGATCCCTCCGAGCAGCACGGCGCAGTCGTCGTGGCCGAAGTGGCGCAGCAGCCACCAGAGCCGCTCCGCTCCGCCGCCGCTCCCGTAGGCGACGACGTGGACGCCGGCCTCGATCCCCGCGCGGCCGGCGGCCGCGGCGAAGCGCTCCGCGGACGGCAGCGGATGCCGTCCCGCATCCGGGACGGACAGGTCCGAGAGGTCGGCGTCGACGTCGAGGAACGACGCACCGGGAACGTGCCCGGCCAGGTAGCGCTCGCGGCCGCGCTCCGGGTTCCCGAGCTCCCAGCGGCAATCGACGAAGCGGTACCTCACGTTCCGACCAGCGTAGAGCGACGCTCGAGGAGGACTACGTCCCTCCAGATGCCGGCCGCCTCGCCGAGCCCTCGTCGGACGCCGACCTCGCGGAAGCCGCACGCCCGGTGGAGCCGTAGCGATGCATCGTTCTCCGGGAACACACCCGCGGTCAGAGTCCAGTAACCCAGCTGCTCGGAGCGCTCGACGAGCTCGTCGAGCAGCACGCGCCCGAGCCCGGAGCCACGCGCAGCTCGGGGTGCGCCGCCGCCCGCGTCTCCCACGAAGGCGTCTCGGTCTCGAACGTCGCGTCGCCGCTGCGGATCCCATCCTCGTAGATCGCGCGCACCGCCGGCCAGTCGTCGGGCCGGAGCTCGCGGACGTTCACCGCGCGCGGCTCGGCGTCCAGACGGCGGCGAGGATCCCGAGGCCGACGAGGACGCCGCCGCCGAACCACCGCTGCACGCGGGCGATTCCGGCGGAGCCCCGCAGACGGTCGGCGACCGTCCCGGCTGCGAGCGCCCACATGCTGTCGCTGAGGAAGCCGAGCAGCGCGAAGCTCAGCCCGAGCACGAACACCTGCAGCCACGCACGTTGCGCGTGCGGGTCGACGAACTGCGGCAGGAAGGCGAAGACGAAGACGATCGTCTTCGGGTTGGTCAGGTTGACGACGACGCCCTGCGTGTACGCGCGCCGGCGCGTCCTCGGCACCGCGTCCTCCTCCGGCGGCTCGAGCCCGCGTCCGAGCAGGCGCCGCACACCAAGGAGGAAGAGATAGGCGGCGCCGACGTACTTGACCACGTCGAAGGCGACGGTCGAGGCGAGGATGAGCGACGAGAGCCCCGCGGTCGCGAGCGCGACGTAGGCGATCGTGCCCGTCGTGATGCCCGCGACCGACGCGAGGCCCCCGCTCCTGCCCATCTCGATGCTCCGCGTGACGACGTAGAGGACGGCCGGCCCCGGCACGAGCAGCAACACGATCGCAGTCGTCAGGAAGACGGCGTACGCGGAGAGCGACGGCATCCGCGCGACCCTATCCCGCGGCGTCGGCAGCGGGCGCGAGGCGCGGCTCCGGCAGCGGCGCCGGCGCGCGGACATGGCCGTGGGCGAGACCCAGATGGCCGTGCGACTCCGTCCCGTAGCCGCCGGGGACCGGGATGTAGAACTCGGGATAGCCCCACATGCCGTGCTCGGCGACGTCGAGCCCCGCGGTCTCGACATGCTCCTCGACACGGATCCCCCAGAGCCGGTTCAGCGTCCAGAGCGAGCCGTACGAAACCGAGAACGTGAACGCGCCCACGGCGACGAGGCCGAGCGCCTGGACGCCGAGCTGGTAGGGCGAGCCCGTGAAGAGGAGCCCCCCGTGGCCGACGCCGACCGTCGCGGCGAGGGCGGGGACGGCGAAGAGCCCGGTGGCAAGCGTTCCCCAGACGCCCGCGAGCCCGTGCACCGCGACGGCGCCGATCGGGTCGTCGATCCCGAGCCGCTCGACGAGCGGAACCGCCACGACCGCGACGGCCGCCGCGACGAATCCGATCACGACGGCGGCCCACGGCGCGACGAAGCCGCAGGCGGCGGTGACCGCGACGAGCGCCGCGAGGACTCCGTTCAGCATCATCGAGACGTCCGGCTTGCGGAGGACGAGCCACGCGACACAGATCCCGCCGATGCCGCCGGCCGCCGCCGCGAGGTTCGTCGTCAGCGCGACGTAGCCGAAGAAGCCGACGTGGCCGCCCGTGGCGACCCCGAGCGTCGAGCCCGGGTTGAAGCCGAACCAGCCGAACCAGAGGATGAGCGTCCCGAGCACCGCGTACGGCATGTTGTGGCCGGGGATCGCGTTCGCGCGTCCGTCGTGGCCGAACTTCCCGATTCGCGGGCCGAGGAGGAGCGCTCCCGCGAGCGCCGCGAGCGCGCCCTGGTAGTGGACGACGGTCGAGCCCGCGAAGTCCTGCATCCCGAACCGCTGCAGCCACCCGCCCGGTGCCCAGATCCAGTGGGACACGAGCGAGTAGACGACCGTGAAGATCGCGCCGAAGGCGAAGTAGACCCAGAGCTTCGCGCGCTCGGCCATGGCGCCCCAGACGATCGCGAGCGAGACGCCGGCGAAGACGACCTCGAACAGCCAGCCCGCCGCACCCGGGATCCCGGCGAAGGCCGCGAACGGCGCTTTCCCGACCGCGAGCAGGGCGCCCGCCGAGGGCGCGAAGCCGTGCAGGCCGAGCACGCCGTTCCCGTTCCCGAACGCCAGCCCGAAGCCGACCAGCCAATAGACGAGCGAGGCGATCCCGAAGACGAGGACGTTCTTGCCGGCGATGTGCGCGGCGTTCTTCATCCGCGTCAGCCCCGCCTCGAGGAACGCGAAGCCGGCCTGCATGAACATCACGAGGACGGCCGCAACGACGACCCAGAGAGTGTTGGCGGCGATCAGCAGCTGGTGGTGAGTCATCCGAGACGCTCCCCTGTGCGGTGGTGGACGACGTTCGAGACGGGCGACGTCCAGCAGAGCCCGTCACCGGAGGAGTGGCCGGTGCGGGCGGCGTCGGCGATCGCGGCCACGACCCGCCCGGCGAGCCCGTCGTCGACGACGAACGTGAGGTGCGCCTTCGGCAGGAAGCGCGACTCGAACGTGCGGCCGCGGTACTCGTGCGTGACCCCGCGCTCGCGCCCATGCCCGATCGCCTCGACGACGGTGACGCCGACGTGGCCGGTCTCCTCCTCGACGGCGTCGATCACCGTCTCGACGCGCTCCCTCACGACCACCGCCTCGATTTTGACCATCCGGCTCCTCTCCCTGGACCAAACAAAAAAGCCTCGCGACCACCCGGGTCACGAGGCTCCTTCGCCCCGGCGGCCGCCTGCTCCGGCGCGCCGCCTCTCTGGAAGCTACCACCGGCTGCGGCCGGAGGAGAGAAAGCTCCCGCTCAGGCCGAACATTTGACGTTCGGCCGTCGAGCGCCTAGCCTGCGAGGGCCATGTTGCTCGCGAACGTGATGGACCGGATCCCGGTGGGCGGTAGCGGCCGCCCCGTCGGGACGCGCGGCGCCCTTTAGGTCCGCGCACCGCCCGTAGCGGCGGCTTCCGTCCTCCGTTCCCACTTCGTTCTCAGAAGGAGCAGCATGTCCACTCTCGCACCATTCACAATCGATCTCGCCTCACGTCTCGACCGCCAGGCGCCCGCCGTCGAGGTGCGCGACCTGCGGAAGACGTTCCGGCGCCGCGACCGCAAAGCGGGCCGCTTCGCACGCAAGCGTCCGTGGCCGGCGCTCGCCGACGTCACCTTCACGATCGCCCGTGGCGAATGCGTCGCCATCCTCGGCCAGAACGGCTCGGGGAAGTCGACGCTCGTCCGCCTGCTCTCGACGCTGCTGATCGGCGACGGCGGCGAGGCGCGGATCTTCGGCCACGACGTGGACCGCGAGGCGTCGACGATCCGCCGGCTCGTCAACCGCGTTTCGGTCGAGGCGAGCTTCTTCAAGAGGATGTCCGCGGCCGAGAACCTCTCCTACGCGGCGCGCTTCTACGGGATGACGCCGCGGCAGACACGCACGGCCGTCCCCGAGATCCTCGCCAGGGTCGGCTTCCCGCCCGAGCGGCGGGGCGAGTCGATGGAGCACCTGTCGCGCGGCATGCAGCAGAAGGTGGCCCTCGCGCGGGCGCTCCTGACGTCTCCCGTCCTGCTCCTGCTCGACGAGCCGACGACCGGGCTCGACCCGCGCTCGAAGCTCGAGGTACAGGAGTTCGTGCGCGAGGTCCGGGCGGAGCACGACGCGACGATCCTCCTCTGCACGCACGACATGGCCGAGGCCGAGTCGCTCGCGGATCGCGTCGGGATCCTCGACCGCGGCCGGCTGCTCTTCCTCGAGCCGGTCGAGGCCGTGAAGGCCCGCTTCGGCGTCGCGACGCTCGAGGAGGCGTTCTTCGCCGCCACCGGACGCGAGTTCGAGAACGAGGGCCAGGACGAGGACGACGAGTACAGGGAGGTGTTCGCATGAGTAGCGGCGTAGGCTCGACGGAGCCGCCCAGGAGCGCAGGCCCCGGCTTTGCCGGGGTCGGAGCGGGGAGATTCGCAGTCGAGGCACGCAACCAGCTCGTCGGCCTGTTCGGGATCGTCGAGCGGAACGTCTACCTCACGAAGCGGTACTTCCTCTGGGACATCGCGTTCATGATCTGGACGATCGCGAACACGCTCACCATCGTGTTCATCGCCCGGACGGCGCACCTGTCGCCGGGTCGCGAGAACACGCTGGCGACGATGCTGCTCGTCGGCGCGACGATCTGGGCCTTCCTCGGGATCATCTTCGAGTTCATGACCGAGACGGTCGCGTGGGAGCGCTGGGAAGGGACGATCGAGTACACGTTCATGGCGCCGCTGTCGCGGCTCGTCCACCTGTTCGGGCAGGGGGCATTCGCGGTGCTGTACGGGTTGATCCGCGCGGCGATCCTCTTCTTCGCGGTCGCGGCCTTCATCGGCATCCACGCACCGCACGCGAACTACGGGGCGGCGCTCGCGCTGCTCGGGCTCGCGTCGCTCTCGTTCATCGGCGTCGGGATCATGACCTCGGTCCTGCCGCTGATCTCGCCGGAGAAGGGCGCGCAGCTCGGCTTCGTCGCGCAGGGCGTGATGCTCGTCGTCTCGGGCGTCTACTACCGCGTCGACGTCATGCCGGAGTGGATGCAGTGGATCGCGAAGATCTCACCGGCGACGTACGCCATCCGCGGCGACCGCAACTCGATCATCCACGGCACCGGCCTCGTCTGGGCGGACGTCTGGCCGCTGCTGATCATCGCCGTCCTGGCGACGCCGATCGGCCTCGCGATCTTCCGCGTCGGCGAGCGGTACGCGAAGCGGCACGGAAAGCTGAAGCGGTCGGGATGAGCGGCTGGTTCGAGGAAGACGCCGGCACGCGCTACGACGAGTCGCCCGAGACGGGTCCGTACTTCGATCCGGCGCGGATCGACGCGACGGTCGACTTCCTCGAACCGCTCGCCGGGGGCGGCGCCCTCGAGCTGGCGATCGGCACCGGGCGGATCGCGGTGCCGCTCGCCCGGCGCGGCGTCCGTGTCGCGGGCATCGACTACTCGCCCGCGATGGTCGCGCAGCTGAGACAGAAGTCCACGGACATCCCGGTCGAGATCGGCGACTACGCGACGACCCGCGTCGACGAGACGTTCTCGCTTGTCTACCTCGTCTTCAACGGCATCAACAACCAGACGACGCAGGAAGCGCAGGTCGCGAGCTTCGCCAACGCTGCGGCCCACCTCGCGCCCGGCGGCTACTTCGTGGTCGAGGTCGGCCTCCCGCCGGACCGGCCGTGGACGGTGTTCGACCTGAGCGACACGCACGTGGGCGTCGATGAGTACGACGCGTACACCCAGCGGCTCGTGTCGCATCATTTCTCGGCACTCGACGGACAGTGGAGTCGCGCGTCCGGCGAGTTCCGCGCGGTCTCGCCTCCCGAGCTCGACCTCATGGCGCGGCTCGCGGGGATGGAGCTGCACGAGCGCTGGGAGGACTGGGATCGCTCGCCCTTCACGGCCGAGAGCGCGCACCACGTCTCGGTCTGGCAGAAGGTCGAGGGCCCGGGATGATCGAGCTTCGTCCCTGCGAGAGCGACGCCGACCTCGAGGCGTGGCGGCGCGTCCGCATCGCAGTCACCCCCTACGAGCGGACCGACTCGGTCGCGGAGCTACGGCGCAGCGCCACGCGCGAGCGGCTGATGCTCCTCGCCTACCGCGACGGCGAGCTCGCCGGAAGCGGCGTCGGCGGCCGGGGCGACACCGCGGCCGGCTTCGCGATCCCGCGGGTCCTGCCGGAGCAGCGCCGGCGCGGAATCGGCACTGCGCTCCTGTACGCGCTCGCGGACCACGTCGGTTCGCTCGGACTCCCCGACGTCGGCGGCAGCGCGGACGACGCCGGCGCTCTGGCCTTCGGCCGGCGCTTCGGGTTCGAGGAGGAGGGCCGCCAGGTCGAGCAGGTGCGTGCGGTCGCCGCGAACGAGCCGTGGCCCGCCGTGCCGGACGGCATCGCGCTGATCCCCCTCGACGAGCGTCCCGAATTGCTCGGCCGGCTCTACAACGAGCTGGCGCTCGACGCGTTCGAGGACATGCCGACGCCGCGCAAGGTCGAGATCACGCCCGAGCAGTGGGCGTCGGATTGGGTGACGTGGCCCGAGGCGACGTTCGCCGCTCTCGCCGGCGACGAGATCGTGGGCATGGCGGGGCTCGCCCGCGATGTCGACCAGCCGCAGCGCGCCGAGAACGTGCTCACGACGGTGCGCCGCGACTTCCGCGGCCGCGGCATCGCGCGCGTGCTGAAGGAGACGACGATCGCCTGGGCGTCCGAGCGCGGCCTGCGCGAGATCTACACCTGGACGCAGACGGGCAACGAGAACATGCAGGCGGTCAACGAGAAGCTCGGCTACGTGACGCGCACCGTCTCGATCTCCCTCCGGCGGCCGCTGCCCCTACCGGCATGAAGCCGCTGCGCGCCACCACCGTCTTCTACGGCCTCGAGTTCTTCCTCAGAATGCCGACGTGGGTCGTGATGGCGGTGTACCTCGTCCGCGAACTGCACCTCTCACCGCTCCAGCTCGTGCTCATGGGGACGGCGATGGAGGGCACCGTCCTCCTCTTCGAGGTGCCGACCGGCGTCGTGGCCGACGCCTACAGCCGCAAGCTGTCGCAGATCGTCGGCTACGTCGGCATGGGCGCCGCGTGGATGACGGTCGGACTCGTCTCGACGCCGTGGCTGGCGATCGTCCTCTGGTGTTGCTGGGGCGTCTCGTACACGCTGACGAGCGGCGCATACGAGGCGTGGATCGCGGACGAGGTGGGCGCCGAGAAGGTGGGGGCGCTCTTCCTCCGCGGCCGGCGGATCGGGTACGCCGGCGCCGTGCTCGGCCTCGCGCTGCAAGTCGGGATCGGGACGGTCTCGCTCCGCGCGGGAGTCGTCGTCGGAGGCGCGATCACGACGCTGTGCGGGCTGGCCTGCATCGTCGCGATGCCGGAGACCGGTTTTCATCGCCCGTCCCGCCACGACGCGAGACCGCACCCGCGCGAGCTCGCCGGCCGGGCGCTCGCCGGCATCCGCTACGCGCGCGCCACGCCGCTCATCGGCCTCCTGATCGCAGTGGCGCTCTTCACGGGGATGTCGAGCGAGGCGTTCGACCGACTCAAGGAGGCGCACTTCCTGCGCGACGTCGGGCTACCGGCCGTCGGGCACCTATCGCCCGTCGTGTGGTTCGGGATCTTCTACCTCGTCGCCATGGTCTTCGGCTTCGTCGCGCTCGGGCGGCTGATCCCGCTCGTCGAGCGCGGCGGCGTCGAGGTCGTGACCCGCTTCCTCCTCGGCTTCACCTTCGTGCAGCTCGCCGCGATGGTCCTGTTCGCGCTCGGCCGCTCGACCTGGCCCGCGATCGTCGGGCTGCTGGGCGTGTTCTTCGCCCGCGACCTCACCGACCCGCTGTACACGACCTGGCTGAACGCGCAGATCTCCGACTCGAGCGTCCGGGCGACCGTCCTCTCGCTGAGCGGGCAGGCCGATGCGATCGGACAGGCGGCCGGCGGGCCGGTGCTCGGGGCCATCGGCAACGTGTGGGGGATCCGCACCGCGCTCGCTGCCGGGGCCACGGCGCTCGCCCCCGCCGCGGCGCTCTACGCCCGCGCGATCCGCCGGCACGGAGAGGTCGCCCTGCTTCCGGCGGGGGAGGCATAGCGTGAAGGTCACGTTCGTCAAGAAGGGCACACGGCGGTACGCCGTCGAGGTCAGCCGTGAGCGCTACCCCGATCTGCAGTGCGGGTCGATCGGCTACGACGACCGGCTCCCCCACGACCTGATGCACTTCTTGGCCGAGGCCGAGTACGGCCTCGACGGCGGCATCTTCGCCGACCTCGCAACGGGCGGCAACGCGCGGCTCTTCCTGCCCCTGGACGACGAGCACGAGGTGGAGATGGCGCTCGTGGCGAAGCTGTGGCGGAGACAGCGGATCCGCCGCACCCGGCTACCGGACGGCCGACGCTCCGAAGAGCTCGCCTGGCAGCTCGACGAGGGCTGGCGGCAGAGAACGCTTTCTCCGGAGCTTCAGCAGAAACTCGACGATCTCGTTGCGCGCTGGGAGGCTCTACCGATCGGCGGCGCCCTGACGCTGGAGTGGCCGCGGCCGGAAGGACGAAGGCGACACCCGCCTCGCAAGCGCCGGCGTCCCGCTACCGCGCGGCGCAAGTAGCGTTGCCGGGTGCCTCCGCGCGCCCGCCGCTCCTGCCTCACCGTTCCCGCCTCGAGCGAGCGAATGCTCGCCAAGGCCCCGTCGCTCCCGGCCGACGAGGTGATCGTCGACCTCGAGGACGCGGTCGCGGCCGAGGACAAGGAGAGAGCGCGCGGGCTGGCGGTCGAGGCGCTCCGGCGAGGCCCGCTGGGGCGGACGACGGCGCTCCGCGTCAACGGACGTGCGACTCCGTGGTGGGAGGACGACCTGCGCGCGGCCGCGGAGGCGCGTCCGGATGTCGTCGTACTCCCCAAGGTCGAGTCCCCCGAGGACGTGTCCGCCGCGGCCGGGCTGCTTCCGGCGGGCACCGGCCTCGAAGCCCAGATCGAGACGGCGCGCGGCCTCGTCGAGGCCGCGCGGATCGCCGCGGCCGGTCACGGGCTGGAGGCGCTCGTCTTCGGCCCGGCCGATCTCGCTGCGTCGCTCGGCGTGCCCGTGCTGACGATCGGCGCCGGGGTCTCCGAGCACGCGCTCGCGCGCGTCGTCGCAGCCGCACGCGCGTCCGGGCTGCAGGCGCTCGACGGACCGCACGCGCGGCTCGGCGACGACCTCGGTCTCGTCCTCTCTGCCCGGCGGGCGCTCGAGCACGGCTACGACGGCAAGTGGGTGATCCACCCGGATCAGATCGAGACCGTCAACCGCATCTTCACGCCGTCCCCGGCAGAGGTTCAGCGGGCGAGGCTGATTCTCGATGCGGCACGTGGCGCGGCCCGCTACGAGGGGGAGCTCGTGGACGAGGCCTCACGCCGGCTCGCGGAGTCGCTCCTCAGCAGAGCCGCAAGCGTCGGCGGCGAGGACGGCGCCTGAGCCGCCCTCCATGCTTGCCACCGCGGCGTAGCGGGTAATTCCGCTCCATGACCGGGCACAGAGAGCTGTGGGAGGTCGCGCGCTTCCCGGGCCAAAGGCGCGGCTTCCAGCCGCAGTGCGACTGCTACCGCACCGACGACCCGCCGGCGCTACACCTCCTGCTCGAGCTGCCCGGCGTCGACCCGGATGCTGTGCGGATCGCGGCCGTCGACACCGCGCTCGTCGTCTCCGGCGTGCGCGAGCGGCCGCATCCCGCGGGCGCCCGCTACCACCAGGTCGAGATCGAGTACGGCCCGTTCGAGCGGCGGATCGACCTCGCGGAGGACGTCGACGCCGACGCGGCCGCGGCGACCTATGAGGCGGGGATGCTGCGGCTCGAGGTGCCGCTGAGGCCGTGAGCGAGATCGAGTTCACCGAGACGCAGGCGACGGAGGTCGACGAGATCCCGGCCGAGCTGCCGGTGCTGCCGCTCAAGGAGACGGTCGTCTTCCCCGACTCGATGACACCGCTCGCGATCGGACAGGAGCGCTCGATCCGGCTCGTCGACGACGTGGTCGGCGGCGAGCGCCTGCTCGCGCTCGTCACGGTGCTCGACGCGGAGATCGAGTCGCCCGGCTGGGACGACCTGTACGAGATCGGGACGGCGGCGGTCGTGCACAAGATGATCCGCGTTCCCGACGGGACGCTGCGGATCCTCGTCCAGGGGCTCCGGCGGCTCCGGCTCGAGGAGCCGATCGCCGACGACCCCTACCTCGTCGCGCGCTTCTCGGCCATGCCCGACGAGGCGGCGGAGAGCCGCGAGCTCGAGGCGCTGCTGCGCAACGCGCAAGGTCTCTTCGGCCGCATCATCGGCCTCGCGCCGTACCTCCCGGAAGAGCTCCAGATCGCGGCTGCGAACGTCGACGATGCGAGCAGCCTCTGCAACCTCGTCGCCTCGACCCTCCGGCTCAAGACCGAGGACAAGCAGCTGATCCTCGAGCTCGCCGACACCGAGGAGCGCCTGCGCGAGATCTCGAAGATCCTCAACCGCGAGCTCGAGGTCTTCGAGCTCGGAACGAAGATCCAGTCGCAGGTGCAGTCGGAGCTCGAAAAGGGACAGCGCGAGTTCTTCCTCCGCCAGCAGCTGAAGGCGATCCAGGAAGAGCTCGGCGAGGGGAATCCCGAGCAGGCCGACGCGAACGAGCTGCGGGAGCGGCTCGACGCGCTCGCCCTGCCGGACGACGTGCGGAAGGCGGCCGACCGCGAGCTCGCGCGCCTCGAGCGCCTGCCCGCCGCGGCGGCCGAGTACGGCGTGATCCGCACGTACCTCGACTGGCTCGCAACGCTGCCGTGGGGCGTGACGACGCCCGACGACCTCGACCTCGACCGCGCCCGCGAGATCCTCGACGAGGACCACTACGACCTCGAGAAGGTGAAGGAGCGGATCGTCGAGCACCTCGCCGTCTCGAAGCTGAAGCAGGATCCCGCCGGCCAGATCCTCTGCTTCGTCGGCCCGCCCGGAGTCGGCAAGACCTCGCTCGGCCAGTCGATCGCGCGCACGCTCGGGAGGAAGTTCGCGCGGCTTTCGGTCGGCGGCGTGCGCGACGAGACGGAGATCCGCGGCCACCGCCGCACGTACATCGGCGCGATGCCCGGCTCGATCATCCGCGCCCTCCGCGACGCTGAGTCGATGAATCCGGTCGTGCTGATCGACGAGATCGACAAGATGGGCTCCGACGTCCGCGGCGACCCCGCGAGCGCGATGCTGGAGGTCCTCGACCCCGCACAGAACTGCACGTTCCGCGACCACTACCTCGACCTCCCGTTCGACCTCTCCAAGACGCTCTTCATCTGCACCGCGAACACGGTGGACACGATCCCGCCGGCCCTGCTCGACCGGATGGACGTGATCCCGCTCTCCGGCTACACCGAGGAGGAGAAGCTCGGGATCGCCGAGCGCTACCTCGTGCCGCGGCAGATCACCGACCACGGGCTCGAGCCCGACCAGATCGAGATCGGCGAGCCCGTGCTGCGCCTGCTCGCCCGCGAGTACACGCGCGAGGCGGGCGTGCGCGGGCTCGAGCGCCGGATCGGCGACCTCTGCCGCAAGGCGGCGGTGCGAGTCGCGCGCGGGGGCGAGGAGCAGATCCGGGTCACGGAGGAGCTCGCACGCGAATGGCTCGGGCCGCGGCGCTTCTCGGGGGAGACCCGTCGGCGCACCGCCGATGCGGGCGTCGCCACCGGGCTCGCGTATACGCCGGTCGGCGGCGACGTCCTCTACATCGAGGCGCAGGCGTATCCGGGCCGCGGCAAGCTCACGGTGACCGGGCAACTCGGCGAGGTGATGCAAGAGTCGGCGCAGGCGGCGCTCTCGTGGGTGCGCTCCCACACCGGTGAGCTCGCGCTCGACGAGCGCTGGTTCTCCCGCCACGACGTCCACCTGCACGTGCCGGCCGGCGCGGTGCCGAAGGACGGGCCGTCGGCCGGGATCGCGATGGCCACCGCCATCGCCTCTCTCGTCCGGGGGACGCCGGTCGCCGACGACGTGGCGATGACCGGCGAGATCACGCTGACCGGCCAGGTGCTGCCGATCGGCGGCGTCCGCGACAAGGTGCTTGCCGCCCAGCGCGCAGGCCTCGGCCGCGTGATCCTCCCCCGCGAGAACGAGCACGACCTCGAGGAGTTGCCGCCCGAGACGCGGCATGTCCTGCGCTTCGTCCTCGTCGACTCGATCGACGAGGTGTTCGACGCCGCGTTCAGGCCGAACGGGTCCGGCGAGAACGGGTCGCATCCCGACGGCAGCTGCGAAAAGATAGGAGCACGGTTCCCACCCCCGACGGAAAGGACTGGCCGCAGATGAACAACACGAAGGACAAGGTCTCCGAGGCAGCCGCAAGCGCCCGGCCCTACGTCGAGCGCGCGCTGCGCGACAAGGAGCTGCGCGACAACGTCCGCAACGCCTACACCTCGGCGCGCGCCGTCTACGACGAGCTCGCCTCCCGCCGCAAGGTCTCGGACGCCGCCACGCAGCTCGCCGCCGACAAGGACGTCCAGGAAGAGTTGCGGAACGCGATCAACGAGTTGCGCAACGCGGCCGGCCGCGTCAAGGACGTGAAGCGTGGCTCCACCGAGCCGGCCCGCGCAGCCTGGAACGGCCTGCTCCTGCTCGCCGGCATCGCGCTCGGCATCCTCCTCAACCCGATCACGGGCCCGGCCGTGCGCCGGATGCTCGCTCGCAAGCTGTTCGGCAACGCGAACGGATTCGTCTACCAGGGGAACGGCAGCAAGAAGTCGTAGGCCGGCGGCGAGCTAGGTGCTGTGACCGAGGTGCTCCCGCGCGAAGGCGCGGAAGCGGTCGCGCGCGCCGTCGTCCGGGGCGAGCGGCTCGTCGTCGGCGTACCGCGGATCGGCCGCGATCTCGTCCACCACAGCCCGCACCTCACGCTCGATCGCGGCGCGGTGGGCCGGGTCGCGGAGCAGCGCCTCCACCCAGTTCTCCGAGCCGTCCCAGTCGGGGACGTCGTGGTCGAAGAGGAGCTGGCCGAGCAGGATGCCGGTGCGGATGTAGGCGAACGTCCTGAAGGCGAGAATCCGGTGCGGCGTCTCGACGCGCGCCGCGAGCGCGGGGTCGTCGCGCACGACGCGGTCGACGATCCCGCCGATCGGCTCGTCCACGAGAGGAATCCAGAGCTCGTCGAGTTCGGGCACGACCGGATTATGCCCCGCGGAGAAGTACCGTAGGCCGGCCGTGGCCGCTCCAGACGATGCTCTCGCCGAGTTGGCGGCGATTCCAGGGGAGGCAGGGCTCTTCCTCGACTTCGACGGAGTGCTCGCCCCGATCGTGCACCGGCCGGAAGATGCGGCGCCGCCGGCCGAGACGCGCGCCGAGCTCGAGCGCCTCGTGGGAAGGTACGCGCTCGTCGCGGTCGTGAGCGGCCGGACGAGCGAGGACGTGCGGGCTCGCCTAGGTGTGGACGGAGTGGTCTGCGTCGGCTCGCACGGGCTCGAGCTCGAGCCACAAGCCGACCGCTGGCGCCGCGTTCTCGCCGCGTTCGCGGCCGACGCGCCGTGGCCGCCGGACGAGATCGAGGTGAAGGGGCTCGCCGTGGCCTTCCACTTCCGCGGCCGGGACGACGAGCGGCAGGCCGTGCGCGAGCTCGACGCGATCGCCGGGGCGGCGAGGGAGGACGGTCTCGTCGCGCGCTACGGCCGCAAGATCCTCGAGGTGCTGCCGCCGGTGGGTTCCCACAAGGGGACTGCGGTGCGGCGGCTGCTCGAGGAGCGCGGCCTGCGCCGGGCGCTTGCCGCCGGCGACGACACGACCGACATCGACTCCTTCGCCGCCCTCGACGGGCTCGAGGTCGCGGTCCGCGTGGCCGTGGCCTCCGAGGAGTCGCCTTCGCTGCTCGTGGAGTCCGCGGACCTCGTCCTCGAATCGACGGACGAGTTCCTCGCGCTGCTCAGACGACTCTAGGTACCCGGCTTTACGAGCACCGCTCTCTCGTACAGGTAGTCGTTCCGCGTGTAGCGCGGCCAGCAGCATCTCAAGTACACCACCTCGCCGCGCCAGTCCCGGATCGGTTTGTCGTTGACCCGTCCGTTCCTGAGGCGTTGTGGCTTGGCGAACGGGCGAGTGACGAACTTGTATGTCCGCCACACGCCATTCCACTTGATCCTCGCCAGCTCGCCCGGCTTGAGCGTGTAGAGGCGGTAGAACGGGCCGTGCCGGCCATAGCCGGGTACGGGTGTCACGTCGTGAGCGTCGATGACCATCGTGAGTCCGTCCCCGGGTCGGGCCGCCCAGCCCAGATCCCAGATGGGACCTCTCGCGAGATCGCCACAGCGCGTCCGGATCGGCTGGTTGACGATGTGCAGGGCCTTGATGGTGAGGAGAGCCGGGTGTCGTGCCTCTGCCGGCTCCTTCCTCGGGCATTCCTTGCCGTTGAGGCCCTTCGCGCCCAGGGCCGTCGTGGCCAGCGCCAGCGACGCCGCGCCCAGAAGGACGGCGAGCAGTGCCCCCTTCATGCCGTCTCTCACGTTCGCACCCTAGGCCTTGTGCACCTTCACCGCCGTGCCGTAGGCGCAGATCTCGGTCCAGTTCCCGGCCATCTCGGACGTGTCGAAGCGCATCGCGATGATCGCGTTCGCGCCCTTGGCCTCGGCCTCCTCGATCATCCGGTCCATCACCTGCTGGCGGCTGTCCATGAGGGACTTCGTCATCCCCTTCAACTCGCCCCCGAAGATCGACTTGAGGCCGGCGCCGATCTGCGAGCCGACGTTTCGCGACCGCACCGTCAGCCCCATCACCTCGCCGAACACGTCGTCGACCTCGTAGCCGGGAATGTCGTTCATCGTGGTGACGATCATCTCTTTGCCTCCCTGTTGAGCACGTCCCAGGCCCGCCGGACGTCGGCCTCCGTCGTCCGCGCGTTCCCGATCGCGAGGCGGAGGACGTAGCGCCCGTCGAGCTTCGTGTGGTTGATGAAGATCTCACCCGACGCGTTCACCCGCTCGACGAGCCGCTCGTTCGCCTCGTCCGAGCCCTCCCGGCGGAAGACGACGAGCGAGAACCGCTGTGGCGCGACGAGCTCCCACCCCGGCGCCTCCTCGACCCAGCCGGCGAAGAGCTCGGCGAGACGGATGTGCTCGCGGACGATCGCGCGGAGCCCTTCGGCGCCGTAGCACCGCAGGACCGCCCAGAGCTTCAGCGAGCGGAAGCGGCGGCCGAGCGGCGGCCCGAAGTCGGCGAGCGAGAACGCGTCGTCGGACGTCCGGAGGTACTCCGGCGTCAGCGTGAACGCCTCGCGCCACTCGTCCGGCCGCGCCGTCCAGACGAGGGAGCAGTCGGTCGGGACGAGCAGCCACTTGTGCGGGTTGACGACCAGGCTGTCGGCGAGCTCGACGCCGTCCTGCGACCAGCGCTCCTCGTCGCAGATCCACGACGAGCCGGCGTACGCGGCGTCGACATGGAGCCACGCGCCCGCGTCGTGCGCGCGCTCGGCGAGCCCGCGCACCGGGTCGACGGAGGCGAAGGACGTCGTGCCGACGGTGGCGACGACCGCGGCGACGTCGGCGAGCTCGTAGCCGTCGACGCGCATCCGCAGCTCCTCGTCGACCGGGACCTTGCGCAGCTCCATCCTCAGCATCCGTGCGCCCTTCTCGACCGAAGAGTGCGCGTGCTCGGAGCAGACGACGACGTTGCGGCCGGTCACGTGGCGCGCGGCGATGAGCGCAGCCAGCGTCGACGTGGACGCCGTGTCCTCGATGTGACCGTGCCAGCCGTCGGGTAGCCCGAGCAGCTGCCGCACCCAGTCGGCGACGCGCAGCTCGAGCTCCGTCGAGGCCGGCGAGGCACGCCACACGATCGCGACCTGGTTCAGCGTCGCCGCGAGCAGCTCCGCCAGGATCGCGGGCTCCGAGGAGGTCACGGCGAAGTACGAGAAGAAGCGCGGACTCTGCCAGTTGGTCAGCGCCGGCAGGAGCAGGTCGTCGAGGTCGCGCAGCACCGCGCCGAAGGGCTCGGGCTGCTCGGGCGCGGACTCCGGCAGCTTCGCCGCCAGCTCGCCGGGCTTCACCTGCGCGAGCACGGGCAGCTCCGGCAGCCGCTCGAGATAGCGCGCCGCCCACTCGAGCGCTGCGGCGCCGTCCTCGCGGAAGTCCATCTCCGTCACGGCCGCCTCTTCCGCAGACGATCGAGCTGCTTCCACGTGCGCGTGTTGACGACGTCGGCCTTCGTGAGCCAGCCACGCCGCGCCTGCGCGACCGCCAGCTCGACGTACGCCTGCGAGCGAACCTCGTGGCCGTCGGAGGAGACGATCAGCCCGAGCCCCGCCTCCTTCGCGGCGCGGGCGTGGACGTCCCGGAGGTCGAGGCGGTCGGGCTGGCCGTTGATCTCGAGGAAGGTGCCGGTCTCGAGCGCGCCCTCGAGCACCCGCTCGACGTCGACGTCTCGCGGCGGCCGCTTCCCGATCCGCCGGCCGGTGAGGTGTCCGATCGCGTCGACGTAGGGGTTCTGCATCGCTTCGAGCACGCGCTCGGTCGGGCGCGAGTCGGGCGCCTGGTGGACGGACGCCACGACCCAGTCGAGCAGCGCGAGATCCTCGTCCGCCACGTCGACCTCGCCGCTCGCGCGGATGTTCGCCTCGACGCCTGCGAGGATCCGGAGCTTCGGAAAGCGCTTCCGCAGCTCCTCGATCTCCTCGAGCTGAGCATGGAGGCGCTCGCCGCGGAGGTAGTGCGAGTGGTCGGTGACGGCGTAGTACTCGTAGCCGCGTGCCGCCGCGGCCTCGAGCATCTCCTCGAGGGTGCTCTTGCCGTCGGCCGACCAGTGGGAGTGCGTGTGCAGGTCGCCGCGGACGTCGCGCACCTCGACGAGCTTCGGCAGCTCGCCGCGCCGCGCGGCCTCGAGCTCGCCGGAGTTCTCGCGCAGCTCCGGCGGGATCGGCTGGTAGCCGAGGAACTCGTAGACGGCGTCCTCTTCCGCGCTCTTGAAGACGTCGCCCGTCTCGACGGCCGTGACGCCGTACTCCGAGATCGAGAGGCCCCGCCGCACCGCCTCCTCCCGCATCGCCACGTTGTGGTCCTTCGAGCCCGTGAAGTGCTGGAGGAGGTTGCCGAACGACTCGGGCGGGACGACGCGCAGGTCGAAGCGGAGGCCGTCGCGCGAGACGACCGTCGCCTTCGTGTCGCCGTGCGCCGCGACGTCGACGACCCACTTCAGACTCGCGAAGTGCTCCGTGAGCTCGGCGGGATCGGTCGCGCTCGCGATGATGTCGAGGTCGCGGAACGTCTCCTTGCGGCGCCGCACAGACCCGGCCTCCGAGACCGCGATCGCCGCCGGCAGCTCCCGCAGCGCGGCGACGACCGCCTGCACCGCGGGCAGGCCCCGGCCGAGCAGGTAGCGGTCGGCCTCCGGACTCTCCGCCTGATACGCGAGCGCAGCGAGGATCTTCTCCTCGCTCTTCGGCCCGAGGCCGGCGAGTGTCCGGAGGCGCTCTCCTTCCGCCGCCGCCTTGAGCTCGTCGAGCGTCTCGACGCCGAGCTCGCGCCAGATGCGGGCCGCGGTCTTCGGCCCGAGCCCCGGCAGCTTCATGAAGAGGACGACCTCGGGCGGGACGCCGGCCTTCTTCCTCGTCAGCGTCTCGATCTCGCCGAGCTCGACGATCTGGACGATCTTCTCCTCGATCGTCTTGCCGATGCCCTGCAGCTCCTTCGCGCGGCCGTCGAGCGCGAGCTGCGCCACCGAGCCCGCCGTCTCCCGCACCCGCGCGGCCGCCCGCCGGTACGCGACGACCCGGAACGTGTCCTTGCCCTCGAGCTCGAGCAGGTCCGCGAGAAGGTCGATCTGGTCGGCGACGTCGGAGTTGCGCGGAAGCTCGGCCACCGCGGCCGATGATAGGGCGCGCTCAGGTTCAGCTCATGATCGAGCCGTACCGTCTTCGGCCGTGCGCCGGGCACTGCTGAGCGTCGCCGTGGCTCTCGCGGGCGCTGCCGGAGTGACCGCCTCCGGATGGGCGATCCAGGCCGCCGCGCTCCCGCCGCCGACGCCTGCCACGCGCATCGCTGCGGACGCAAGCGCCTGGTTCCACGAGCACCGGCTCGTGATCGACATCTTCCACGTCGATCATCGGCGGGCGAAGGGAGCTTGCCTGCGGGCCTGGTTCCCCGGACCGCATCGGCGGGAGACTCGGGGGTCGCTGCTCGCACTCCCCTCGGGACGGATCCTGCGGGTGCCCTCCCGACGGTACGTCTGGATCGCAGCAGCGCGGCGAGACAGCCGGCAGGCCCGCATCCTGGCCCTGATCGGGTGCAGCGGGGAGCTCGCGCCGGCAATCGCGGCGGCCGCGCAGGCCGGAGGCAGGCTCACGGCCGAACGCGGCTACGCCGCGAATCGACCCGCAGTGGCGCTGGAGCTCGAGCATGCCCGCCGGGAGCGGCTCACGCTCTATGTCTCGCCTCGGTCGTATCAGCCGCTCGTCGCGTTCGTCGACCTGCACGGACGAAAGGCGACGGCGCGGCTCTTCCTCGCGCGGGCGACGCCACGCCTGCTGAACCGATTCCATCTCCTCCGCGAGACGCGAGGGGCTCACCGGTGAGCGTCCGCTCAGCCGCGATCACCCACCGGCGCCTGCTCGCCATTGCACCGACTCCGCGCTGGCTGCTCGGCTGGTGGGTCGTGGGGCGAGTTGTCGCGATCGCAACGGCGCTGGCGATCAAGCCGACGGTGTGGACGCTCGACCGCTGGGACGGCCGCTGGTATCGCATGGTCGCGCGGGGCGGGTATCTGCTCGTCCCCGGCAGGCAGAGCGATCCCGCCTTCTTCCCGCTGTATCCCATCCTGCTCAGAGGTGTCCACGCCGCGGGCGTGGGGTGGGGAATCGCTGGGCCCCTGCTTTCGAACGCGGCGCTGCTGGTGGGCCTCGGACTCTTCTACGCGCTGACGCGAGAGATCTTCAGCGAGCCGCTCGCCCGGCGCTCGACGATCTATCTCGCCATCTTTCCCCTCAGCTACGTCTTCTCGATGACATACCCGGAGAGCGTCGTCCTCGTGCTGCTCACGGCGGCGCCTCTGGCGGCGCTCCGGCGGCGCTGGTGGATAGCCGCGATCTGCGCCGGGGCCGCGGCGCTCGCACGCCCGGAGGGTCTCTTCCTCGCCTTTCCGCTGGCGGACATCGCATGGCGGCAGCGCAAGAGCCTGTCGCCGGTGCGGCGTGGCGCTGCGCTCGCCGCGGCACTGGCGCCTGTCGCCGCGATCGCGTCGTACTCGCTGTATCTCGCCACGGTCTTGCACGATCCGCTCGCCTGGAGCCAGGCCGAGCGCGCCTGGGGCCGCCAGTTCCGGATCACGGGGGTCCTCCACGCGTTCGCGCATCTCCCCTCGGCCGTGGCGCACGGGCCCTGGCTCCTACGCGACGTCGTCTGCTTCTTCCTCTACCTCGGGCTTCTCTACGCAGCGCGACGCGTCGGCACACCGCCCGCCTGGCTGGCCGCAGGCGCGGCGATCGTGGTCCTGCCCATCTTCACCGGAGCCTTCGCCTCGGTCGGCCGCTTCGGCCTGCTCGCGCCGCCGCTCTTCTGGGGCCTCGCCGGAGCCACGAAGAGCGACCGCTCCGAGCGCGTGGTCCGCTCGGGCCTGCTCGCACTCCTCGTCGCCGGCACCGTGTCGCTCGCGTACGTTTTCCCCTGAGAGAACTCGTGCCGGATACCGTCATCTGCCTGCCGACCTACAACGAGCGGGAGAACCTAGAACGGATGGTTCGCGCGCTCGGCGAGGTGCTGCCCGCCGGCGGAAGCGTTCTCGTCATCGACGACAACTCGCCCGACGGCACCGGCCGGATCGCAGACCGGCTCGCCGCCGAGCTGCCCTGGCTGGACGTCCTCCACCGGCCCCTCAAGCAAGGACTCGGCCGGGCGTATGTCGACGGATTCCGACATGCGCTCGCGGGCGGCGCCGAGCTCGTGCTCGAGCTCGACTGCGACTTCTCCCACGATCCGGCCGACGTACCCCGGCTGATCGCGGCGGTCGAGGAGGGGGCCGACCTCGCGCTCGGCTCTCGCTACGTGGCCGGCGGCGGAACGGCGAACTGGGGTCTCGTGCGGCGGCTGATCTCACGCGGCGCCTCGGTCTACACGCGCGTCCTGCTGATGCCGATCCACGACGCCACCGGCGGCTTCAAGTGCTTCCGACGCGAGGTGCTCGAGGCGATCGAGCTCGAGACGATCGACGCCGCGGGGTACGTGTTCCAGATCGAGACGACGTACCGCGCGCTTCGGAAGGGATTCCACGTCGTCGAGGTGCCCATCCGTTTCGTCGACCGGACCGAGGGCCGCTCGAAGATGAGCCGGGCGATCGTGCTCGAGGCGATCTGGAAGGTGCCGCTTCTGCGATTGCGAGCGCTTACGCACCGCCTCTAGTCGTCGCGAGAGCCGCATACATCTGCACGACCGCAGCCTGCTCGAAGAGCTGACGGCGAGGCTTTGCCCAGAGATGAGCTGCATATCGCCGCGCCGCCGCGACGTAGTCCGACCGCCGGTCGACGGCCGCGAGCTCCAGGAGGCGCCGGAAGAAGATGGCGCCGAACGCCGCCGGCTCCCGCGACCAGCGACCGCGGAATCTGGTGAGGCTCGCGTCGCCGATCGCCTCTGCCCTGGCGAGATCCGAACGGTCACCGGTCGCGCGGTAGAGCAGCCGATACGCGGCCAGCATGCTGCCCTGGTTGTAGCTCCACTCGGTCCGGTCGATGCTGCCGTCGCCGCTCACGTGATCCGCGTACAGGCCGTCCGGATCGTGCAGGCACCGTTCGACCCAGCCGACCATCCGCCGCGACCAGCGAAGGTAGGAGGCGCGGTGGGTGAGGAGGTAGAGGCGGAGGCCGACGACCGCGCCGTTCGCCGTCGAGACGGTGTTCCGGTCGTCGTTGCCGCGCGCGTTCGTCCACTGCACTCCGCCGGGACACGTCTTGCGAGTCGAGCCGTCCCAGGCCCGCGTGACCGCCTGGAAGATCCGCGCAGCCTTCCGGCGTGCGGCCGGGCTGCTGCGGGCGTCGTTCCAGTCGAGCAGGTCCTGGGCGATCCACTCGTTGTCGTCGTAGTAGACGGCGCCGCCGGGAGCCGCGTGATAGACGCCGTGGACGCGGAATCTGTCGTCGAGCTTTCGGAGCCGCCTCGGCACCGCCCGGGCCGCGGCCGAGCCCGCTCCGCGGACGCGGACCATCTCGATCGTCGCGGCCAGGGCCTGCGAGAACGGCCAGGCGTGTGAGCCGGGTCGGCCGCGCGGACTCTCCCGAAAGTCGCCGCTCCTCCGGTCGAGGTAGATCCGCTCCATGGAGCCGTACGCAAGACGCGCCCGTTTCGCGTCCTTGTCCGCGTGCCCGAGAGCCGCCCCAACGGACGCGAGGAGTGCACACGCCGCAGCGACGAACCCTGCAGAGACCCTCAGCACCGGCCGGCCAGGGTAGCGAGATACGCTGGCCGGCGATGACCGAGCTCGACGAAGCGACGTTCGACGCGGCGATCGCCGCCGACGCGCTGCTCGTCGACTTCTGGGCGCCGTGGTGCCGCCCGTGCAAGGCGCTCGAGCCCGTCCTCGACGAGCTTCCCGTCGAGGTGGCCCGGGTGAACGTCGACGAAGAGCCGGGACTCGCGTCCCGCTACGACGTCCTCTCGATCCCGACCGTGATCCTGTTCTCCGGCGGCGAGGCGCGGGGAGCCGTCGTCGGCATGCGTCCCCGAGCGCACTTCGAGCAATGGCTAGCGGAAGTGCTCCCAGCCGGCGAGTGAGTACGGCTCTCCGCGCAGCGTGAGCTCGACCCCTTCGCCCTCCTCGACCCGGCCGATCACCGGGAAGCCGAGCGGGTCCGGCGTCGTCGCGAGCAGCTCGTAGTCCTCGCCGAAGCCGAGGTCGTCCAGCTCCGCGCCGTCGGCGAGCGGGACGCGCTCGAGCTCGACGGCGACGCGCACGCCGGAACGCCCGGCGACGTGGGCCGCGTCCGGCGCCAGCCCGTCCGACAGGTCGAGCATGGCCGTCGCGACACGGGCCAGCCGCTTCCCCTCCTCGACACGGTCGGGCACCGGCGGCAGACGCCCCGCGCGAAACGCTGCGCCGGCGGCGCCGAGCGGCCCCGTCACCACGACTGCGTCGCCCTGCGTCGCCCCCGTCCGCCCCGGCACGCGCTCGGAGCGCCCGAGCGCGGTCACCGCCAGGACGACGCGGTCGGCGCGCGTCGTGTCCCCGCCGCGCACCGGCACGCCGCGCTCGTTCAGGCCGGCGTACAGCTCGAGCACGTCCTCCGCCTCGGTCGTCTCCGGGAGGCCGAGGGAGACGAGCAGGGCCAGCGGCTCGGCGCCCGAAGCCGCAAGATCGCTGATGTTGACCGCGGCCGCGCGGGCGCCGAGCTCCCGCCGGCCCAGGAGGTCGAAGCGAAAGTGGACTCCCTCGACGAGCGTGTCCTGCGTAACGACGAGACCCTCGACGACTGCCGCGTCGTGCTCGACTCCGCAGACGAGCCCGCGCCGCTCGAGCTCGGCGAGGAGGCCGAACTCGCCGAGCTCGGCGAGCGTCGTCATGCGTCGGAGATCCGCGCGCGCCGGTCGAGCGTGTCCGGATCGAGCGCCGCCAGCCCGTCGTAGAGCCGCGCGTGGAACGTGCCGGGGCCGTCGGCTCCCGCGGCGGCGTCCTCGGCGGCGACGCCCAGCGCGGCGAGCGCCTCGGCGGCGGCCTCGAGCGGCGCCTCCGGCAGCGCCGCCAGGAAGCAGCCGGTGAGCGCGGAGGAGATGCACCCGGTGCCGGTGACGGCGGCGAGCAGCGGGTCGCCGTTCGCGACGTGGAGCGTGCGCTCTCCGTCGGAGACGTGGTCGATGGGCCCGGTCATCGAGACGATCACCCCGAGCTGCTCCGCCGCCACCCGCGACAGCGCCGCCGGCTCGAGCCCGGTCGCCATCGACTCGACGCCGCGCACCTCCGCAGCCACGCCGGCGAGAGTCGCGATCTCGCCCTGGTTGCCCCGCAGCACCGTGACCTGCACCTCGTCGAGGATCCGCCGGGCCGTCTCGGTGCGGTACGCCGTCGCGCCGGCGCCCACCGGATCGAGGACGATCGGGATCGCATGTCCGCTCGCCGCCCGCCCGGCGAGGAGCATCGCCTCGATCCAGTGCTCCGAGAGCGTCCCGATGTTGAGCACGAGCGCCGACGCGAGCCCGACCATCTCCTCGACCTCTTCCGGCGCGTGCGCCATCACCGGCAGCGCGCCGAGCGCGAGGGTCGCGTTCGCCGTCTCGTTCATGACGACGTAATTCGTGATCTGGTGGACGAGCGGCTTGCGGGCCCGCAGCTCGCGCAGCGTCGTTCCGGCCGAGACCGTCATCGAGCAGCCACCCCGAGCACGTCCACCGGCCCCTCGCCGCCGCCGATCTCCGCGAGCCCCTGCGCGACCGCGCGGGACGCCGCGGCCGCCGCGCCGCGGGCCGCCTCTTCCAGCGAGAAGCCGCGGGCGAGCAGGGCGGCCAGGGTCGCGGAATGCGTGCACCCGGCGCCGTGCGTTGCCGCGCCGCCGTGGCGCTCGACCGGGATCTCGTGATGCTCGCTCCCGTCGAAGAGGTGATCGACCGGCTCCTCTCCGTGGCCGCCGGTGACGAGTGCGGCCGGCGCGCCGAGCCCGACGAGCGCCTCGGCCAGCTCCCTCGGCGCCGCGTCGGAGCCGGTGAGGGCCCGCGCCTCGAGCAGGTTCGGCGTCACGACCGTCGCCGGCGGAAAGAGCCGGCCGACGAGCACGTCGACCGCTTCGTCCTCCAGCAAGCGCGCGCCGGAGCTCGCCACCATCACCGGATCGACGACGAGCGGCACGGGATGCTCCCCGATCCAGTCGGCCACGGTCTCGATCGTCGCACGCGAGAAGAGCATTCCCGTCTTCGCGGCGTCGATCCCGATGTCGCCTGCGACCGCGTCGAGCTGCGCGCGGACGAACCACGCGGGCACCTCGTGGACGGCGGCCACCTCGCGCGTGTTCTGCGCCGTGAGGGCGACGATCGCCGACATGCCGTGCACGCCGGCGGCGGCGAAGGCCTTCAGGTCGGCCTGGATCCCGGCGCCTCCACCGGAATCGGAGCCCGCGATCGTGATGCAGCGTGGAACCAACGCTCTCCCTTCGCCGGCATGACCCGGATCAGGTTCGACGGGTGTGATCTCAGCCTCTCCGAAGGCACCCCGGTTGGGAAACCCTAGCGCCGGCGACGACGGACGCGTGATCCTGCTCGACATCGGCCACGCGACCCCCGAGCTGTTCGACGAGTCGGGGGCGGGTCGGCCTAGCGGCGCAGCCGGAGCCGCCGCGCGACTTCGTACAGGTTGAAGTCGTAGCCCCAGCCGTACCACCGCGGGGTGACGATGCGCCGATCCTCCGCGTTCCACCAGCGCGACTTGAAGCGCGCGACCGTCGGCCGCCGCCAGTCGTACGGAACGCCAAGGAACTTGCCCGTTCGCTTCTCGGTCATGTATCGAGCGTACCGATGCGCCGACTGCCGCCCGCCCTCGCCGCAGCCGCCACGCCCCGGATCCTCGAGCTGCTGGGACCCGGGCCGGGCCGCGTGCTCGAGCTCGGCTTCGCCGGCATCCACGCCCGGCCGCTCGAGCTCTCCGGCTGGGAGGTGATCGTCGTCGAGCCGAACCCGGCCCGCGCCGAGCAGGCACGACAGCGCGGCGCGCAGGTCGCCGAGCGAGCCGAGGGGCGGTTCGACGCGGTCGTCGCGTCGGACGGCGCCGATCTCGCGGGCGTCGACGCCGCGAAGATCGTCCTCCTGGACGAGCGCGGGATCGCTTCAATGTCAAGATGACGACGGGCGCGCGCTACGACGGCATCGCGGACTGGTACGACACCGAGTTCCAGCCGGCGCCGCTCGACAGCGAGACCTGGCGGACGCTCAGCCGCCTGCTCGGCGAGGGCAGCGGCGCTCTCGTCGACGTCGGATGCGGAACGGGCGCGTACGCAGCGGGCCTGGCCGGGCTCGGGTGGGACGTGACCGGCGTCGACGTGTCCGAGGACATGCTGCGCCGGGCGAAGGCGAAGGGAGTCCGCACCGTCCACGCGGACGCGACCTCGCTCCCGTTCGACGACGCGACCTTCGACGCCGCGATCTCGATCTTCACGAACACCGACGTGGACGACGTCGCGGCGGTCGTCCGCGAGATCGCGCGAGTCCTGCGACCGGGCGCGCCGCTCGTCTACCTGGCCGTCCATCCCTGCTTCGTGGGGCCGCATTCGATCTACGACCCCGAGGGCGGCGTCCCCGAGCTCCGCCCCGGCTGGTACCGCCGCGAGGGGCGGTACACCGAGGCGCCCGGGATCTGGCGGGAGTCGGGCGTCCGGATCAGGGTCGGAGCGACCCACCTGCCGCTCGGGCTCTTCCTACAGGCGTTCCTCGACGCAGGCCTGCGGCTCGAGCGAGTCGAAGAGCCGGAGGAGAGGGAGTACCCGTTCGGGCTCGGGCTCCGCTGGCGCCGGTGACGAGCGTCGCCGCCTGGGACGATCTCCTCGACTCTGTCGTCGAGGGGGACGAGCTCGCGCACCTCGCCACCGAGCCGGCGCGGGAGGCGAGGACGGCTCCGCTGCCGGACTCCCTCCAGCCGGTCGTGCGCGAAGCGCTCGCGCGGCGCGGCATCCACGAGCTCTACGCGCACCAGGCAGACGCCTACGCAGCGGCCCGCACGGGCGGCAACGTCGTCGTCACGACGGGCACCGCGTCGGGGAAGACGCTCGCGTTCAACCTGCCGGTGCTCGACGCGCTGGCTGCCGACCGGCATGCGCGGGCGCTCTACCTCTATCCGACGAAGGCTCTCGCCCAGGATCAGGCGCGCTCGCTCGGCGAGCTCGGCGTGGGCGGGGTGCGTGCCGCGATCTACGACGGAGACACGCCGACCGAGCGCCGGCGCCAGATCCGCGGCTGGGCGAGCCTCGTGCTGACGAATCCGGACATGCTCCACATCGGAGTGCTGCCGCGCCACGACCTGTGGGGCGACTTCCTCCACAACCTTCGCTTCGTCCTCGTCGACGAGGCGCACGTCTACCGCGGCGTCTTCGGCTCGCATGTCGCGAACGTGCTCCGGCGGCTGCGCCGGCTCGCGCGGATCTACGGCGCCGAGCCGCAATTCCTGCTCGCTTCGGCGACGATCGCGAACGCCGCGGAGCTGGCCCGCGCGCTCACGGGGGAGGACGCGACCGTCGTCGAGGACGACGCCGCCCCACGCGCCGAGCGGACGGTTGCGCTCTGGAATCCGCCGCTGCTCGACGTCGAGCTCGGGCTCCGTGCGAGCGCGCTCGGCGAGGCGTCACGGCTGCTCGCGGGGCTCGTCGGCCGCGGACTGCGGACGATCTGCTTCGCGAAGAGCCGCAAGTCCGCGGAGCTCATCCACCGCTTCGCTGTCGATCGGCTCGATGCGAACACCGCTCGACGGCTCGCGCCGTACCGCGCCGGCTACACGCCGCAGCAGCGCCGTGAGATCGAGCGGCGGCTGGTCGAGGGTGACCTCCTCGGAGTCACGTCCACCGACGCGCTCGAGCTCGGCATCGACATCGGCGAGCTCGACTGCGCGATCTCGGTCGGCTTCCCCGGGACGGTCGCGAGCCTCCGCCAGCAGTGGGGCCGCGCCGGCCGCCGCGGTCATGGACTCGCAATCCTGATCGCCTCCGAGGACGCGCTCGACCAGTACTTCATGCGCGAGCCGCCGGCACTGCTGGAGCGGCGGGTCGAGGCGGCGATCCTCGACCACGCGAACCCGCGCGTGCTCGACGGGCACGTCGCCGCCGCCGCCTTCGAGGCCCCGGTCGACGAGGGAGACGCGAAGACGCTCGGCCCCGAGGCGCTCGAGCGCGCGCCCCACGTCCCGGAGCTGCGCCGGACGCAGCGCGGCT
Organism: Gaiellaceae bacterium; assembly: GCA_036526375.1. Taxonomy (GTDB): domain Bacteria; phylum Actinomycetota; class Thermoleophilia; order Gaiellales; family Gaiellaceae; genus Palsa-739. The sequence continues at coordinate 1,708 of DATCYP010000006.1, read as the reverse complement.
GGGTCTGGGCCGGCAAGGACGCCCCGGCCGCACGCGTCCCGCTCCGCTCGACGTCGCCCGACGCCTTCCTCGTCGTCGACGCCTCGAGCGGCGACGTCCTCGGGCTGGCCGAGCGGGAGCGGGCGTACTCCACCGTCCACGAGGGCGCGGTCTATCTCCACCTCGGCCGCCAGTACCTCGTGCGCGAGCTGGACCTCCACGCGATGGGGGCGCTCGTCGAGCCGTTCGACGGCGACTGGTACACCCAGGCGAAGAAGGAGACGGAGACCTCGATCGAGGAGCCGCTGCGCATCGAGCGGCGGCTCGGACTCGAGCTCTCCTTCGGCCGCGTCTCGGTGACCGAGAAGGTCGTCGCGTACCAGAAGAAGGCGGCGGCGGACGGCTCGACGCTCGACACGGTCCCGCTCGATCTGCCGGCGACGACGTTCGACACCGAGGCGGTCTGGTTCGTGCCCCGGCCGCATCAGCTCGAGGGTCTCGAGGCGATGCCGCTCCTGCTCTCGTCGCTCCACGCGGCGGAGCACTCGCTGATCGCGCTCCTGCCACTCTGGGCGATGTGCGACCGCTGGGACATCGGCGGGCTCTCGACGAACCTCCACCTCGACACCGGCGCGCCGACCGTCTTCGTCTACGACGGGCACGCGGGCGGCGTGGGGATCGCCGAGCGCGGGTTCGCGCGGTTCGAGGGCTGGGTCGCAGACACCGTGCGGCTCCTCGAGGGCTGCCCGTGCGAGCGCGGCTGCCCGTCCTGCGTCCAGAGCCCGAAGTGCGGCAACCTGAACGAGTTCCTCGACAAGGCCGGCGCGCGCACCCTGCTGACGAGAATGTCGAATGCGGGCTAGCCCGTTCGTCGAAGAGCCATGAGATACCTACTGCTCCTCTACGGAGAGCCGGTTCGGCCGGAGGCGCTGACACCCGAGCAGTGGCAGGGCGTGGTGGAGGCCCACACGACCTTCCATCGTGAGCTCACGGAGGCCGGTGCGCTCATCGGCAGCTCCCCGCTCGCCCCGCCCGCGGAGGCGCGCACGATCCGGATCCGCCGCGGCGAGCGCATGGTCGTGGACGGCCCGTTCGCCGAGACGAAGGAGGTGCTCGGCGGCTACTACCTGATCGAGACCGATTCGCTCGAGGCGGCGGTGGAATGGGCGCAGCGGCTCCGCCACGACGCCGACGGCTCGATCGAGGTGCGCCCCCTGCTCGAGCTCGATGTCGATTCCGGCCCGACCGGTTCGTCGTAGAGGCGTCAAGCGATCCGAAGGAGGGACCATGCAGTACCTGCTCTTGATCAACGACGAGGAGGCGCACTGGGGCGACATGCCCGAGGACGACCGCAACGCGATCTACGGCGAGTACGTGCAGTACACGCAGGAGCTGGAGAGCCGCGGCATCCTCGTCGGCGCGAACCAGCTGCAGCCGTCGTCGACGGCGACCGTCGTGCACGTCGAGGACGGCAAGACGCTGACGACGGACGGGCCGTTCGCGGAGACGAAGGAAGTGCTCGGCGGCTACTACCTCATCGACGTCGACACGCTCGACGACGCGATCGAGTGGGCGGCGAAGATCCCGACGGCACGCTTCGGCCACATCGAGGTTCGTCCCGTCGTGATGCGCGAGGCGGAGGTCGCGTCGTAGAGGAGATCGCCCGCGCGTACCGCGACGAGCGCGCCCGCTCGATCGCGATTCTCGGCCGCGTCCTCGGTGACCTCGA
>DATCYP010000005.1:0-25350 GCA_036526375.1 Gaiellaceae bacterium | reverse complement strand
GCGTAGTAGCCGCCCCAGCCGATCTCGACGTACGCCCAGTGGGCGCCGATCAGCTGCCCGACGCCGAGAAACATCCAGGCTGCGAGCGTCCAGCGCCGCGTCGCGACGATCCAGCGCTCGTCGGTCCGGCCCGAGAGAAGGGCGCCCATCGCGAACGCGAAAGGGACCGTGAGGCCGACGTACCCGAGATAGAGCAGCGGCGGGTGGGCGAGCATGTAGGGGTTCTGCAGGCTCGGGTCCATCCCCCGGCCGTCGAGCGGCGCCGGCTGGAGATGGAACGGGCTCGAGACGAAGCAGAGCATGAAGGCGAAGAAGACGCCGACGAGCCCGAACACCGGCACCGTCCACGCGACGAGCTCGCGCGAGCGGCGGTTGAGCCAGACCGCGAGCCCCCCGTAGCCGGTGAGCACGAGCAGCCACAACAGGAGGGAGCCTTCCTGGCCACCCCAGAAGGCGAGGGCATAGCCGAGCGGCAGCTTGTGACTCGTGTGCTGCCACACGTAGACGAAGGTCATGTCTCGACGTCCGAGCGCCACGACCAGGACGACGACCGCGATCAGGGTCACCGGGAACGCCGCGAGCAGCGCGTTCTGGGCCGAGAGCGCCAGCCGTCTCCGCCGCTTCCACGCCGCGAACGAGCCGGCGACCAGCGCGTACAGGACGAGGCCGAAGGCGAGGAGGAGCGCAGCGCGCCCGAGCGGGGCCATCAGGTCTTCGAGGACTTGGCCGGCGCGTAGTGGTCCGGGCACTTCGTCACGAGCGTGCCCGGCTTCGCAACGAAGACGCCGTTGCGCATCGTGCCGTTGACGACGACGTCGCGTCCCGTCTTGAACAGGTCGGGCACGCTGCCGTGGTAGACGACCGGAACGCGCGCGGGGTTCGCGGAGCGGACGTCCTTGAGCACGAAGCGCAGGCCCTGGCGGGCGTGCGCGTTACCGCTCATCGGGCCGACGACGGCGCCGACGAGGGCGACGTCGCCCGTGTGGCCTGCGACCGTGCTCGGTCGCAGCTGCGCGATCCCGTTGCCGGCGAGCGCCGTGTAGACGACGAAGACGGCGAGTGCCGCAGCCACGGAGAGAGCGATTACGAGCCGCGCAGGACTGGATCCCACGGCGCGTATCGTAGCCCGCCGTCCAGCGGCCGAGTGTCAGTCCTGCGTCAGGATTTCGGCGTGTTCGCCGGCTTGCGTGCCGGGATGCGATACCCGTGCTCGTGGCAGAGCGAGCCCGGTGCGTCCTCGGTGAGCGCGTCGCAGTAGCCCTTGCCGTACGCGGCGCGGAGGAACGCGGCCACGACCTCGAGGTTCCAGTCAGTCACGTCGAGCGTCTCGCGCCAGAGATCGGCGAGACGGAGGTCGATGTCGAGCTCGAGCAGGTCGATCCTGGAGGGGCGCTTGGGCATGGCGAAAAAGGTAGGAAGAGGGTCGGACGGCATAGGCTCCCCCATATGGGGGAGATCCGCTACGGCCCCGGCGGGTTGCCTGAGGCGCCGACCTTCGCGGAGTCGTTCGCGCTGCTCGCGGCCGATGGCTACCGGGCGTGCGAGATCGGGTTCGTCAGCGGCTTCTGGCTCGACTACGAGACGGCTCCACTGTTCGGCGAGGCCGCGATCGCCGCCGATGTCGCGCTCTCCGTGCACGCCCCGCTCGCCGCATTCATGGGGCATGCCGACCGCGGCAAGAAGTTCAAGATGGCGCTCGGGATGCTCGACCACACCGCGGGCCTCGCCAGGGCCTGCGGCGCGCGGATCGTCGTCTTCCATCCCGGCTTCCTGCTCGGCCGAGAGCGGGAGCAGGCGATCGCGGACGTCGTCGACCAGCTCGGCGACCTGCGCGAGCGGCTCGAGGCGAAGGACCGCCTCGTCCCGTTCGGAGTCGAGGTGATGGGTCGCGTGCGTGACCTGGGCACGATCGACGACGTGCTCATGATCGCGTCGGAGGTCGACTTCGTTCGGCCGGTGCTCGACTTCGCCCACATGCACGCCACGAGCGACGGCGCCTTTCTCGAGGCGAATGCCTTCGCGGAGGCGCTCGCCGGCGCGGACGCCGTGCTCGAGCCCGGCGCGCCGTTCCACATCCACTTCAGCGACATCCAGTACGCGAACCGCAACGAGACGAAGCACCTCCCGTACGGCGAGGGGACGCTGCGCGCGGAGCCGCTGCGCGACGCGCTCGCGCGCTTCGAACGGCCGGCGACCGTGATCAGCGAGGCGCCCGACGCGGCATCGACGCACACGATCGCGGACGTCCTGCTCGCGGCGCCCTAGGCCGGCTTGTGGCAGACGGCCTCGACGTTGTTGCCGTCGGGATCGAGGACGTAGGCGCCGTAGTAGTCGGCGTGGTACCAGCGAATCCCTGGCGCGCCGTTGTCGGTTCCGCCTGCAGCGAGCGCCGCCGCGTGGAACGCATCCACGAGCTCCCGGCTCTCGGCGCGGAACGCGATGTGGAGCCGCCCTCGCGCCGGCTCGCCGTGCGCCTCGATGAAGAAGAACGGCCGACCGGCCTCGCCGAAGCCGGCCGCCGCCTCGGAAAACTCCATGAGGAGCGTGTAGCCGAGCGGTGCGAGGGCCCTCTCGTAGAACGCCTTGCTGCGCTGGTAGTCGGCGACGCCGATCCCGATGTGGTCGAGCATTCCTGTGCCTCCCCTCTGTTCGTTGCGCATAGCATCGCGCCCGTGCTCGATCCGAAGGTCTTCAAGGCGTACGACGTGCGCGGGATCTATCCCGACGAGCTCGACGAGGAGGGCGCCGAGGCGATCGGGCGCGCCTACGTCGAGCAGTTCGAGCCACGGCGGATGGCGGTCGGTCGCGACATGCGGACCTCGTCGCCGGCCATGCAGGAGGCGGTGATGCGCGGCGCGGCCGCGGCCGGAGCAGACGTCCTCGACCTCGGTCTCGTCGGCACCGAGATGGTCTACTTCGCCGTCAGCTCGCTCGGCCTCGAGGGCGGCGCGATGGTCACTGCCTCGCACAATCCGAAGGAGTACACGGGGATGAAGCTCGTCCGCCGCGGGGCGCTGCCGGTCGGCGGCGAGTCTGGTCTCCTCGACGTCCGCGACCGGGCGCTGGCAGGCGACGGCGCAGCCAGCCCGTCCGAGGAGGGACGGATCGAACCGCACGACATCTGGCCGGCGTACGTCGACCGCGTCCTGTCGTTCGTGGACGTCGCGGCGATCGAGCCCCTCCGGGTCGTGATCGATGCAGCCAACGGGATGGCCGGCGCGATGCTGCCGCCGGTGCTCGAGCGCCTCCCCGTCGACACGGTCCGCTGCTACTTCGAGCCCGACGGCTCGTTCCCGAACCACGAGCCGAACCCCCTGCTGCCCGAGAATCGCGAGTTCGTCGTCCGCAAGACCCTCGAGGAAGGTGCCGACCTCGGCGTCGCGTTCGACGGGGACGCAGACCGCTGCTTCTTCGTCGACGACACGGGCGAGTTCGTCCCCGGCGACTTCGTGACCGCGCTCTTCGCCGAGAGCGTGCTCGAGAAGGAGCCGGGCGCGAAGGTCATCTACGACGTCCGCGCGAGCCGCGCGGTCCCGGACACGATCGAACGCGCCGGCGGCGTCCCGCTCGTGAACCGCGTCGGCCACGCCTTCATCAAGGCGCGGATGCGCAAGGACGATGCCACGTTCGCCGGCGAGGTCTCGGGCCACTACTACTTCCGCGACTTCAGTCAGGCCGACTCGGGCGTCGTCCCGTTCCTGCTCATGCTCGAGCTGATCTCGAAGAGGGGCCGGCGGCTATCGGAGATCCTCGAACCGCTGCGCTCGCGCTACTTCATCACGGGCGAGCTGAACACGCCGGTGCCGGACGTCGCGCTCAAGTTGCAGGAGCTGAAGGAGCGGTACGCGGACGGGCGAGTCTCGCATCTCGACGGCATCTCGGTCGACTTCGACGACTGGCACTTCAACGTCCGCCCCTCGAACACCGAGCCTCTGCTCCGCCTCAACCTCGAGGCGACGTCCGAGGAGCTCATGGAGCGGAAGCGGGACGAGGTGCTCGCGGTGATCCGCTCGTGAAGCCGCCGTTCAAGTTCTCGGCGCCGACGCGCGTCGGCTTCTCCGACACCGACGCGCAGGGGATCGTCTACTACGGCCGCTACAACCCGTACTTCGATCTCGCGCGCGTCGAGTACCTGCGCTCGCTCGGGCTGCTCCAGCAGCGCGGAGAGGCGGGCAACTTCGTGATGCGGGCGAACGACGTCGAGTACTTCGCGCCTGCGGTCTTCGACGACGAGATCGAGGTGTTCGTGCGCGTCGCGCGCATCGGCCGCACGAGCGTCACCTTCGCCTTCGCGGCCTACCGCGTCCCCGACGACGCGCTCATGGTCACCGCGCACCAGACGCTCGTCTACGTCGACCTCGCCGAGCGAAAGGCGTGCCTCGTGCCGGATTCGTTCCGCGAGCCGGTCCTCGCCTTCGAAGGGGACGATGTCGACGCCTGACGCCGACGAGCAGTTGCGCGAGGCCGTAGCCGAGCTCGCCGCCCGCGAGGACTGCGTCTGGGCCGGCATCTACTTCGCCGAGGCGGAGAGTCTCGTGCTCGGACCGGAGGCCGGCACACCCGATCCGCCGCGCCGCACGACCGTCCCGGTGCTGTGGCGCGAAACGCGCGTCGCGGAGCTCGCCGCCGACGGAGACGTCGCTGCACGGGAGCTCGAAACCGTCGCCGCGAAGATCGCGGATCTCTGCCTCGTCGGCTGGGACACCGGGGGCAAGGCGTGGGAGAGCTGACGCCCCGATCGTCCCTCCTTCGAGGGAGATGCGCCGCATCACCACCGGCGTGTCCCTCGAAGGGGGTAACCCGGGGCCGGCGAGGCTCGATCCCTCGAACGAGGGGATCTACGAGGGCGTGACCCGGCGGGCGTCGAAGACGCCGTCGATGTTGCGCAGCGAGGAGAGCAGGCCGCGCAGCGCCTTGACGTCGCCGACCTCGGCGACATACCAGTTGCGGGCCATCTGGTCCTCGACGCTGCCGCCGTACGACACGATGTTGGAGCCGTGCTCGGCGAAGGTACGGGCCACGTCCTCGAGCAGGCGCGGCCGGTCCCACGAGTCGACGGCGATCTGGACGCGGAAGCTCTGGCTGCCGCCTCCCTCCCACTCGACCGGCGTGAACCGCTCGGGGTTGCGGCGGAGCGCGCGCACGTTCGGGCAGTCGCCGCGGTGGATCGTGATGCCCTTGCCGAGCGAGATGTAGCCGACGATGTCGTCACCGGGGACCGGAGTGCAGCACTTCGCGAGCCGGACGAGGACGTCCTCGACTCCGATCACGTTGATCCCGTAGCTGTCGCTGCCGGCCGCCTCGCGCGCCCGCGGCTTCTTGAGCGGAATCGGCTCCGCGGCGACCTCGGCGACCTTGAGCTGCTGGAGGACTTTGTCGACGATCTTCGACGCCGTCAGCTTCCCCGAGCCGAGCGCGATGTAGAAGTCCTCTGCCTTCTTGTAGCCGGACTCCCGGATCACGCCGGCGAGGACGGCGGAGCCGGCGAGCTTCTTGTACGGGAGGTTCTGCCCCTTGAGCGAGTGCTCGAGCGCCTCACGGCCCTTCGCCTCGAGATCCTCCTTCTGCTCGCGAGAGAAGAACTGGCGGATCTTGTTGCGGGCGCGGGACGAGGCGACGAGCGAGAGCCAGTCGCGCGACGGGCCGCGCGCCGCGGACTTGCCGGTGAGGATCTCGACCCGGTCGCCGCTGCGGAGGCGGTAGTGGAGCGGCACGATCCGGCCGTTCACCTTCGCGCCGACCGTGCGATGGCCGACGTCGGTGTGGACGGCGTACGCGAAGTCGATCGGCGTCGCGCCGGCCGGCAGCGTCTTCACCTCGCCCTTCGGCGTGAAGACGAACACCTCCTCGTCGAAGAGGTCGGTGCGGAAGCTCTTCACGAACTCGCGCGCGTCGGCCTCGTCGGCGTTGATGTCCATCAGCTGCCGCACCCAGGCGTTCCACTCCTCGTCGGCGCTCTTCGAGCTGCGGCCGCCGTCACGCTTGTACGCCCAGTGGGCTGCGACGCCGAGCTCGGCGGTCTCGTGCATCTCGCGCGTCCGCACCTGGATCTCAAGGGGCCTGCCTTCCGGCCCGATGACCGTCGTGTGGAGCGAGCGGTAGCGGTTGAACTTCGGCATCGCGATGTAGTCCTTGAAACGGCCTGGCATCGGCTTCCAGAGGGAGTGGATGAGGCCGAGCGCGCCGTAGCAGTCGCGCGTTCCCTCCTCGCCGTTGCGCTCGACGATCACCCGCATCGCGGTGAGGTCGTAGATCTCGTTGAACTCGCGGCCCTTACGGGCCATCTTGTCGTAGATCGAATAGAAGTGCTTCGCGCGGCCGGAGATGTCGACGGGGATGTCGACCTTCTCGAGCTCGCGGAGCAGCACGTCGGCCGCTTCCGCGACGTGACCCTCGCGGTCGGCGCGGCGCTCGGCGACCATCGTCTTGATCTCGGAGTACTTGCGGGGGTGGAGGGTCTGGAACGCGAGGTCCTCGAGCTCCCACTTGAGGGCGTGGATGCCGAGCCGGTGCGCGAGGGGCGCGTAGACCTCGAGCGCCTCCCTCGACTTCTGGATCTGCTTCTGCTTGCCGAGGTACTCGATCGTGCGGAGGTTGTGGAGGCGGTCGGCGAGCTTGACGAGGATGACGCGGACGTCCTCGGCCATCGCCACGACCATCTTCCGGTAGTTCTCGGCCTCGGCCTGCTCGCGGGTCTGGAACTGGACGCGCGTCAGCTTCGTGACGCCGTCGACGAGTGCGGCGATCTCCTCGCCGAATTCCTCGCGGAGCGTGTCGAGCTCGACGCCGGTGTCCTCGACGACGTCGTGGAGGAGGGCGGCCGCGATCGTCTGCTCGTCGAGGCGCAGCCCGGCGCAGATCGACGCGACGCCGACCGGATGCGTGATGAACGGCTCGCCCGACCGGCGCTGCTGCCCCTCGTGCGCGGCGGCCGCGAACCGGAAAGCGCGGGTGACGAGCTCGACGTCGACGTCCGCGCGCTGGGCGGCGAGCTCGGCGAGCAGCGCTTCGAGGAGCTCCTCGTGCCTCTCGCCTGCTTCGAGGGTCGTCACCGTTTCAGTGTACTCCGGGGTTTTCGGGCTACTCCGCGTGGGAGGAACGGTCGTTAGATGATCGAAGTGACGCGTTCCATGCCTGGTTTTCGCCGTTTCTGGAGACGCCGCAGCCTCCTCCGGCTCGCCCGCGCCCTCGCCTTCTCGCTGAACGAGCCCTCCTAGGCGGCGCGCGCCAGCGGCTCGGCCACGAGGAGCGCCCGGAAGGTCGTCGATTCGAGCAGGTCGCGGCGAATGCCGTCCTCGAGCCCCAGCTCGGAGAAGACGACGGTCGCTTCGGGAGCGCGGGCCGCAGCCGGCTTTCGCCACTCCTGCGCCAGCCAGTCGCGGAGCTCCCGGTAGCGGGCGGCGGTCGGGAAGACGCGACGGACGAGGAGCTGCGGCGCGACGGTTCCGTTCCAGTGGTTCTCCTCCAGGCGGAAGGCGACGTCGTACAGGCCGTCGGGCCGGAACGCGTCGAGACGTGAGCCCTGGCCGAAGGCAATCGCGCTGCCGGCATCGCGGCCGTCGCGGCGGACGCGAAAGCGAAGGTGCTTGCCGTCGCCGACGGTCGCGAGCTCCCCGAGCCCGCAGCCGGGGGCGAGCAGCGTCGGCGCCGGGTTGCCGAGGCCGAACGGCGCGAGCTTCGCGAGCTCGGCGCAGAGGTCGAGGGAGAGGTCCGCGCCGCGCGCGACCACTGCGTCGATCGGCGTCACGGGCTCGAGATCGCGCTCGTCCAGAACCGTCGCGGCCTGCTCGGCGAAGGCCGCCGAGAACGCCTCGACGTTCTCTTCGGTGATCGAAAGCCCCGCAGCGGCGCGGTGACCGCCCCAGCGGCCGAGCAGACCCGAGCAGGCACCGAGGGCGGCGTGGAGGTCGAACGAGGGGATCGACCTCCCCGATCCCTTCCAGTCGCCGTCCGTGCCTGCGATCAGCACGACCGGGCGGTGATACCGCTCGACGAGCCGCGAGGCGACGATGCCGATCACACCCTCGTGCCAGTCCGCGCCGGCCACCGCGTAGGCACGCCGGGAGCGCGTCTCCGCCGGCCAGGACTCGACCTGGTCCACCGCCTCTCGAAGGATCCGCGCCTCGACCGCCTGCCGCTCGCGGTTCAGCTCCTCCAACGAGGCGGCCAGCCGGCGGGCCTCCGCCTCGTCCTCGGTGAGGAGCAGCTCGAGCGCCTCGCGCGGATGGCCGAGACGCCCGGCCGCGTTCAGGCGCGGAGCCAGCCGGAAGCCGACGGCACCGGCGTCGACGGCGGCCGGGTCGACGCCCGCGCTCTGCATGAGCGCGCGCAGCCCGGGCTTCGCGGTGCGCACGAGCGCGCGGAGGCCGGCGATCGCGAGCGATCGATTCTCGTCGACGAGCGGGACCACGTCGGCGATCGTCGCCAGGGCGACGAGATCGAGATGCCGGCGCGGGATGTCGGAGTCGACACCGAAGAGCGCCTGCCCGAGCTTGTGGACGACGCCGGTGCCGCACAGCTCGGGAAACGGGTAGCTCGAGGGACGTGTGGCGACGATCGGACAATCCGGCAGCGTCTCGCCCGGCCGGTGATGGTCGGTGACGACGACGTCGAGGCCGCGTTCCTTGGCCTCGGCGACCTCGGCGACGGCCGTGATCCCGCAGTCGACGGTGAGGACGAGCCCGCAGCCCTCGTCGGCGAGACGGGCGAGCGTCTCGCTGCGGACGCCGTAGCCCTCGTCGAAGCGACTCGGCAGATGCCAGGCGACGTCCGCACCGAGCTCGCGCAGCAGGAGAACCGCGAGCGTCGTGGCCGCGATGCCGTCGACGTCGTAGTCGCCGTGGACGCAGATACGGCGGCCCTGCTCCACCGCAGCCCGAATGCGGGCGCACGCCGCCTCCATGTCGCCGAGCAGGAAGGGATCGTGCGGCGGCTGCTCGCCCTCGAGGAACCGGCGCGCGACGTCCGGATCGGAGTAGCCCCGCCGGACCAGCACGGCCGCCGTGAGCGGGGAGATTCCGAGGGTGCGGACGAGCTCCGCCTGGTCGGTCGGCGGGCAGTCGGCGAGTGTCCAGGTGCCGTCGTGCATGTGCGGCCAAGCTACGGGGACGGGCGGACGGAGCCGGACCGGCGACCCGTCCCGACCGAACGGCTGTGGAACGATCGTCGGCGTTTCGCGACGAAGCCGCGACAGAGAGGCGACGAAGCGCCGCCTCTCTGTCATCTGAGGGCCGCCGCTAGGCGGACGCCGGGGCGGCCACCGCGGGCGGGCGATCCTCGTGAGCGTCGGCCCGCAGGATCGGGGCGCCGCGCCGGAAACCCCAGATGGTGCAGTAGACGCCGAGGAAGAGCTCCCACAGACCCTCCGGGAGCGCCGAGAGGTTTCTTCAGCGTCGCCAGCGTGCTGCTCGGGTTGTTGCCGGTGAAGATCACGGCCGTCCCGAAGACGACGAGCAGCGGCCCGCCCACGAGGCCGAGCCATGCCACCCGCCGCGGCACCAGCCCGGAGCGGTACATCAGGTAGCCGAGATCAGCCCGTTCCCCCAGCCGACGACCCATCCCGGCCCGAGGAGGAACGTCCAGTCCTTGATTCCTGGGAGCGTGTACGCGACCGTGCTCTCGGCCGCGCCGGCAGCCTGGTTCCGCAACGTGATGATCGCGACCATCGAGACGATGCCGACGAGGATGAAGGTGCACTCGAACAGCCGCGCCGTGACGTAGGCGAGGGCCAGCTCCTCGCTCTGTCGGCGGACGATCGGGAAGATCACGACCGCGGTGCCGATGTTCGCGATGATCAGCAGCAGCTCCAGCAGCGCGCCGAGCAGGACCTGCTTGTCGTGGCCGCCGCCGGCGACGTAGCTCACCGGGTGGCGGAGCACCGTCTCGTAGAGCGCCAGCGCCGGGATCGACGTCACGAACGTGATGAGGTAGAGCACGCCGAAGACCCGCGCTCTCTTCTGGTCGAGGGTCATTCCCCTGAACCTCTTTCCCCGGCGGTGAGAGCGGGCGGATTCCCGCGCCGCATGCACCGGGTAGGACGCCGAAGCTAGACCCTTCCGGCGCGGCGTTCAAGGCCCGTTGGAGTAGAAGAACGGCATGGCCGCCCCATCCGCAGAGGAGCTTCGGCACGAGTACCTCCTCGATCCGCAGGTCGCGTTCCTCAACCACGGCTCGTTCGGCGCCTGCCCGCAGCCCGTCTTCGAGCGCTACCAGGCGTGGCAGCGCGAGCTCGAGCGCGAGCCGGTGGACTTCCTCGATCGCCGCCTGCCCGGACTCCTCGACGGCGCGCGGACCGCGCTCGCCGACTACGTCGGCTGCTCCGCCCAGGATCTTGCGTTCGCCCAGAACGCGACGACCGGCGTCAATCTCGCCGCCCGCTCGCTCGACCTCCGCTCCGGCGACGAGGTGCTCGCCACCGACCTCGAGTACGGCGCCTGCGACCTCGCGTGGGAGTGGGTCTGCCGACGCGCCGGCGCGCGCTACGTCCGGGCGCCGATCGCCCTCCCGCTCCGCGATCCGGGCGAGCTCGTCGAGGCTCTCTTCGCCGCGGCGAACGAGCGCACGCGGGTCGTGTTCGTCAGCCACGTCACGTCGGCGACCGGGCTCGTCCTGCCGGTGGAGGAGATCGTCGCCCGCGCCCGCTCGCTCGGCCTCGTCACCGTCGTCGACGGTGCGCACGCGCCCGCGCAGGTCCACGTCGACCTCGCCGCGCTCGGCGCGGACTTCTATGCCGGCAACTGCCACAAGTGGCTTTCCGCGCCCAAGGGCGCGGGTTTCCTCCACGCGCGGCCCGAGCGCCGGGAGCGCGTCGACGCGGCCATCGTCAGCTGGGGCTACGAGAGCGGCAGCACGTTCGCGCAACGCGTCGAGCTGCAGGGCACGCGCGATCCCGCGGCCTGGCTCGCCGTCCCCGACGCCATCCGCTTCCAGGCGGAGCGCGACTGGGACGACGTCCGCGACCGCTGCCGCCGGCTCGCGCGCGAGGCCCGTCTCGAGCTCTGCGACCTGCTCGGCACGGAGCCGATCGCACCGGACTCGATGCTCGCGCAGATGGCCGCCGTCCGGCTGCCGCGCCCCGCCCCGGACCTGTCCGAGCGGCTGTTCGCGCGACACCGGGTCGAGATCCCCGTCGACACCCGCGGGACCGAGCTCCTGCGGCTGTCCGTCGCCGCCTACACGACACGGGAGGAGGTCGACCGGTTGCTAGCCGCCCTCGCTCGGGAGCTTGACTCCGAGGATCGTCAGCAGGACGAGTAGACCGAGCCCGACGAGCCAGTAGGCCAGCACCCGCCGAGGGTGGCGCGACTCTCGCAGGGAGTTGAGCGCGATCTTCCCCCACAGGAGCACGAGGCCGACGGCCGCCGCACCGCCGATCACGATCACGGGCGCGAGATAGACCGCCTTCTCGAACGGCCACGAGAGCGCCCAGGCCGTCACGGCGACCATCGCGAGCACGGCCGCGAGCGCCGCGGGATAGCGGAGTACCCGCATGCGGTCAGGGTACGCTGCCGCCGTGGAAGCGGCCGGCAACTACCACTCGGGCGACGACTACGTCGTCGAGTTCCTCGGTTACCGCTTCTCCTTCAGCAGCCTCGACTTCGAGGAACGCGTGACCGCGGCGGCGGTCCGGCTCGGGCTCGTGGGCGGCCCCGAGCTGGACGAGGACGAGACCGCCGACCTCGTCGAGCTCGTCGAGCGCGACGCGATCCAGAAGCCGCGCAGCGCGCTCGGGGAGTACCTCGTGCGCCACTGGGACGCGCTCTCGCTCGTTCGCGGCGAGTCGCTCGTCTACTGGCTGAAGAAGCTCGTCTTCCGCGGCGCCTGGCTCGACCACCGCGTCAAGGAGGGTCTGCTCGAGGTGGACTGGGACGACGAGCGCCAGGACTTCACGTTCGCCGACACGAACGGCGGCCGCGCCCTGCTCGAGCTCCTCCCCACGCCGAGCTGGCACGAGCTGCAGTACCGCCGGTGAGCGTTCCCCGCTGGTACGCGGTCGCGCTGCCTGCGTACCTCGCCGGCCTGCTCGCGCTCGACACCCAGGCCGCGCTGCACGCGCAGCTCGCGCTCGGCGCGCTCACGTTCGTCGTGCTCGCGGCGGCGCTCCGGCCCCTCCCCTCTCTCGTGCGGGCGCAGGCCGTCGGCGTCGTCCTCTTCGCCACGGTCGGAGAGGTGACGGGCTCGCTCGTCTGGGGCGTCTACCACTACCGCCTGCACAACCTGCCGCTCTTCATCCCTCCGGCGCACGGCCTCGTCTACCTGAGCGGCATCGCGTTGAGCCGGAGCCTGCGCGCCCGCGCGGTCGTCTGGGCGGCGGCGGTCGGCGCCACGGCCTGGGGGATCGCCGGCCTCACGGTGCTGCCGCAGGCCGACGTCGCCGGCGCCTTCGGCGTGCCGCTGTTGCTCGTCTTCCTCTGGCGGTCGCGGTCGCGGGCGACGTATGCCGGGGTCTTCGTCGTCGTCGCGGCGCTCGAGCTGTACGGGACGTCGATCGGGACGTGGCGCTGGGCACACGAGCTCCCCGGACTCGGTATCCCGGACGGCAACCCCCCGAGCGGGGTCGCGAGCGGCTACGTCTGGTTCGACGTGATGGCGCTGCTCGTCGCGCCGTGGCTCGTCTACGTCGCGGGCCGGATGTTGAAGCCGATCGTCTCTTCCTTCTCGGGCGCCGTTCGCAGCTCGATCCGGCGCAGGGAGCCGATCGGGACGATGAGCGCGTCGGGGGCCTCGTCCCGCGCGTCGGTCACGTAGAGCGTCACCATCCCGAAGCCGGGCTCGGGCTCGATGTGCTCGAGAATGAAGCGCGAGTTGTCGGCGAGCTCGACCTCGACGACGGCCTTGTCGATGCCGTTCGCCTCGGCGAACGAGGTGATCGCCTTGTGGAGCCGGTCGACGAATGCGTTCTGCGGAATCTCGGCGACGGGTGTCCAGAGTTCGGGCACTCCTCTACGCTAGCTCGCGGCGCCGATCTCGACGAGCTGCTCGACGACCTCGGCCGTCGGCAGCGTCGCGTCGATCTCGTGCGTGCACGTCGCGCGGAGCAGCGGCTCGACCTCGCGGAGATGCTCGAGGATCAGCTCCTGCTCCTCGGTGGACTTTCCGTACTCGTTCGTCGGGTGCGCTGAGGAGCACGACGGCGTGGAAACGGTCGTAGAACCATCCCCGAGCCGTAGAGCGTCGGGCCCTCCTGTTCGAGCAGCTCCAGCCGGGCTCGTCGGTGTCCACGGCGCGGAAGCCGCGCCGCGCGAGCTCGGCGAGCGCGCTCGACTTGCCGGTCCCGGACATGCCGGTCACGAGGATCCGCCGCACCGACGGGAGGCTAGAAGAGGCGCGCGTCCGTCTCGGGCTCGGGCGCCGCGCCGAGGTGGGCGCGCCCGAGGGCGGTGATCGTGCGTCCGCGCGGCGTCCGCTGGATGAAGCCCAGCTGGAGCAGGTAGGGCTCGTACACGTACTCGATGGTGTCGGGCTCCTCCCCGAGGGCCGCGGCCAGCGTGTTGAGGCCGACCGGGCCGCCGCCGTACTTCTCGGCGATCGCGCGGAGGAGCTCGCGGTCGAGGCGTTCGAGCCCCGCCTCGTCCACCTCGAGGAGGTCGAGCGCCTCGCGGGCGATCGCGGTCGTGATCACGCCCTCGTGCCGTACCTCGGCGACATCCCGGACGCGGCGGAGGATCCTGTTGCCGACGCGCGGCGTGCCACGCGCGCGGCCCGCGATCTCGTCGGCGGCGTCGTCGGCGATCTCGACCCCGAGGATCCCGGCCGAGCGGCGGACGATCGTCGCCAGCTCGCCGTCCTCGTAGTAGTCGAGCCGGAAGGTGATGCCGAAACGGTCGCGCAGCGGTGACGTGAGCAGGCCCGTGCGGGTCGTCGCGCCGACGAGCGTGAACGGCGGCAGGTCGAGCGTCAGCGTCCGCGCCGCCGTCCCCTGCCCCATGACGATGTCGAGGCGGAAGTCCTCGAGTGCCGGGTAGAGGATCTCCTCGGCGGCGCGGCTGAGGCGGTGGATCTCGTCGACGAAGACGACGTCGCGCGCCTCGACCGCGGTGAGGATCGCGGCGACGTCCTTCCGCTCGAGCGCCGGCCCGGCGACCGAGCGGATGCCGACTCCGAGCTCCTCGCGGACGATGTGGGCGAGGCTCGTCTTGCCGAGCCCGGGCGGCCCGACGAGAAGAACGTGGTCGAGCGCCTCGCCGCGCG
The DNA here is from genome assembly GCA_036526375.1 of Gaiellaceae bacterium. Lineage (GTDB taxonomy): Bacteria > Actinomycetota > Thermoleophilia > Gaiellales > Gaiellaceae > Palsa-739. The sequence continues at coordinate 11,160 of DATCYP010000005.1, read as the reverse complement.
CCTGCGCGGCCTCGAGCGCGATCGCGAGCTGTTCCTTGATCCGGGCCTGGCCGACGAAGTCGTCGAGCCGCCGCGGCCGGAGGCTCCGCTCGACCTCCTCCTCGTCGTCGCGCAGAGCCGGCGTCAGGAACTGCGTGCTCATGCGGCCTTCTTCAACGCGAGCCGGACGCGTTCCTCCGGCGGCAGGTCGGCGTCGACGTCGGCGAGCGCGCGCTCGGCGTCGAGCAGCGTCCAGCCGAGCTCGACGAGCGCGTCGCGCGCCACGACGTGCTGCTCGCCGGAGCCGTCGGGCGCCGGTGCGAGCGCCGGATCGCCGAGCTTCTCCTTCAGCTCGAGCACGATCCGCTCCGCCGTCTTCTTGCCGATGCCCGGGATCGCCTGGAAGCGCGCAGAGTCGCCGCGGGCGATCGCTCGACGCAGCTCGGCGACGGGCGAGCCGGAGACGATCGCGAGCGCGACCTTCGGCCCGACGCCGCTCACGGAGAGAAGCTGGACGAACAGCTCGCGCTCGCTCCGGTCGGCGAAGCCGTAGAGCTGGAGCGCGTCCTCGCGCACGTGGAGATACGTCTCGACCGTGATCTCGTCGGCGGAGTCGCCCTTCCGAACGGCGGTCGGCGTCGCGTGGACGAGGTAGCCGACGCCCCCGACGTCGAGGATCAACCCGTCCGGCGTGTTGGCCGCAGGCTTGCCGCGGAGGCGTGCGATCACCGGCTCAGACTACGCACCGGAACGGACGTTCCCGGACGCCGCTTCCGCTTCGCTCCACGCCTGCCGCAGCTCTTGCCGGTAGAAGACGAACAGGATCAGCGCGACGACGAGAAGCACGGCCTCGTCGAACGGCCCGGGGACAGGCATCAGGCCGAGCGCGGCCAGCCAGCGGATCGGGCGCGGGATCCCGCCATGGCCGACGACGATCCGCACCGCCCGTGCCGTTCGCCTCACGAACGCGGTGAACGAACCCACCCGTCCAAGGTAGCGAGTGAGGCGCCCGCCTAGCCGGCCGCGGCCTGCAGGAGCGGCGGCGAGAGGACGTGGCAGATCGCCACGGCGAGCGCGTCGGCGGCATGGTGCGGCCTGGGGAGCTCAGGAAGCGCGAGGATCATCTGCACCATCCGCTGCATCTGCGCCTTCTCGGCGCGGCCGTAGCCGCAGATCGCCTGCTTGACGCGGGCGGGCGCGTACTCGCGGCAGGCGACTCCCGCGTTGGCGGCCGCGACGAGCACCACGCCGCGTGCCTGCCCGACGGAGAGTGCGATGCGGGCGTCGGCGCCGACGTACGACTCCTCGAGTGCCACTGCATCCGGCGCGTGCTCGGCAATGAGAGCCGTGACCGCGTCGTGGATCGTCTTCAAACGAAGGACGGTGTCCTGTCCGGCCGGCGTCGACCAGCAGCCGTGCGCCACCGCCCTGAGGCGGCCTCCGCTTTCGTGGACGATTCCGTACCCGCAAGCAGCAGTCCCCGGATCGATGCCTATGACTTTCACGTCAGGAAGGTACGGACCCGGTCGGACGAATCCTTGTTCGACTGCGACCGGACGCGGACGGCTCGGAGGCGGCGCCCTGTCGGGCGTGAGGACGCTCGCCCAGGCGAGCGAGTCGACGCCCGATGCGGACGCTCTGAGTAGGTTGCGGCGGTGCGGATCGCCAAGGTCCCCCTTCTCCTTCTGTGTGGTGCGCCCGGCACGGGTAAGTCCTCGGTTGGGTGGGAGGTCTATTGGTTGCTCATGCGCGAGGGTGTCCCGTGTGCGTACGTTGACCTTGACGGGCTGGGATTCGGCCCGCCCGGCCACTCCGGTTCGTTCGCCCTGAAGTTCGAGAACGTCGCGGCGGTGTGGCGCACGTACTCGGCGACCGGGGCCTGTGCGCTCGTTGTCTCCGGTTTGCGGACGTTGCAGGAGGACGTAGACGCCTGCGCTGCCGCTGTGCCCGGATCGGTCCCGACGACCGTCGTGTTAACGGTTACGGCAGAGGAGCAGCGTGAGCGGATCCTCACCCGTGCGAAGACGCGGTACGCGGTTGAGCGCGGCGGCGGCTCGTCTCTGCAGACACCCGAAGCACTCGAACGGTTCGTGGCGGGAGCGCGTCAGCAGCGTGAGGACGAAGTGGACGAGATCGCGGGAGCGCTCGTCCTCGACACTGTGGGAGTGTCGGTGGTGGAGCTAGCGGGTCAGGTATTGCGCGTCACTGGTTGGCCCGACCCAACGATCTGACCGTCAGGGTCATTCCGGAACAGTGGCCCAGGCTACGTTCCTGTCAAGCTGCGAGCTCGGCGGCGGCGGCGCGCTGCATCGCGGCGAGACGGTTGTGCGCGTCGGCGATCGCGGCGTCGTAGCGACACAGCTCCTCGTTCGTGACGCCGCGGTCGGCGAGCAGATTGCGGAGGGACAACAGGTCGTGGATGTGCCGGATCTCCTGCTCGATGGCCTTTGCGGGCATGGTGGCGCTCCTACTCGATTGACAAGCCGAGGATCGCCGCGGCGCCTAAGAAGAGCTTCAACCTCGCATAGGAAGTGGCTAAGAGGCGCTTCTAGCGGCCGGGATGCGGCCGGTCGGTCAGGTGGAACGCCGACCAGACGACGAGAGCAAGGCCTCCGGCCGCGAATGTCGCCGCTTGCTGCTCACGGTCGGCGAAGAACAGCATGCTCGCCCAGTAGAGCGCTGCGAAGCCGCCCGTCAGGGCGAGCATCCAACACAGCACCTGGCTGAGGCTGACCTCCCTCTGCACTCCCACCACGCTAGCGCGGAGGCGCCCGTGCCGCAGGGTCAGCCTGCGACGAGCTCCAACACGCGCTCGGGGATGTCGAAGTTCGCGTAGACCTCCTGCACGTCGTCGTTCTCCTCGAGCTGATCCATGAGACGCAGGATCTTCTTCGCCTCGTTCTCGTCCTCGACGGCGACCGTCGTCTTCGGCAGCATCGTCAGCTCCGCCGACTCGATCTCGAAGCCGGCGCCCGCCACCGCCTCGCGCACGGTCGCGAGCTCCTCGGCCGCGGAGAGCACCTGGAAGCTCGAGCCGTCGAGCGCGACGTCGTCCGCGCCGCCCTCGGCCGCCGCGAGCATGAGCTCGTCCTCGTCGGTTCCGTCGGCCGGCACGAGCACGAGGCCGCGCCGCTCGAACAGCCATGCGACGGCGCCGGGGGTGCCGAGGTTGCCGTCGTTCTTGTCGAAGATGTGCCGCACCTCGCCCGCGGTCCGGTTGCGGTTGTCGGTGAGCGACTCGACGATCACCGCGACCCCCGCCGGGCCGTAGCCCTCGTAGACGACCGTCTCGTACGCGGCGGAGTCGGAGTCCGTGCCGGAGCCCTTCGCGATCGCGCGGTCGATGTTGTCCTTGGGCATCGAGGCGGCCCTCGCCTTCTCGATCGCGTTCTGGAGCGCGAGGTTGCCGGCCGGGTCGGGTCCGCCCTCCTTCGCCGCGACGATCAGCGCGCGGGTCAGCTTCGAGAAGAGCTTGCCGCGCTTGGCGTCCGCCGCGCCCTTCTTGTGCTTGATCGACGACCACTTGCTATGCCCGGACACTCGCTCCCTCCTGCTCTCTCACGATGTTCAGGAACCGCTCGTGGACGCGCGTGTCGTCGGTCAGCTCCGGGTGGAAGGCGGCGACGAGGAGCCGTCCCTCGCGCGCCAGGACCGGGTGGCCCTCGACCTCCGCAAGCACCTCGACGTCAGGGCCGGCGTCCTCGAGCCAGGGCGCGCGGATGAACACCGCGCGCAGCGACTCGTCGCCGTCGCCGACGTCGAGATCCGCCTCGAAGCTCTTCACCTGGCGGCCGAAGGCGTTGCGCCGCGTTCCGTAGTCGCCGAGGCCGAGGTGGTCGCGGTCGAGGACGATCATCCCGGCGCACGTCCCGAAGATCGGTCCGCCGAACTCGCGCACCGCCTCGTCGAGGCCGTACAGCCGCATCAGCCGGCCGATCGAGGTCGACTCGCCGCCGGGGATGATCAGGCCGTCGAGCCCGTCGAGCTGCTCCGGGAGCCGGACCTCGACCGGCTCGGCGCCGAGCCGCCGCAGCACGGCGGCGTGCTCGCGGAAGTTCCCCTGCACGGCGAGGACGCCGATCCTGAGCGGCTTCTCCATACGCCTCGATGGTAACGAGGCTCAGGCGGGCGGCGGCGCGAGCGGCGGTGCGAGCGTCGCTGCCGTTCTGCGGCGACCGAGCATGCCGAGCAGGACGAGCCAGAAGCCGAGGAGCCCGAGGGCGAGCGCCGGCGACCAGGGACTGATCGCAGCACCCCCGAAAGTCCGTGTGCAGACCGTCCCGCTCGCCGTCGCCGTGCACGACCCGCTGCTGGTGGGCCCGAGGCCGAAGAATCCTTGCGCGAGGGCCGTCGGCGATCCGACGACGTAGTGGATCGTCGCGATGAAGAAGCCGACCGTCCCGAGCACTGCCCAGCTCGACCGCCTCGTCGCGTACGCGATCCCGACGTACACGAGCGCGACGATCAGGACGAGCGCGTAGTCGCCGTCGCTCGTGTGGGCCCAGTTGAGAATCGCGCCGCCGATCAGCGCGCCACCGACGAGATGGAGCCAGAAGGCCGAGGGCTCGTTCCGGATCGTCCCCACAACGAGGTAGACCAGCCCGACGATCATGGCCCAGGCGGCGGTCCAGTTCCCGCCTGAAGGGAGCACGTCGAGGACGAGCACGAAACCGACCACCGCCGAGATCGAGCGGATGAACGGGAAGTTGAACCGTCTCCGGTCGTCCCACGCAGCAAGCAGGATCAGCACGAGCGCGAGGGTTTTCGCCCACGACCAATGGCTCAGCGGCCCGTTGACGCCGTGCCAGCCGAACCACTCGAACACCAAGATCACGAACGCTGCCCAGGCGATGACGGAGGCGAACGCGAAGATACCGGCGGCGATCTGCCGGCCGCGATGTCGCAGCGCATGCGCGACGACGTAGAGGACCACGAGGATCAGAAGGGCCCATCCCGCCTTCGCGCCGTTGCCGTATCGGCTCGAGAGGTATCCGAGCGCGGCGAGCCCGCCGAGAAGGACGGTCAGGCCACCCGTGTAGACGAGAAAGGTCGCCGACGTCCAGATCGGCTTGATCTCGCGGTCGTGCACGGGGAGATCGTCCTCCCCACGTCGGACGGAGCGGCTACCAGCCGCGGGTCTCGAGCAGCTCGCTCGGGTCGAGCGACTGCGTCGAGATGCCGACCATGGGCTCGCCGAGGCCAGCGGAGACGCGGGCGAGGATGTCCGCGTCGCGGAAGTGCGTCGTCGCCTCGACGATCGCCTTCGCGCGGCGCTCCGGGTCGCCCGACTTGAAGATGCCGGAGCCGACGAAGACGCCGTCGGCGCCGAGCTGCATGCAGAGCGAAGCGTCGGCGGGCGTCGCGATCCCGCCGGCGGTGAAGGTCACGACCGGCAGCTTCCCGTTCTCGGCGACCCACCTGACGAGGTCGTACGGCGCGCGCAGCTCCTTAGCCTCCGCGTACAGCTCCTCCTCGCGCAGCGCGCCGAGGCGGCGGATGTGGCCGAAGACCGCGCGCATGTGCGTGACGGCGTTGACGATGTCGCCGGTGCCGGCCTCGCCCTTCGTGCGGATCATGGCCGCGCCCTCCGCGATCCGGCGCAGCGCCTCGCCGAGGTTCGTGCAGCCGCAGACGAACGGGACGGTGAACTGCCACTTGTCGACGTGGTGCTCGAGGTCGGCGGGCGTCAGCACCTCCGACTCGTCGATGTAGTCGATCTCGAGCGCCTGCAGGATCTGCGCCTCGGCGAAGTGGCCGATCCGGCACTTCGCCATGACCGGGATCGTCACGGCCTCCTGGATCTCCCGGATCTTCTCCGGATCGGACATGCGCGCGCCACCGCCGTCGCGGCGGATGTCGGCGGGGACGCGCTCGAGCGCCATGACGGCGCACGCGCCGGCGTCCTCGGCGATCTTCGCCTGCTCGGCGTCGACGACGTCCATGATCACGCCGCCCTTGAGCATCTCGGCGAGACCGCTCTTGACCCGCATCGTCCCGTACTCGGCCATCGGCGTGAGTGTAGCCATGCCCCTGGCGGCCGTGGCCTGATAGAAGACGGCCCGTGGAGCCCTGGTCGCGCGACTACGCGGGACGCTTCGACGACCTGGAGATCGAGAGCGAGGTCCTGCGCGACAACCCGCTCGGCGACCCGCACGTCCGGCCGCTGTGGGTGTACCTCCCGCCCGCCTACGACGCCGAGCCGGACCGGCGCTTCCCTTCGATCTACCTGATCCAGGGGATGACGGGCCAGATCGACATGTGGCGGAACCGCTCCGCCTTCCGGCCGAGCGTGCCGGAGCGGATCGACACCCTCTTCGCCGACGAGGATTGCCCGCCCGCGATCGTCGTCGCGGTCGACGCCTGGACGTCGTACGGCGGTGCGCAGTTCATCGACTCGCACGGGACGGGCCGCTACGGCGAGTACCTGTGCGACGAGGTCGTCTCGTTCGTCGACGAGCGCTACCGGACGCTCGCCGAACCCGGCCACCGCGGGCTGACCGGCAAGTCGAGCGGCGGCTACGGCGCGATGGTCGTGCCGATGCTGCGGCCCGACGTCTTCGGCGGGCTCGCCACCCACTCGGGCGACGCACTCTTCGAGCTCTGCTACCTGCCGGAGTTCCGTGACACGGCGCGGACGCTCCGCGACGAGTACGACGGCTCGTACGACAACTTCTGGGCCGACTTCCACTCACGGCCGGCGTTCACGAAGAAGACCGACTACTTCCTCCTCAACACGTATGCGATGGCCGCGTGCTATTCCGCGAACGAGGACGGCTCGGTCGACCTCCCGTTCGACACGGCGACCGGGATGCTGCGCGACGACGTCTGGCAGCGCTGGCTCGCGTGGGATCCGGTGCGGATGGCGCGACGCCACGCGGACGCGCTCCGCAGCCAGCGCGCGATCTACATCGACGCCGGCACGAAGGACGAGTGGTTCCTCGACCTCGGCGCGGAGGCGTTCCGGCGCGAGCTCGAGGCGCTCGGGATCACCGACGTCTTCTTCGAGCTCTTCGACGCCGGCCACGGCGGGATCGAGTACCGCTACCCGATCGCGATCCGCTACCTCGCCGAGCGGCTGCAGTAGCCGCGGCGCGGCTCCGGGCGAGAGGACACCGGCCCAGGCGAGCGACCTCGCCTTGGCGCCGGGACAGCGCTTACGTCGGACCAATATTGGTCTGCGAAGCTCGCACTGGGGTGAGTCTGCGTCCTCTACTCGGGTTCGTCCTGGTCCTCTTCCTCGCGACCGCGTTTCCAGGCTGCGGCCACACCCGGGCTAGCGCCCCCAAGAGTGCGATCACTGTCGGAGAGGCACACACCATCCGGAGCAGCGCCTGCGAGCGAAACCCCCATGACGGTGTGCAGAACGAAGATCGACTGCAGGTACTCAGTCGGTGCGCCGCCTTCCAGGGGATCGTCGTCGATGCACCCGTCAAGTACCGGCCAGACGGCGACGTGGTCTTCGATGTCAAACCCGATCCTGGCTACGCCAACATGATCAACGCGCAAAACCGCAGCGATTCGGGCGGCCTCCACATCGAGATCGTGCCTCGCGACCAGCCTGGCTGCACGCCGGGCCAGCCGATCCACGTCAACAACCTCCCCAACCTCGGCACCTGCTCGGGCCGCGATCTCGCGGCACCAGCCCGCGGAGCACACCTGCGCATCATCGGACCGTGGGTGCTAGATCGCAACCACAACTTCTACGAGATCCACCCCGCCTGGAGCATCAAACCAGTCCGTCGCCCCACCCGATAATCCTCGTTCCGAAGGCCAAGGCCGCTCACAAATCATTCCGGAACACTGGCTCAGGCCGTTGTCCTACCGCCCGAGCGTCCAGACTGTCCCGTCGTGGAGGTCTTCGCTCCAGCCGCGGGCGCGCTGCGGAGTCAGCCGGAAGATGCCTCGGGCTGCCGGGTCTGGTACCAGCCTGCCGTATTTGTCGTCCCAGCTTGCGGCGATTCGGCGACCGAGTTCCTGATCGGTGCGTTCCACATCCTCACCGACACCTTCGACGATGAGGACGTTGGCCGCGCTTTCGAGGTGGATGCTGGCTCGCGGCTCCCGTGCAAGGTTGCGCGCCCAGCGCGAGTGTGGATGGCCGTCGAAGTAGAAGCACCCGGCGACCCAGACACCCCAGACGGGCCGTGCGTGTGGTGTGCCATCCGCATTCGTCGTCGCGAGCCAATAGAAGCGTGCATCGATCAGTCGGCGCTCTGCTTCCTCCCAGGAACGAAGATGCTCGTCGGTCGTGGGGAACGCGTAACCCTTCGGGCCACGTTCCGGTCTCGCGGGAGGCTCAGTCATCAACGACTCTGAACCTACAGACCGCACCGCTCGGCGGCCATTCCGGAACACCGGCCAGGCGGGCGGCACTCCGAGTCAGCCCCTGATCGGTGCGACCCTCAGTGCCTGCGCTGGGAGCTAAATCCAGTCGTTGCCGCTGGCCGATATATACCGACGATGCTCGCTCAAGCCCCGAAGCTGCCCGCCACACTGCAGCGGATCGCGTCGACGCCGGTTCTCGCCTCAGAGCGGCCGGCAGGGTTCACCCACGTGAAGATCACGCGCCTCGGCCCCAACAAGCGAGCACACACGCTCGGCATCGTCCGCATCGACTTCAGCAACCGGCACACGTCGGAGTCGGCAGGCTTCGCGCTCCTGAGGACACATGCCGCCGCGGTCCGTTTCGCACACCAGGCGGCAACCATCGACACCGGGGGCTTGTTCCACACGAAAGCTGTCGCGATTCGACGGTTCGCTGTCGCGGTAACCGCGAGGACTGCCGCAAAGGCGAAGACCCTGCTCGCGCTGGCCCTGGCGCACCTCCGCCGCAGCGAGCGCTAGAGATCGCGTCCAGCGCCGGACGGTGACGCAGCCGGGTTCCTGCGCGGTTTCGGCGAGTCGCGCTTCGTCCAGAGGATGCGGCCGCGGACCGAGAAGAGGGGAGCTGCAAGGTGTCCAAGGTGATCGCGCTCATGTCCATGTCCCTCGACGGGTTCGTCGCCGACCCGGACGACGGGGTCGACGAGGTGTTCGACTGGTACTTCGCGGGCGACGTCGAGGTTCCGACGCCAGCACGACGTCGGACTTCACCTTCCGCGTCTCGGCCGCGAGCGCCGACCACCTGCGCAACCTGATGGCCGAGGTCGGCGCCATGCTCACCGGCCGGCGCACGTTCGAGCGCGCCGACGGCTGGGGCGGCCGGCACCCGTGGGAGGTGCCCGCCTTCGTCGTCACCCACCGCGTGCCGGACGGCTGGCCGCGCGCCGACTCGACGCTCCACTTCGTGACCGACGGCCTCGAGAGCGCCGTCGCCCGGGCAAAGGAGGCTGCCGGCCCGAGGTCGGTCGGGGTCCACGGCGCTCGGACGATCCAGCAGCTCCTGAACCTCGGGCTGCTCGACGAGATCCACGTCGATCTCGCCGCGGTGCTGATGGGCGCCGGCGTGCGGCTCTTCGACAACCTCGCGAGTGCACCGGTCGTCCTCCGGGGACCCGACGGTCGTCGCCGGCGTCGGGGTCACGCATCTGCGCTATCCCGTTCGCCCGCCGTAGACCGGAGCGGCCGCGTCTAGCGTCAGTCCTTCGTTCGTCCGGGCCAGGCGCCGGTGAGGTGCTGGAAGCCGGTCGCGCCGGCCCGGTCGATCGCGGCCTTGACGCCGCCGAAGACCGCGCCCTCGACGGTCGCCGCGGCGATGACCTCGGCCCAGCCCTTGCTCGCGTCCGTCGCCTTCGGCGCCTCCTCCTCGTGGGCGACGGCACCCCACACGCGCTTGAAGACCGTCCCCGCGACGATGCCGCCGAGGATGCTGACGATCAGACCGAGAGGCTTGTACAGGACCCGCGCCATGCCGGCGAGATTCCCGGGATCGGCCGGAACGACACCCGCGTGTGACGGTTGCCGGCCCGGCGACGTATAGGGCCAAGGATGAAGCGTTGGCTCCTCCCGGCGAGCGCTCTCGTCCTCGTCGTCACCGCCTGCGGCGCCGGTGCGAAGCCGGCGCCGCGGGTGACCGCCGCGGCGCGCCCGGCGCCCCTAGACGTCACCCCAAAGGGTGAACTCGTCTACTGACCCTGCGGCAGGTTTCGGCAGAAAGTCCTCCCGGCATCTGACCAACCCGTCACGAGGGCGATCCTCATCGCGGCCCCGCTCCCTGCCGACAGAGAGGGCAGAAGTTGCCGTCAGCAGGGAAGGGGGTTCCGTCATGCGCCGCACACGTCGAGTCCTGGTCATCGACGACGATCGGTTGCTGTGTGAGCTCGTCCGGACGACGTTCGAGCTGGAGGGGTACGAGGTGGACACGGCATACGACGTGATCGAGGCCGAGCGCGTGCTCGTCGAGTCGCGGCCCGACGCGATCCTGCTCGACATCGGGCTCCCCGGAATCGACGGAATCTTCTATCTCGAGCGGCTGCGCGAGACGCCGCAGACGAGCAAGATCCCGATCGTCGCCATCAGCGGCTCGGACGAGGCGGGCCGCACCGCGCGGTCGTCGGGCGCGCAGGCCTTCCTGCGCAAGCCGTTCAGCCCGCTCGAGCTGATCACGCTCGTCACGCCGCTCGTCCGGGAGAACGGCTTCGGCGAGGGCGGCCCGACCGACGTCGTCGACGCCGCCGACCTGAACCGGCTGATCGAGATCGGCCGCCGCCAGCACCAGCTCCTGCACGAGGCCTACGCGCAGACGGTCGCCGTGCTCGCGTCGGCTCTCGAGTCGCGCGACTTCGGGACGAGCCGGCACTCGCGCCGGGTCACGTCCTATGCCACGCGGCTCACGCTCGAGGTCGCACCGGGCCTGCTCGACGACCCGAGCCTCGAGTGGGGATTCCTGCTGCACGACGTCGGGAAGATCGGCATCCCCGACGGGATCCTGCTCAAGCCCGGCCGCCTGACGGCGAGCGAGCGTCGGAAGATGCAGGAGCACGCCGAGCTCGGCGAGCGGCTGCTCGCCCATGTGCCGCTGCTCAACCAGGAAGGCGCGCGCGTCATCCGCTCCCATCACGAACGGTGGGACGGGAGTGGGTACCCAGACAAGCTCTCCGAGGAGAGCATCCCGCTCGGCGCGCGGATCTTCGCCGTCGTCGACTCGCTCGACGCGATGACCGACAAGCGCCCGTACCGGGCGCCGGTCAGCTGGGAGGTCGCCGCGGAGGAGATCCGCCGCTGCCGCGGCACCCACTTCGA
>DATCYP010000004.1:0-3014 GCA_036526375.1 Gaiellaceae bacterium | reverse complement strand
GACTATCTCGTCTTCCAGAGCGGCAAGGCGACGGTCGGGCGCCTCGTCCTCGGATCGGGCGAGCTGCGCGAGCTCCGAGACCGGGCCAAGACGGCCGTCTACGTCTCGGCGAAGCAGGAGGTGAGCCGCCGCTCGCAGGAGGGAATCGCGGAGGCGGTCGAGCTTGTCGATGCTATCTTGGACGCGCGCCGCGCGGCCTGAGTCGCTTTTTGGCTGCAAACCGGCGTTTCCCGCGACATCGACCTCACTGGATGGAAATGAAGACTCGCGCGCCCTTTCTTGCTTTGGCTCTCACGGTTGTGGCCGTTCTCGTCGCAGGTTGCGGCGGTGGCGGCAACGGCTCCGTGCCCTCTGACGCTGTCGCCAAGGTCAACGGCACGTCGATTCCGAAGTCGACCTTGACGGCCCTGATGAACGTGGCCTTTGCGCGCTTCAAGGCGCAGAAGCAGCCGGTGCCGAAGGTCGGAACGGCTGCGTATTCGCAGCTCCGCGACCAGGCCGTCACGTTCCTCGTGCAGGAAGAGGAGCTCACGCAGGAAGGGGAGAAGCTCGGTGTCTCGGTGTCGCAGAAGGACATCGACAAGCGGGTTGCGCTGATCAGGACGACCTACTACCACGGCAGCCAGAAGAAGCTCGATGCCGAGCTGAAGAAGGACGGCATCACGCTCGCCGACCTCGAGCAGTACAACCTCAAGCCTCAGCTGCTCAGCCAGAAGCTCGAGGCCAAGGTGACGGAGAGCGTCAAGGTGTCGACGTCCGACGCGCAGAAGTACTACGACCAGAACAAGGCGTCGTTCACGACGCCGAAGACGCGCGAGGTGCGGCACATCCTGGTCTCGAGCAAGAGCCTCGCGAATCAGATCGAGGCCAAGCTGAAGGCCGGTCAGGACTTCGCGAAGCTGGCGAAGAAGTACTCCAAGGACACGGGCTCGGCGCAGCAGGGCGGCAAGCTCTGCGTCGCGCACGGCAGCTCGAGCGGGGCCTGCTCGCAGACGGTGCCGCCCTTCGACAAGGCTTCGTTCTCGCTCAAGACGAACGAGATCTCGGCCCCGGTCAAGAGCGTCTACGGCTGGCACATCATCCAGGCCCTCGGCCCGGTGAAGCCCGCCCACACGCAGACGTTCAAGGAAGTCGAGTCGGAGATCAAGGCGAACCTCGCCCAGCAGAAGAAGCAGACCGCCTGGACGGAGTGGCTAGCCAAGGTGAAGAAGGACTACGACGGCAAGGTCTCGTACGCGACGGGCTACGCGCCGGCGACGACCACGACACCGACGATCACGACGCCGACGACGACCGGCTGATCTCGTGGCGGAGGAGGGCGGCCCTGCGGCAGCTCTCCTCGAGCTGCAGCGCCTGACGGAGCGTCTGCGCCGCGACTGCCCGTGGGATCGCGAGCAGACGGCTGCGACGATCGTGCCGCACACCGTCGAGGAGTCGTACGAGGTTGCGGACGCGGCGCTGGCCGGCGACGACGCGAAGCTGCTCGACGAGCTCGGCGACCTTCTCTTCCAGGTCTACTTCCTCGCGCTCCTGCTCGAAGAGCGGGGTGCGGGCGACCTGGGGCAGGTGGCACGCGGCGTGCACGAGAAGCTCGTACGAAGACATCCGCACGTCTTCGGCGACGCGATGGCTGGAAGCGTCGACGGCGAAGCCGCCGACGCCCGGCCGGAAGACCGCGATGCCTCCGGCATCGCTGGGGCCCTCACGGCAGACCGCGTTCGCTCGAACTGGGAGCGCATCAAGCGCGAGCAGGAGGGCCGCGAGGGCATCTTCCACGACGTCGCCGAGGGGCTGCCCGGGCTCCTCTTTGCGCGCAAGGTGCAGCAGAGGGCGAAGGCCGTCGGGTTCGAGTATCCGGATCTCGCCGGCGCGATGGCCGATCTCGCCGACGAGCTGCGCGAGCTCGAGGAGGAGCCTTCCGGCAACGAGCTCGGCGACGTCCTCTTTGCGGCGGTCAATGTCGCGCGAAGGCTCGAGGTGGACCCCGAGCTCGAGGTGCGGCAGGCGGCGAAGCGCTTCCGGCGCCGCGTCGAGGTGGCGGAGAAGCTGGCGGCCGACGACGGCAAGGATTGGACGACGCTCCCGCTCGACGAGCAGGATGCGTACTTCGACCGGGCCAAGGAGGCCGAATGAGCGCGATCACCGAAGTCCACGCCCGCCAGGTCCTCGACTCTCGTGGCAACCCGACGGTCGAGGTCGAGGTCGTCGCGGCTCGCTCGGGCCGGGCGATCGTTCCCTCCGGCGCGTCGACCGGCGTGCACGAGGCGGTCGAGCTTCGCGACGGCGGAAGCGCCTGGAACGGCAAGGGCGTCTCCGGTGCGGTCGCCAACGTGAACGGCGAGATCGCGGAGGCGGTCCGTGGCCGTGACGTGCTGGATCAGGAGGGCCTCGATCGCATCCTGATCGAGCTCGACGGAACGCCGAACAAGGGGCGACTCGGCGCGAACGCGATCCTCGGCGTCTCGCTCGCCGCGGCCAAGGCGGCGGCTGCCGAGGCCGGCGTGTCGCTCTTCCGCCACCTCGGGGGTGAGACCGCGACGACCCTGCCGGTCCCGATGCTGAACGTGATCAACGGTGGGGCACATGCCGACAACTCGATCGACCTGCAGGAGTTCATGGTCGTGCCCGCCGGTGCGCAATCCTTTTCGGACGGGCTGCAGATCGGCGTCGAGGTGTACCACGCGCTGAAGAAGCTCCTCACCCAGCGCGGCCTTTCGACGCTCGTCGGCGACGAGGGCGGCTTTGCGCCGAATCTCGACGCAAGCGAGGCCGCGATCGAGCTGATCCTCGAGGCGGCCGAGCGAGCCGGGCACCGCGAGCGCATCGCGATCGCTCTCGACCCCGCCACGAGCGAGGTCTTCTCCGACGGCGTGTACCGGTTCGAGGGACGCGAGAAATCGAGCGCCGAGATGCCCGGGTTCTGGGCGGAGATCGTCGAGCGCTATCGGGTCGTCTCCATCGAGGACGGCGCGGCGGAGGACGACTGGGACTCGTGGCAGGCGTTGACCGGAGAG
>DATCYP010000003.1:0-12880 GCA_036526375.1 Gaiellaceae bacterium | reverse complement strand
CTCGTTCATCTATCCCATGGGCAAGGACATGGTCACGATCGGCCTCGTCGTCGGGCTCGACTACCGCGACGCGTCGCTCTCGGTGCACGACCTGCTGCAGGAGCTGAAGACGCACCCGAAGATCCGCAAGATCCTCGCCGGCGGCGAGCGGGTCCAGTGGGGCGCGAAGACGATCCCGAGCGGCGGCTTCCACTCGCTGCCGAGCCGGATGCATGCACCGGGCCTCCTCCTCTGCGGCGACGGAGTCGGCATGGTCAACATCCCGCGGCTGAAGGGCGTCCACTACGCGATCGAGTCGGGACGGCTGGCCGCCGAGGCCGCGTTCCGCGCGCTGCAGCGCGGCGAGACGCCCGCGAGCGCGCTCTCGTCCTACGACGACGCGGTGCGCGACAGCTTCATCTGGCGCGACCTGTACGAGGTGCGGAACATGCGCCAGGTCTTCGGGCACGGCTTCTTCGTCGGCGGCGCGCTCGCGAGCGCGATGACGATGTCGAAGGGCCGCGTCGAGCTCGGGAAGATGCGCGCCGAGCCGGACGCCGACCAGCCGATCCTCGTCACGGACCGCGACGCGGGCTATCCCGCCCCGGACGGCAAGCTCACGTTCGACAAGCTCTCGTCCGTCTTCGCATCCGGCAACAAGACGCGCGACGACCAGCCGAACCACATCCGGATCGAGCGGCGCGTGCCGCGTGAGGTCGCGCGCCTCTGGGAGCACATGTGCCCGGCGCAGGTGTACGAGGTGGGGAGGGAGGACGGGGACGGAACGGTGCTCGTCGACGTCGCGCCGTCCAACTGCGTCCAGTGTGGCGCGATCACGGCCAAGGGTGGACGGCTGACGCCGCCCGAAGGCGGCTCGGGCCCCGAATACACCGTCACCTGATTTACCGCGGATTTACTCGGAACGGCCGACTCAGGCCCGACAATGCGTCCATGTTCACCAGGCGTTTCGTCCTCCTCGCCGGCGTTCTCGTGACGCTCAATCTCGTGCTCTGGTTCGCGGCGCCGGGGCTTGCCCTGCGCAAGGCGATCGTCAACCAGCTCTTCGGGCCGAGGATGATCCGCGCTCAGGTGCATCTGAGGAACGGGCAGGACTGGAACGTCGATCGCGGCGTGATCACCCAGGTGAGCTCCTCACAGCTCACGCTGCGCGAGGCCGACACCAAGGTCGTGCAGATCCCGATCGCCACCGGCACGACGAGGGTCATCAGGTTCGGACGCCGCCTCCCCCTGAGCGCGCTCGCGCTCCGCTGGCACGTGCTCGTGGTCTGGCCGGCGATCGGCGCGGCCCAGTCCGTGGACGTCGAGAAGATCCCGCGGCGGCCCCGGTAGGGACGCGGGCGACCATGCGCGCCGTCGCCGCGCCTATCCTGGGCACGTGACCGCCACGGCAACGGGAGGGGCGCTCCTCCTGGTCGAGGACGACGACTCGATCGGACGCCTCGTCAAGCAGTATCTCGAGCAGCAGGACGGCTGGCGCGTCGTGTGGCGCCGGACCGGGGAGGAGGCCCTGATCGAGCTGCGGAGCCAGCCGGTCCGCCTCGTCGTGCTCGACATCGGGCTGCCCGGCGTCGACGGCTTCGAGGTTTGCCGGCAGATCCGGACGGGCTCGAAGGTGCCGATCGTGATGCTCACCGCCCGCGACGAGGAGCCGGACCGCGTCGCCGGGCTCGAGCTCGGTGCCGACGACTACGTCTCGAAGCCCTTCTCGCCGCGTGAGCTGTCCGCGCGGATCAAGGCGATCCTGCGACGCTCAGAGCGCCGAAGCGAGGACGAGGTGCTCACAGCGCGGGAGGTCGTCCTGCGTCGCGACTCGCACGAGGTGACCGTTGCGGGAGAGCAGGTCGAGCTCACGAGCAAGGAGTTCGACCTCCTCGCCTGCTTCCTCGAGCACCCCGGCATCGTCCTCTCGCGCGAGCGTCTGCTCGATCTCGTCTGGGGGATGACCTATCCGGGCGGCACGCGCACCGTCGACGTGCACGTCGCGCAGCTCCGGCGCAAGCTCGGAGACCCCGAGGGGATCAGGACGGTACGCGGGGCCGGCTACAAGCTCGTCGCGGCCTGAGATGCGCGGCAGCCGCCTCCGCTCGCAGCTGTTCAGGGCGATCGGGGTGGTCGTCCTCATCTGCGTCGCATTGACGATCGGACTCGGGGTCGTCTTGACTCGCCGCGAGGTCGAGAAGTCGTCGCTGCGCGACCTCGCGCACCAGGTCGACCTCATCGCCGCGAACCAGTCGAACGGGATCGCGTCCCTCAGGACCCTTCAACCACGGATCCAGGCGATTCTCAACCAATCGCCGCAGCACGAGATCTTCCTCTACAAGCGCCGCGATCTGCCGCCGTGGGCCCGGGAGCGGCTCAAGCAGCATCACGAGGCGCAGGGGACGATCGACTTCGGCGGCGATCCCTACTACTTCGCCGCGCGCCCCGGCAACCCGGGAACGCTCATCCTGCTGCGGCGGCAGCGATCGCTCCTGTCGGGGTATGTCTGGGGACTGCTGATCGCAGCGGCTGCCGGGGGCCTCCTCGCGGCGCTCGCCGCCTTCCTCCTCGCCCGCCGTATCTCGCGCCCCGTCGACCGGGTCTCCGCGGCGGCGCGGAGTCTCGCGAGTGGCGCGCACCCCGAGCCGGTGCCGGTGGAGGGAGCCGCTGAGATCGCGACGCTCGCAGGCGCCTTCAACGAGCTCGCGTCCCAGCTCCAGCAGGCGCAGGAGGCCGAGCGGAACTTCCTCCTCTCGGTGAGCCACGAGCTGAAGACGCCGCTCACCGCCATCCGCGGCTACGCCGAGGCGGTCGAGGACGGCGCCGTCGAGCCGCGGGAGGCCGCGGCCACGGTCGCCTCCGAGGCGCGGCGCCTCGAGCGGCTCGTGCATGACCTCCTCGACCTCGCGCGGATGCACCGGACCGACTTCAACGTCCTCAACACCGAGATCGACCTCGCCGAGGTGGGCGAGGACGCCGTCCGCCGCTACGAGAACCAGGCCGCGAGCTTCGGTGTCGAGCTGCGCGCGATCGCGGACGGTCCGGCGCCTGCGATCGGCGACGCGGACCGCGTCCTCCAGGTCGTCTCGAACCTCGTCGAGAACGCGCTCCGGCTGACACCGCCCGGCGGCGAGGTGCGCGTCGTCGCGGCGCCCGGGGTCCTTCGCGTCGAGGACACCGGCCCCGGTCTCGCCGGGACCGACGCCGAGCACGCGTTCGAGCGCTTCTACCTGCACGAGCGCTACGGCCGGGAGCGGAAGGTCGGGACCGGGCTCGGGCTCGCGATCGTGAAGGAGCTGACGCTCGCGATGGGCGGTAGCGTCGACGTCGAGAGCCGCCCCGGGACGCTGACCGTGTTCACCGTCCGCCTCCGCGTGCCGAAGGTTCCCGCGCGCGAGACGCTGCCTGCGTGAGCGCACCCACCCGCGAAGATGTCGAGCGGGCGCGCGCCGTCCTCGCGGGACGGATCCACCGCACGCCGACGTTCCGCTCGACCTCCCTCGGCGTCCAGCTCAAGGCCGAGCTGTTCCAGAAAACCGGCTCGTTCAAGGTGCGCGGCGCGCTCAACCGCGTCGCCGCCCTCACACCCGGTGAGCGCGAGCTGGGCGTCGTCACCTGGTCGGCCGGGAACCACGCGCAGGCAGTCGCGTGGGCGGCCGCGGAAGAGGGCGTCGACTGCCTCGTCCAGATGTGGGAGGGCGTGAGCCCGCCCAAGGTCGCGGCGACACGCGGGTACGGCGCGACCGTCGACCTCTCGCCGCCCGACGCCGCCGCCGCGTACGAGCGCGTGCTCGCCGTCGCCGAGAGGGAAGGACGCGTCTTCGTCCATCCGCACTCGGATCCGCTGGTCGTCGCGGGGCACGGGACGATCGCGCTCGAGCTGCTCGAGGACGTTCCGGACCTCGACACGGTCGTCGTCGGCGTCGGAGGCGGCGGTCTCGTCTCCGGCATCGTCACCGCGCTCGACGGACGCGCCCGCGTTGTCGCCGTCGAGCCGGAGCAGGCGCAGTGCTTCACCGCGGGGCTCGCAGCCGGCCACAGCGTGCGGGTCGAGACGAACACGATCGCCGACGGACTCGCGCCGCCGTTCGCCGGTGAGCTGCCGCTCGCCATCTGCAGCGGCCGCGTCGAGACCGTCCTCGTGACCGAGGAGGAGATCGCCGCGGGGATGCGCTTCCTCTACGAACGCGCCAAGCTCGCGTGCGAGCCGGCGGGCGCGGCCGCCGCGGGCGCCGTCCTCACCGGCAAGGTCGAAGCGGGGCCGGGGGTGGCCGTGATCGTCTCGGGCGGCAACGTGGAGCCGCAACGGGCCGCTGCTATCTTGAGGGGGCAATGAAAGCCGGCATCCATCCCGAGTACGTCCTCTCCACAGTGACGTGCTCCTGCGGGAACACGTTCCAGACCCGCTCGACGAAGCCCGAGCTGCACGTCGAGATCTGCTCGCAGTGCCATCCGTTCTACACGGGCAAGCAGAAGCTCGTCGACACCGGCGGCCGCGTCGAGCGCTTCCGGCGCCGCCAGGAGCGCGCCGGCCAGGCACGCCGCGGCTAGCGGCCGGGACCTCATGGCGAACGTCGGCGGACAGGCTGTCCTCGAGGGCGTGATGATGCGTGGCCCGGGGAACTGGGCCGTCGCGGTCCGTACTCCGTCCGGCGAGATCGCGCAGGTCGCGCGGCCGATCGACTCGGCGATGGCTCGCCACTTCTTCTTCCGGCTACCCGTCGTGCGCGGCGTGATGGCGCTCGGCGAGTCGCTCGCCATCGGCTTCCGCGCGCTCGCCATCTCCGCGAACTACGCGGCCCAGCAGGAGGGCGAGGACGGCGAGGTCGAGACGGAGCTCTCGCGCGGCGCGCTCATCTTCGCCTTCGCGATCGCGATCGGCTTCGCCGTAATGGTGTTCAAGGTCGGTCCGGCGCTGATCACCGACGCCCTCCCGATCTCCAGCGGCGGCTGGTTCGTGATCGTCGAGGGACTGATCCGCGTCACGATGTTCGTCGCCTACCTCGCGCTCGTCTCGCTCCTGCCCGACCTGCGCCGCGTCTTCCAGTACCACGCTGCCGAGCACAAGGCGATCAACGCCTACGAGGCCGGCGAGCCGCTCGAGCCGGAGGTCGTGCAGCGCTACTCGCTCATCCACCCCCGCTGCGGGACGGCGTTCCTGCTCTGGGTGATGGTGCTCGCGGTGTTCGTGTTCGCGTTCTTCGGCCGGCCCGCCTGGTACTGGCTGATCGCGACGCGGATCCTCCTGCTGCCGTTGATCGCGGGCCTTGCCTACGAGCTGATCCGTTTTGCCGGCAAGCACCAGGGAAACCGCGTGCTCATGACGTTGCTCGCTCCCGGGCTGTGGCTGCAGCGGCTGACGACGCGCGAGCCCACGCTCGACCAGCTCGAGGTCTCGATCCGCGCCCTGCGCGAGGTGCTCGCGCTGGAGAAGTCGCCCGGCGAGTCGTCGCTCGTCGAGGTGATGGCGTAATGGCGACCGAGCGCCGCGCCGAGGTGCGCTGGCAGGGGAGCCTGCTGGAGGGCTCGGGAACGATCGTCTCGACGACCACCGGCGCCATCGGCGAGCAGGCGGTGAGCTGGCCGGCGCGCTCCACCGACGAGACCGCCGGGGTGACGAGCCCCGAGGAGCTGATCGCCGCCGCGCACGCCGCGTGCTTCGCGATGGCGCTCTCGAACATCCTGGCGAAGGACGGCCACGCGCCGGACGAGCTCCACACGTCAGCGACCGTCGCCTTCCAGCCGGGAGAGGGCATCACGCGCATCGCGCTCACCGTCGAGGGCCGCGTCCCGGGTCTCGACGAGGACGGTTTCCGCGCCGCCGCGCAGGCGGCGAAGGAGAACTGCCCCGTCTCGCAGGCGCTCGCGGCCGTCCCCGAGATCGGCCTCGAAGCCCGGCTCGCGGGCTAGACGGGCTCGAGCCGTCCGCTCCGGACGTCGTAGACGAAGCCCGTCGCTCCGAAGTCGTCCGCGAGCAGCGGATGCGTGCGGATCGTCTCGACGCTCTGCCGGACGCGCTCGGCCACGTCGGGGAACGGCTGGAAGTCGATGCCCTCCGACTCGGGCCCGAGCCTGCCGTGCACGTCCGCGTTCGTGAACGTGAGCATGCCGCAGTCGGTGTGACCGATCACGACCGCTTCCTCCGTCCCGAGCAGGCGGTGGGAGATGACGAGCGAGCGGATCGTCTCGTCGTTGACGACTCCGCCGGCGTTCCGGATCACGTGTGCGTCGCCTTCCTCGAGGCCCAGGAAGCGCCCCGGGTCGAGGCGCGCGTCCATGCAGGTGACGACGGCGAGCTTCTTGCCCGGCGGCATTGGCAGGTCTCCCTTCGCGAAACCCGACGCGTAGCGCTCGTTGGCGGCGGTGACCTCGGCGACGACGGACATCCTGTGACCTCCCGGGTGGTTGCTTTACGAACTGAAGGGTGAAGCTATCCAAAATGAAGTTGTTTGAGCAAGGGGCTACGCTTGCCTTCCCATGGCGACGGATTTCGACAACCTGGTGGCGGAGCTCGAGCGGAACTACGAGCAGCTGCAGGCGCGGATGGCCGATCCGAGCGTCTACAACGACCACCGCGAGGCGGCGGAGGTCGGCCGACGCCTGAAGGAGCTCGAGCAGCCGCACAAGCTCGCCCGGGAATGGTCGGCCGCGCAGGACGACCTCGCGGCCGCGCGCAACGACGCCGACCTGCGCGAACTCGTCCCCGAGCTCGAGGAGCGCACCGGCCGGCTGCAGGAGGAGCTGCGGCTCGCGCTCGTCCCGACCGATCCGGCCGACCGCAAGGACGTGATCGTCGAGGTGCGGCAGGGCGTGGGCGGCGACGAGGCGGCGCTCTGGGCGGGCGACGTCTACCGGATGCTGGCGCGCTACGCCGACAGGCGGGGCTTCAAGGTCGAGGAGCTCGAGGCGAGCCCGTCGGACGGCGGCGGGTACAAGGAGGTCACGTTCGCGGTCAAGGGCGACGGCGCCTACTCCGTCTTCAAGTGGGAGGGCGGTACGCACCGTGTCCAGCGGGTCCCCGAGACCGAGAGCGCGGGCCGCATCCACACCTCGACGGCCACGGTCGCCGTGATGCCCGAGGCCGAGGAGGTGGAGGTCCAGATCGATCCGAACGACCTCAAGATCGACGTCTACCGCTCGACCGGCCCCGGCGGGCAGTCGGTGAACACGACCGACTCGGCCGTCCGCATCACGCACCTCCCGACCGGAGTGGTCGTGTCGATGCAGGACGAGAAGTCGCAGCTGCAGAACCGGGAGAAGGCGATGCGCGTGCTGCGTGCCCGCCTCTACGAGCGCGAGCTCGAGCGGCAGCGGGCCGAGCTGGACGCGACCCGCCGCTCGCAGATCGGCTCCGGCGAGCGCGCGGAGAAGATCCGCACCTACAACTTCCCCGAGAACCGGCTCACCGACCACCGGGTCAAGCTGACCGTGCACCAGCTCGACCGGATCCTGCAGGGCGAGCTCGACGACTTCACCGAGGCGCTCACGACCGACGATCGTCGCCGAGCGCTCGGAGAATGACGGCGCGCGAGGCGCTCGTCGAGGCGGAGCGCAGGCTCGCAGCCGCCGGCGTCGAGACGCCCCGCGTCGACGCGGAATGGCTCGTCGCGCACGTCCTCGAAACGACGCGGTCGGGGCTCGCGGCTCGGCTCGGCGAGGAGGTCGACGGACTCGAGCCGCTCCTCGTGCGGCGCGAGGCCCGGGAGCCGCTGGCCTACGTCCTCGGCGAGTGGGGCTTCCGGCGGCTGAGCCTGACGACGGACGCGCGCGCTCTCGTCCCGCGGCCCGAGACGGAGACGCTCGTCGAGCGGGCGCTCGCGGTCGCGGAGCAGATCGAACGGCCGCGGATCCTCGACGTCGGGGTCGGTTCCGGCGCGATCGCGCTCGCGCTCAAGGACGAGCGGCCCGACGCGCGGGTGACCGGCGTCGACGTCTCGGCCGACGCGCTCGCCCTCGCACGCGAGAACGCCGAGCGCCTCGGCCTCGAGATCGAGCTGCGGGAGGGCGACGGCGCCGAGGTCGCGGCCGAGGGCTGGGACGTCGTCGTCGCGAACCCGCCCTACGTCGAGAGCGTCGATGACGTCCAGCCGGAGCTGCGCTGGGAGCCTGACCTCGCCCTCGTCGGTCGTGGCGAGCACGAGCGGCTCGCACGCGCGGCGAAGGCGCGCTTCGTCGTCTTCGAGGTGGCGGACGGCCAGGCGCCAGAGGTGGCGCAGATGCTCGAGCGGCTCGGCTGCGCCGGCGTCGCGATCACGCCCGACCTCACCGGCCGCGATAGGGTCGTCGAGGGGAGGCTGCCGTGATCGAGATCTTCACCACGCCCGAGGGACTCACCCTCTCGTACGAGCGCCGCGGGAGCGGGCCGCTCCTCGTGTGCCATCCCGGCGGCCCCGGCGGGTCGGCGGCGGAGTTCCGTGACTTCGCCGGCCTCGACGACACGTTCGAGCTGCTGCTCTTCAGCCCGCGCGGCTCGCACGGATCGGATCCCGCCGACGACTACGCGCTCACCTCGTACGTCGCCGATGTGGAGGCGCTGCGCGAGCACCTCGGCATGGAGCAGCTCGACCTCCTCGGCTTCTCGCACGGCGGGATCGTCGCCATGGCGTACGCCGCGGCACACGGACAGCGGATCCGCCGGCTCGTCCTCGCCGCCACGCTCGCAGTCTGGGGCGACGAAGCGGAGGCGGCGATGCAGCGGGCGATCGAGGCGCGCCGGGGCCGGCCGTGGTTCGCCGAGGCGCAGAAGGCGATCGAGGAGGAGCAGGCCGGCGAGTTCTCCTCGGCGGACGAGCTGATCGCGAACCTGCAGCGGCAGATGCCCCTGTACTTCCACCGCTGGGAGGGCAACGAGCAGATCGGTCGCGAGCTCGCCACCGACTTCGCCAAGGCCGAGCCGTTGCACTACTTCAACACGGTCGAGTTCCCGACGTTCGATCTCCGTCCCGAGCTCCACACCATCGAGGCTCCCACGCTCGTCGTGGACGGCGACGACGACATGATCGCCGGCCCGGTCTGCGCGGATGCGATCGTCGCCGAGCTGCCGGACGTCCGACGCGTCACGATCCCCGACTCCGGGCACTTCCTCTACGTGGAGCAGCCCGAGGCGTTCCGCGCGGCCCTGACCGACTTTCTCCTGTGAGCGAGGCTGTGGTCGCGGCGCTGCGCGCCGGCCGCGCCGTGATCCTCCCGACCGACACCGTATACGGGCTCTGCGCCCTGCCGGAGCACGAGGACGTCCTCTACGAGCTCAAGGGCCGCGACCGCTCGAAGCCTTTCGCGCTGCTCGCCGCAGACGTCGACGCGCTGCTCGTCGCGGCGCCTGATCTCGACCGACGCGTGCTCGAGCGCTACCTGCCGGGCCCGTTCACGCTCGTCGTCGGCACGGTCGGCGTCCGCGTCCCCGAGCTGCCGCCGAGCGCAGCCGCAGTCGTGCGCGCGGTCGGCGTGGTCGCCGCGACGAGCGCGAACCTCTCCGGGGGGCCCGACCCGCGGCGCATCGAGGACGTTCCGGAGGGGATCCGCTCCGCCTGCGGCGCGATCGTCGACGCCGGCGCGTTGCCCGGCGTCCCGTCGACGGTCGTCGACCTCACGGGCCCGGAGCCACGCGTGCTGCGGCAGGGCGCCGGCCTGCTTCCCGAGTAGCATCCAGATCGTGGCGACGAAGCAGGCGACGTTCCAGGAGCTGAAGCGCGCGGGCCTCGACGAGCTCGACCCCGATATCGCGCGGCTCCTCGGCGACGAGCTCGAGCGCCAGCGCGGGCAGATCGAGCTGATCGCCTCGGAGAACTTCACGTGGCCGGCCGTCCTCGAAGCGGTGGGCTCGGTGGCGACGAACAAGTACGCGGAGGGCTATCCCGGCCGCCGCTACTACGGCGGCTGCGAGGTGATCGACGAGATCGAGCAGCTCGCCATCGACCGCGCGAAGGAGCTGTTCGGCGCCGAGCACGCGAACGTCCAGCCGCACGCGGGCGCGCAGACGAACATGGCCGTCTATGCCGCGGTGATGGAGCCGGGCGACACGCTGATGGCGCTCGCGCTGCCTCAGGGCGGCCACCTGACGCACGGGCACAAGGTCAACTTCTCCGGCCGCCTCTACGACGTCGCGCACTACGAGGTGTCGCGAGAGACGATGACCGTGGACTACGACGACGTGCTCGCGAAGGCGAAGGAGGCGCGGCCGAAGGTGATCGTCTGCGGCGGGTCTGCGTATCCCCGGACGGTCGAGACCCACAGATTCCGCGCGATCGCCGACGAGGTCGGCGCGCTCCTCCTCTGCGACATGGCGCACTTCGCGGGCCTCGTCGCGGCGGGCCTGCACCCGAATCCGGTCGAGCACTGCGACTTCGTCACGTCGACGACGCACAAGACGCTCGCCGGCCCGCGCGCCGGCTTCATCCTCTGCCGTGAGGAGCACGCGAAGGCGATCGACTCCGCCGTCATGCCCGGCATGCAGGGCGGCCCGCTCGAGCACACGATCGCCGCGAAGGCGACCTGCTTCCGGATCGCGATGACCGACGCCTTCCGCGAGTACCAGGCGCAGATCCGCCGCAACGCCGACGCGCTCGGGGAGGCGCTGCTCGCGGGCGGGCTCTCGCTCGTCACCGGCGGCACCGACACGCATCTCCTGCTCGTCGACCTGAGCGGCTCGGAGTGGACGGGCAAGGCGGCCGAGGAGCGACTGCACGAGATCGACGTCACGGTCAACCGCAACACCATCCCGTTCGACGAGCGGTCGCCGTTCGTCACCTCGGGGATCCGCCTCGGCTCGCCGGCGATGACGATGTGCGGCCTCGACGAGGACGACTTCCGCGAGGTGGGGCGGATCATCTGCGAGGCGCTGACCGAGTCGCCGGACCTTGACGCGCTCCGCGCCCGGGTCGCGGCGCTCTGCGCGAAGCGGCCGCTCTACGAGGGCTTCCGCGGCTACACGACGTACGTCGCTTGACGGAGCCGCGCCTGACAGTCGTCGAGCACCCGCTGATCCGGCACAAGCTCGGCTACCTCCGCGACCGGGAGACGCCGACCGTCCACTTCCGCAAGCTCGCGAACGAGATCACGCTCCTTCTCACCTACGAGGCCACGAAGGACATGCCCACGGAGGATGCCGAGATCGAGACGCCCCTCGAGCGGATGACCGTGCAGCGGATCTCGGGCAAGAAGGTCGCGGTGTGCCCGGTGCTGCGGGCCGGGGTGGGGATGCTCGACGGCGTCCTCTCGCTCGTCTCGAGCGCGCGGGTGGGCTTCGTCGGCATGTACCGCGACGAGGAGACCCTCGAGCCCGTCCAGTACTACCTCAAGCTGCCGGAGGACCTGGCCGAGCGGGACGCGATCGTCCTCGACCCGATGCTCGCGACCGGCCACTCGAGCTGCGCGGCGATCGCGGCGGTGAAGGAGGCGGGGGCGCAGTCGGTGACGTTGGTCTGCATCGTCGCGGCGCCGCCGGGGATCGAGGAGGTGCACCGCAAGCATCCCGACGTGCACATCGTCTGTGCAGCAGTGGACCGGGGCCTCGACGAGCGCGGCTTCATCGTCCCGGGGCTCGGCGACGCCGGCGATCGCCTCTACGGCACGAAGTAGCTCGGTTCGTCGGGCGAGAGGACGGACTAGCCTCGCGCGCGGAGCGCGTCGATGAGTTCTTCCTTCGACATCTCGGAACGGCCGGGGATCTCAGCTTCCTGCGCCCGGATGTAGAGCTTTTCCTTGGTCAGATCCTCGAGCATGCGCGGGCGTGCTTCCTTGCGGTCGGCGCCGTTCTTCGTCGCCAGGTCCTGGACGCGACGTCCACTTCTCGACGCGCTCGCGATCAGCGCGGAGACACGTTCCCGCACCTGGGGCGCAGCAGCGAGCGAAGCGAGTCCCGCGACGGAGGTGAGTCCGGCAACGGAGGTGATCAAGCGACGGCCGCGCCGCTTCGCGTCGACCCGCGTGTATGCCTGCTGGAGGTCCTTCCGGGCGCTCCGCAGTTCGGCATGCACCGCCCGGTCGGCCGCGAGTCGTCCCGCCGCGGCCGCGAGCCCACGGCCGCGCCGCGCGCGGCGCCACGCTCCGGTGGCGTGCTCGAGCCCGGAGAACAGGCGCTTGCCGAACTTCTTGTCTTGCGCCACCTGAAGCGCGAACTCGACGCCGTCGACGTATTTCTTGACGACTGCCGCGGCGAGCGCAAGCTTCTCGGGCTTCTGCTGCGTCCGGTGAATCTTCGCCAGCTGTTCCTTCATCATGTGATGACCTCCTGCCGCTTCGTGCACCGCGCGCCACCGACGGCGGCCGTCCTGGTAGCTACCCCGGCAACGACCCAGCGCCGCCTGCGGGTACGCACCCGGGCGCCGGCCCGGCGCCTAGCCTAGGCTTCGGACATGGCCGCTCAGACGTTTTCGGTGAGGCCGATGGACGCCGCGCAGCTGCGCGCCCTTGCGCATCCGCTGCGGCTGCAGTTGCTGCAGGTCCTCCACGAGGGGCCCGCGACCGCGTCGCAGCTCGCCCGCCGGCTCGGCGAGTCGAGCGGCGCGACGAGCTACCACCTCCGTGCGCTGCACCGCGCCGGGATGGTGGAGGAGGCCGAGCAGCGGAACGCGCGCGAGCGGTGGTGGCAGCGCACTACCGAGCGGCTGTTGATCCCGAACTCGGTTCCGCCGGATGCCTCCGACACCGAGCGCGCCGAGCTGAAGGCGGCGCATGCGCAGATCGAGAGCATCCTGGTCGATCGCGACGAGAACGCTCTCGGGCGCTGGATGGAGATCCGCTACGACCTGCCGCTCGAATGGCAGGAGGCGCAGTGGATCGGCAACTTCCGCCTGTGGGCGACCGCCGAGGAGGTCCGGCAGTTCGTCACGACCGTGCTCGAGGCGATCGAGCCGCTGCGCAAGCCTCCGGAGGCCGTCGACGCCGAGAGGCAAGAGGTGCA
>DATCYP010000002.1:0-13831 GCA_036526375.1 Gaiellaceae bacterium | reverse complement strand
AAGTTCCACAACGTCTTCCATTACCCGACCAAGACCTGGGGAGACGTCGGCGTCATCGCCTGGCTCGTCGACGCGGCCGCCATCATCTCGCAGAAGGCGCTCCTCAAGTGCTCCTACGCGCCGTACGCGCGGATCATGAAGAAGATCTGCTGGGAGGAGTCGTTCCACATCCTCCACGGCCGCGACGTGATCCTCGCCATGGTCACCGGCACGCCCGAGCAGTTCGAGCTCGTGCAGGAGGCGCTCGACCGCTGGTGGGGGCCGCTGATGCAGTTCCACGGCAACCCGATCCCGCGCGAGGAGGACCCGATGTACCTGTGGCGGATCAAGTCGCAGGGCAACGAGGAGGCGCGGCAGCAGTTCCTCGACGGCTACGTGCCGCAGATCCGCGAGCTGGGCTTGACCGTCCCCGACCCGAAGCTGCGCAGGCGCGACGACGGCGTCTGGGAATACACCGAGCCCGACTGGGACGAGCTCAAGCACGTCGTCACCGGCCACGGCCCCAAGACCGAGGAGCGGCTCGCCTTCCGCCGCGGCTTCCTCGAGCGGGAGCAGTGGGTGCGCGACGTGGTTCTCGCGGCGTGAGCGCGCAGCCGGCGAGTCATCCCATTTGGGAGGTATTCCGCAAGGAGAAGCGCGGCGCCGCCTTCGAGCACGCCGGCTCGGTCGTCGCGCCGGACGCGGACTTCGCGGAGGCCTGGGCGCGCGAGCAGTACGGACGCCGCGGCGAGTCGGTCGCGCTGTGGCTCGTCCCGCGCGAGGCGATCCGCGACGTCGAGGACTGGGCCGACGAGTTCGACCTCAAGTACCGCCGCGTCGACGGCTATTCGATCAAGGCCCGACTGAAGGAGGCTCGTGAACGAGCAGGCACTGCTGGGTCTGGCTGACGACGAGCTGGTCCTCGGCTGGCGCGACACGCGCCGTAGGCTCGACGGGGGCGCGCAATGAGCGGTGTGCCGGCTTTGCCGGCGCGCCGCGGGGAAGTCCCGTCAGTCCTCTTGGCGCTTGCGGATGACGAACTGATCGTGGGCTGGCGCGACTCGGAGTGGACGGGCATCGCGCCCCTGCTCGAGGAGGACGTCGCCTTCTCCTCGATCGCGCAGAACGAGATCGGGCACGCGCGCGCCTTCTACGAGCTGCTGGTCGGACCCGACGGCGATGCGGACGCGCTCGCCTTCGACCGGCAGCCGGACGACTACCGCTGCGCGCCGCTCGTCGAGCTCCACCTGCTCGAGTGGGCGCCCACGATCGCGCGCCGCTGGCTCTACGAGGTGGTCGACGAGATCCGGATCACGGCGCTGAAGGACGACCCCGATCCGGCGCTGGCCGGACTCGCGGCCAAGATCGACCGCGAGGAGGCGTACCACCGCATGCACGCCGAGATGTGGCACGACCGGCTGCGCGACGAGCCGCGCTTCCGGAAGGCGGTCGAGGAGCTCTGGCCGTATGCGCTCGGCGCCCTCCCGGCCGAGCTGCGCGGCGAGCTCGTCTCCCGGGTCGGCCTCTCCGAGGTCGAGCCGGTCGAGCGCGGGACGCACAGCGAAGACCTCGGGCCGCTCTGGGAAGAGATGACGACGGTGCGGCGCTCGGCGCCGGCCGGAGCGCAGTGGTGACGCCGACCGAGCCGCAGGTCTGGGAGGCGCTGGAGGAGATCCCGGATCCCGAGATCCCGGTCGTCTCGCTCGTCGATCTCGGGGTCATCCGCTCGGTCGATGTCTCGAACGGACACGTCCGGATCGAGTTCACGCCCACCTTCCTCGGCTGCCCCGCGCTCGAGGTGATGAAGCGGGCCATGGAGGAGAAGGTCCCCGGAGCCGAGGTGGAGGTCATCTCCGACGACTCCTGGTCGACGGACCGGATCACGCCCGCCGGGCGAGAAAAGCTGCGCGCCGCGGGCTTCGCGCCACCGGCCCCGCGCGAAGCGTCTACGCCGAAGCTCGTCCAGCTGCAGTCGAACGTCTTCCGCTGCCCGTACTGCGGCTCGACCGAGACGCGGCTCGAGAACATCTTCGGCCCGACGCCGTGCCGCTCGCTCCGCTACTGCGAGAGCTGCCGCCAGCCGTTCGAGCAGTTCAAGACGATCTGACTCTGACGGGCTCCGGCTCGTACTGGATGTAGCGGCGCACGCTCGCAGACATCTCCTCGGACTCGAGCCGTGCCACGAGGTGGAGCGCCATGTCGATGCCGGCCGACACTCCGGCGGACGTGACGACCATCCCCTCGTCGACCCAGCGCGCTTCCCGGTCGACCGCGACGCCCAGCTCCTCGAGCCGGTCGTACGAGCCCCAGTGGGTCGCTGCACGCCGGCCGTCCAGCAGGCCCGCCCTCTGGAGCACGAGTGCGCCGTTGCAGACGCTCGTCATCAGTGTGCGGCCGTCGGCCATGGCGCGAAGGCGCGCGATGTAGGCGTCGTCGCCGAGCAGCGGGTCGACCCTGCCGCCCGGGTTCACGAACAGATCGACGTTCCCGAACTCCTCGAAGCTCGCATCGGGAATGACGCGGAGCCCGTGGCTGCACGTGACGGGCTCGGTCGAGCGCCCGACGGCGGTGACGGTGATCGGGCGCTCGCTCCCACGCGCCCAGGCCGTCAGCACTTCGTACGGGCCGGCGAAGTCGAGCTCCTCGACGCCGTCCCACAACACGATGGCAATGCGGTATTCGTCCATGACCCGACTCTGCACGAGCCGACTTCTGTCTCTGAGACGACTTTCGCTAATTTTCCGCCATGCACACCGTGGCCGTCGTGCTCATGGACGGCGTGGTCGAGTTCGACTTCTCGATTCCGTGCGAGGTCTTCGGGCCGGACCGGCGCGACATCGCCGACCCGTGGTACGAGCTCGTCGTCGTCGGCGGGCGCGTTCGGACGCAGAACGGCCTCGTCTTCGAGGGGACGCACGACCTGAAGGCGCTCGCGCGCGCGGACACGATCATCGTCCCCGGGGCGACGACGGTGGACGAGCCGCCAGCGGCGCTCCTCCGCGCCCTCGTCCGCGCGCACGAGCGGGGTGCCCGGATCGCCTCTGTCTGCGTGGGTGCGTTCGTCCTCGCCGAGGCGGGGCTGCTCGACGGGCGTCGGGCGACGACGCATTGGGCGTGGGCCGACGAGTTGCAACGGCGGTTCCCTCTCGTGAACGTGGACCCGTCCGTGCTCTACGTCGACGACGACGGCGTGCTGACGTCGGCGGGAGTCGCGGCAGGCGTCGATCTGTGTCTCCACCTCGTGACGCAGGATCACGGGCCGGATGCAGCCGCAGCGGTGGCGCGGAGGCTCGTGACGCCGGTGCACCGGTCGGGCGGGCAGGCGCAGTACATCGAGACGCCGGTCGCTCCCGCCACGAGCGACCTCGTCGACTGGGCGCTGCGTCACGTGGGCGAGGGCCTCTCCGTGGACGACCTCGCGCGGCAGGCGAGCGTCAGCTCACGAACGCTCACCCGGAGATTCCGCTCGGCGACGGGACTGCCGCCGGGCGAATGGCTCCAGCGCGCCAGGCTCAACCGCGCGCAGCGGCTCCTCGAGTCGACCGACCTGCCGGTCGAGCAGGTCGCGCGGACCGCGGGCTACGACTCGAGCACGACGATGCGGGCGCAGTTCACGCTCCATCTCCACACATCTCCGCGCGCCTACCGACGAGCGTTCCGCGTGTAGTTCAGGATTGGGTCCAGCGCCCCACTCCCGTCCCGCGAGCTCGAGGAGACACGATGACACGCCCGATCGCACCCGAGGATCTGTTCCGGCTCCGGTTCGTCGTCGCCGCCGACCTTTCCGCCCACGCGACACGAGTCGTCTTTGCGCAGACGCGGATCGTCCCCGGTGAGAATGAGGACGACGACGAGGTCGAGCACAGCGATCTGCATCTGCTCGACGTCGACAGCGGCGAGGTCCGCCGGCTGACGTTCAGCGACTCGACGAACTCGGCGCCGGCGATCTCCCCCGACGGCTCGACGGTGGCGTTCCTGTCGACGCGGACGGAGAAGCCGCAGCTCTGGCTGCTGCCGCTCGACGGCGGCGAGCCGCGCCGCCTGACCGATCTCCCCCAGGGCGTCGGCGGCGGCGCCGTGTGGTCGCCGGACGGGACCACGATCGCGTTCACCGCCGGCCCGCAGGACGAGCCGAGGAAGCCCGAACGCCCCTATCGCGTCAACCGGACCATGTGGCGGTTCGACAACGTCGGCGTGCTCGAAGACGCCGTCCAGGACGTCTATGTCATCGACGCGGCCGACCCCGCCGCCGAGCCGCGCCAGCTGACCGACGACCGCTTCATGAACTCGATGCCGAAGTGGAGCGCCGACGGGCGGTCGCTCGTCTACGTCGCATCGCACGACCCCGATTCGCACGAGCTCATGTCGAGGCTGCGCCGTGTCGACCTCGAGGGCGCGGTCACCGACCTCACGCCTCCTGACGGGCTCGTCGCCGCGCACGCTCCGATGGATGACGGGCGCGTCGTCTACGTCCTCACGTTCGAGCGGGACAAGGTGGTCGGCTCACGGCCGTCGCTCTACGTCCTCGACCCCGCGACCGGGAAGCGCACGCTGCGCGGCGCGGACATCGAGGGGCACATCGACGGCGGGTTCCAGCCCGATCACCCGGCGGCGATGCTGGGCCTGGGGCAGCTGCTCCTTGCTCCGGGGGATCGCGAGGTCGTCCTTACGGTGCAGACCGGCGGCGAGGTCGAGCTCGTGCGCGTCGCGCTCGACGGCGAGGAGTCCCATGCGGTCGTGGCCCGCGGCACCCGCCTCTGCGTCCCTCTCTCCGCGCGGGGCGCGAACGTCCTGTTCGCCGCCTTCGGCTTCACGGAGCCCGGCGACCTCCACCTCCTCGACCTCGATACGGGAGCAGAGCGCCGCCTCACGCGGCTCAACGACGACGTCCTCGCCGAGCTCGAGCTGCCGACCGTCGTTCCGCTGCGCTTCGCGAGCATCGACGGAGCGCCGGTCGAAGGCTGGTTCCTGCGCTCGGACGGAGCGGACACGCCGCTGCCGACGGTCCTCAGCATCCACGGCGGCCCGCACTCCGCATGGGGCGCCCAGTTCAACTTCGACCACCTGATGTTCGCCGGAGCGGGATACGGGGTGCTGCTCGTCAACCACCGTGCGTCGACCGGATACGGCGACGCCTTCGCCACCGCCATCAGGGGCGACTGGGGCAACCTCGACTACGCGGACCTGATGGCCGGCGTGGACCACGCGATCGAAGAAGGGCTCGCCGACCCGGACCGGCTCGGCGTCTTCGGCATCTCCGGCGGCGGCAACCTCACGGGCTGGGTGATCGGACACACCGACCGCTTCAAGGCCGCCTGCCCCGAGAACCCCGTCTTCAACTGGTTCTCGATGTACGGCACGAGCGACCTCGGGGCCGACTTCAGCGTCCGCGAGCTCGGCGGCAGGCCGTACGAGGTCGAGGACGTCTACCGGCGCTGCTCGCCGATCACGTACGCGCATCTCGTCACCACTCCGACGCTGTTCCTGCAGCACGAGAGCGACTACCGCTGCCCGGCCGAGCAGACGGAGCAGTTCTTCACCGTGCTCCGCGTGAACGGCGTCCCCGCGGAGATGCTCCGCTTCCCGAACACGCCGCACGGCGGTTCCATCATCGGGCCGATCTCCCACCGCCGCGCGCAGAACGAGGCGCTGCTCGACTGGATGAACCGCCACGTGCTGGGCGCCGCCACCGGGACGAGCGAGAAGGAGCTCGCAGCGACCCCTGCCTAGGCGCCGACCCTAGTCCGCCCGGCGAGCTCCTCTTCGAGCCTCACGAGGCGCGAGCGAGCCGTGCGGCGAACGCGGGGTCGTCGACGCAGAGCCGGTCGACCTCCGCCCGCTCGACGGCGACGACGACGCCGTCGCTCAACGCGCGGACGCGTGCGGTTCGCCTCCCGTCGGCCGAGAGGAGCGCGCGTTCCCCGACCACCGAGCCGGGCCCAAGCTCGCGGCTGCCTTCGGGCGCCTCCACGACGACATGCCCCTTCACCACCACGAACAGGCCCGTGCCCGGCTTGTCGTGCTCGATCAGCACCTTGCCGGCCGCGAACTCCACCCGGGAGCCGACCGCCTCGAGCGTGCGCAGATCGTCCTCGTCCACGACGCCGAGTATCGCATCGCGCGTAACGCGCAGCGCGTTCCGCCGCCGGTACGCTCCCTGCGTGGTCGTCGAGATCCATTACTGCCCCGTCTGAAGCGGATACGACCGACGGGCCGCGAGTCTCGCGGCCGAGCTGACCGAGAGCGGGATCGAGGCCTCGGCCCGGGAGGGGAAGAAGTCCCAGTACGACGTCTTCGCCGACGGAGAGCTCGTCTTCTCGAAGCAGAACGAGGGACGCTGGCCGGAAGACGGCGAGGTCCTCGGGCTCCTCAACTCCCGCTGAAGCGCGCCTCCCGCTTCTCGCCGAACGCCGTGACGCCCTCACGGAAGTCGTTCGTCTGCGACGCATCGGCCTGCGCCTCCGCCTCCCGCTCGAGCTGCTCCCCGAGCGTCGAGGTCGCGGCCTCGTCGTAGAGCCGCTTCGTCAGCGCGATCGCGCGCGTCGGCGCGGCCGCGAGCTCCGCGGCGCGCTCCGCAGCCCGCGCCGCGAACGAGTCCGCCTCCACCACCTCCGAGACGAGCCCCCACGCATGGGCCTCGGCAGCCGTCAGGCGCCGGTTCGAGGTCATCCACTCGAACGCGCGCGGCGTTCCGAGGAGCCGCTGGAGAAAGTACGTCCCACCGGAGTCCGGAACGAGCCCGATCCCGACGAAGCCGGGGACGAAGAACGCCGCGTCGGATGCGAGTCGGATGTCGCACGCGCACGCGAGCGAGAGACCGGCGCCGGCGCAGACGCCGTTGACCGCTGCGACGACCGGCTTCTCGAGCGAGCGGATCGCCATCACGTTCACGTGGTAGGTCGCGCGCAGCATCGCGGCGACGTCGCCGGACTCCCCGAAGGCCGACAGGTCCTGCCCGGCCGAGAAGCCGCGCCCGGCGCCCGTGACGACGACCGCGCGCACGGCCGGATCGCGCGCCTCCTCGAGCGCAGCGTGCAGCTCCTCGTGCAGCGTGCGCGTGAACGCGTTCAGCTTCTCCGGCCGGTTGAGCGTGATCGTCTGGACGGCGCCGTCGCGTGCGACCTCGACCTCCGCCATCGCTAGGCGAGCTCGACGAACTCGACGGCCGGCTGCGGGAAGCCGCGCTTGTACGCGTCCTTGCCCGTCGCCATGAACTCGTCGCTGCGGATCGCGCTCTGGAACGCCTGCTCGTCGGCGAACTCCCACTCGGCGTAGTACGCGTGCGGCGGCTCGCCCAGCGGCGACCCGGTTACCTTGCCGTGCCGGAAGACGCCGCCCGGCACCTGCGCGCACAGCTCCGCATGCTCGGCGTACGACTCCGTGTCCGGCTCGTGCTCGTAGAGGACTGCGACCCTGTACATAGACTCCTTTCGCAGGTGGCGAAGGGACGATAACCGGGTCGGGAGGAGGAGCGATGGCAGGCAAGCTCGTGCACGTCGAGATCGGAGCGGAGGACGCCGACCGCGCGCAGGGATTCTGGAGCGGCGTGTTCGGCTGGCAGGTCGGGCCTCCGATGTCGCCGGAGATGGACTACCGCATGTTCCAGACCGCCGAGGACCAGGGAGGCGCGATCTTCCCCTCGGACGAGCGCGGGAACCTCCGCGTCTACTTCGACACCGAGGACATCGACGCGACCCGCGCCAGGATCCAGGAGCTCGGCGGCCAGGCGGAGGACAAGATGCCGGTGCCGGGTTACGGCTGGTTCGCGTCCTGCCGCGACACCGAAGGCAACGCGTTCAGCCTCTGGCAGTCGGACGACTCGGCCAGCTAGACGCCGACTCGGCCTCCGACCACACGACCACGGGAGGCTCGAGCTCGCGGAGGACGTCGCGCGACGGCAGGGGCCAGCCGTCGTGGTCGTTCGCGTTCGCGTCGTTCTGCTCGTTCATGCGACGGGTGAACGGCGATTCAACCGCTCCGGTTACGCGGGGCGACGATCGACGACACGGAGCGCCTTGCCCTCGCTGCGCGGGACGCTCCCGGACGGGCCGAGCCGGACACGCGCGGTCAGTCCGAGCGCGCGTCCGAGCCGCTCGGCGACGAACGCCTCGAGCCTCTCGCCGCCGGGCTCGCGCTCCCGCAGCTCCGCCTCCACGGTCAGCTCGTCCAGGTGCCCAGGGCGGTCGACGAAGAGCTGATAGTGGGGCGCGAGCTCCGGGATCGCGAGCAGCGCACGCTCGATCTCGCTCGGGAAGACGTTGACGCCGCGGATGATCAGCATGTCGTCGGTTCGCCCGAGGATGCGCGACATCCGGGCGAAGGTGCGACCGCACGGGCAGGGCTCGTGCGTGAGCGACGCGAGGTCGCCGGTGCGGTAGCGCAGCAGCGGCAGCGCCTCCTTCGTCAGCGTCGAGAAGACGAGCTCACCCACCTCTCCGTCGGAGAGCCGCTGCCCCGATTGCGGGTCGACGACCTCGACGAGGAAGTGGTCCTCGTTGACGTGGGCGCCGTCGCGGGCCTCGGCGCACTCCGCGGAAACACCCGGTCCCATCACCTCCGAGAGGCCGTAGATGTCGACGGCCGTCAGCTCGAGCGCGTGCTCGATCGCCTCGTGCAGCCCCTCCGTCCACGGCTCCGCCCCGAAGAGCCCTGCGCGGAGGCTGAGACGGGCAGGCTCGGAGACGTGGTCGGCGATCGCGAGCGCGTAGCTCGGGGTGCAGCAGAGGATCTCGGCGCCGAGGTCCTCGAGCAGCTGTGCGTGGCGCGGCGTGTTCCCGCCCGACGCGGGGACGACCGTGCACCCGAGCCGCTCGGCGCCGTAGTGGAGGCCGAGGCCGCCGGTGAAGAGGCCGTAGCCGTAGGCGTTGTGGACGATCGTGCCCGGCCCGGCGCCGACGGCCGCGAGCGCGCGGGCACAGCAGTCCGCCCAGGCCGCGAGATCGGCGCGCGTGTACGCGACGATCGTCGCCTTGCCACGGGTGCCGGAGGAGGCATGGATCCGGACGCACTCCTCGAGCGGCACCTGGAGCAGCCCGAACGGATACGCGTCGCGCAGCTCCGACTTGGCGCGGAAGGGGAGCTCCGGCAGCGCCTCGAGATCGACGCAGAACCGCTCGCGCAGCCGCTCGCGCTGGAGCCGCTCGAGCTCCGGCCGAGGCAGCGTCTCCAGCTCGGGCTGGAAGATCGGCACGCCACGGATTATTCTTCCTCCGCAAGCGCCAGTGGGATCGACCAGGAGGCGTCAGTGCGCGCAGCGTTCATTGCCATCGAGAAGCCCGGAGTGACCTACTTCTTGGAGGTTTTGACGCTTGCTTCGCAGAACGCTGAACCTTGGGATCCTGGCGCATGTAGACGCCGGTAAGACAACTCTCACCGAACGGCTGCTTCACGCCGCCGGCGTCATCGACGAGGTCGGCAGCGTCGACAAGGGGACGACGCAGACGGACTCGCTCGCGCTCGAGCAGCAGCGCGGCATCACGATCAAGTCGGCCGTCGTCTCGTTCCCGGTCGACGACGTCACGGTGAACCTGATCGACACGCCCGGCCACCCGGACTTCATCGCCGAGGTGGAGCGGGTGCTGAGCGTGCTCGACGGCTGCGTGCTCGTGCTCTCGGCAGTGGAAGGAGTTCAGCCCCAGACGCGGATCCTCTGGCGGGCGCTCGAGCGGCTGGACGTGCCGACGCTGCTGTTCGTGAACAAGATCGACCGTGTCGGGGCAGACCCGGAGAGGGTGCTCGACGAGATCGAGCAGCGCCTGACTCCGAAGGCAGTGCCGATGGGCTCGGCGGCTGGGCTCGGCACCCGAGGCGCGTCCTTCGCGCCGTTCGGGCCGGCCGACGACGACCTCGCCGGAAGCTCCCGCGCGGGCGAGCTGCATCCCGTCTTCTTCGGCTCGGCGCTCGTCGGTGCCGGCGTCGAGGAGGTGCTGGCTGGGATCGCGCGGCTGCTGCCTGCGCAGGAGGGCAACGGCGACGAGCCTCTCTCCGCCCGCGTCTTCAAGATCGAGCGCGGCCCGGCAGGCGACCGGATCGCCTACACCCGCGTCTTCTCCGGGGCGGTGAAGGTGCGCGACCGCTTCGACGCGGGGAAGGTCACCGCGATTCGCGTCTTCTCCGACGGCGGCGCCCCGCAGCGGGACGAGGCGCACGCGGGCGAGATCGCAAGGCTCTGGGGCCTGACGGAGATCCAGATCGGGGACTGGCTCGGGCAGGCGCGCGACGGCGCGGAGCACCACTTCGCACCGCCGACCTTCGAGTCGGTCGTCGCGGCCGCCGATCCTGCGGACGGCCGGTTGCTGAGCGTTGCCCTCGGCCAGCTCGCGGAGCAGGACCCGCTGATCGACGTCCGCCAGGACGACACGCGAAAGGAGATCTCGGTCTCCCTGTACGGCGAGGTGCAGCGAGAGGTGATCGAGGCGACGCTCGCCGACGACTACGGCCTCGAGGTCGAGTTCCGCGAGACGACGACGATCTGCGTCGAGCGTCCCGCGGGAACCGGCGAGGCGGTCGAGATCCTCAACACGCCGACGAATCCGTTCCACGCCGACCTCGGGCTGCGCATCGAGCCGGCGGCGCCGGGATCGGGAGTCGAGGTGCTCGTCGACGGCGGCGTCGACCCGCGCGACGTGCCGCTCTACGTCTTCAAGACGTTCGACAACTTCGTCCGACACATGGACGAGTACGTGCGCCTCGCGCTCGAGGAAGGCCTCCACGGCTGGCAGGTCACCGACTGCGTGGTGACCGTGACGGAGATCGCCTACAGCCTCGCCGACGGCCCGCCCTCGCGGCGCGGCCCGATGCCGACCACACGCGACATCAAGCGGCTGACACCGCTCGTGCTCATGCAGGCGCTGGCGCAGAGCGGCTCCGTGGTCTGCGAGCCCGTGTTCCGGCTCGCCGCCGAGGTGCCGACCGGAGCGATCGGCCCGGTGCTCGGGGCGCTCGGCCGGCTCGGCGCCGGAGCGGGCACGCCGTCGCTGCGAGGGGAGCTCTCGGTACTGGAGACGGAGCTGCCGGCGTCGCGGCTGCAGGAGCTGCGCCGTCAGCTTCCCGGGCTCACCGGCGGCGAGGGCGTGCTCGACGCCGAGTTCGCGGGTTACCGGCCCGTGGCCGGCGATCCGCCCGTCCGGCCGCGGCTGACGCCCGACCCGCTCAACCTCGACGAGTACCTCGCCCAGGTCGGACGATGACGCGGATGCACGAGGACGAGCTCGAGATCGGCGAGGGGCTCGTCCGCTCGCTCCTGGCCGAGCAGTTCCCGGAATGGGTCGAGCTGCCGCTGCGCCGAATCGAGCCGAGCGGCACGGTGAACGCGATCTTTCGGCTCGGCGACGGGCTCTCGGTCCGGCTGGCTCGCCGCGAGGGCCCGACCGAGCCGGGCAGCCGCGAGCTCGACTGGCTGCCGAAGCTCGCGCCGCGGCTGCCGGTCGAGATCCCCGTGCCCGTCGCGCAAGGGCGGCCGGGCAGGGGCTACCCCTGGTTCTGGGAGATCCACACCTGGGTCGACGGAGAGACCGTCCCGGTGGAGGAGATCGACGCGATCCAGGCCGCGCTGGATTTGGCCGAGCTCGTACGCACGCTGCAGGCGCTCGACCCGAGCGGCGCGCCGCCGCCCGGACGGGGAGTCGCACTCGCCGAGCGCGACTCCGCCTTCCACTTCTGGCTGGAGCGGTTCGAGGGCGATCCTCGAGCGGTCGCGGAGTGGGAGCAGGCGCTCGCGGCTCCTCCGTGGGACGGCCCGCCGATCTGGCACCACGGCGACCTGGACTGCCGGAACTGGCTCGTTCGGGACGGGCGGATCGCCGGCGTGATCGACTGGGGCGCGATGGGGGTGGGCGACCCTGCCTGCGACGTGATGGTCGCGTGGAAGCTCCGCTCGCACGCCGCCCGCGACGCGTTCCGCGAGGCGCTGCCGACGGACGACGCGACATGGGCACGAGCGAGAGGCTGGGCCGTCTCGCAGGCGGTCGCGGCTCTCGCCTACTACACGCCGGAGAACAACCGGAGCCTCTACCACGAAGCCGAGACCTGGCTCGCGCTCGTGCTTTCCGACGAGGAGTAGCTGTAGCGTTCGCGGCTGTGTCTGGCGGGGCGGTAGCGACGGTCCTGGCGGTGGCCGCCGGCCTCGCGGGCTCGGTGCAGGTCGCGCTCATGTCGCGGCTCGGCGAGCGGATCGGCGTGCTCGAGGCACTCGCCTTCTCCGCGGCCCTGACGGCCGGGCTCGCGGTCGTCATCCTCCTCCTCGCCCACCAGAGCGTCGCCGGCTTCGGCCGCGCGGTGCACCAGCCCTGGTGGATGCTCCTCGGCGGCGTGATGGGCCTGCTGATCGTGTTCACGGTCACGTACGCCGGCCCGCGCATCGGCGTCGCGGCGACGGTCGGGATCCTGATCGCCGGCCAGCTCGCGATGGGCGCCGCGATCGACCGCTGGGGCCTGTTCGGCTCGCAGCGGATCGCGCTCCACTGGCCGCGCCTGCTCGGGATCGCGCTGCTCGCCGTGGGTGCCGCGCTCTCGCTGCGAAAGAGCTGAGCTAGAGCCCGAACGGGTTGATGGGCTTCGGGCTCGTGGCGAAGAGCACGCCCTTCGTCTCGAGATAGAGGTCGAGCGTGTCGATCGACAGCTCGCGGCCGAAGCCCGACTGCTTGTAGCCGCCGAACGGGATCCCCGGGAAGGCGGTGAACGGCATGTTGATGCCGACCATCCCCGACTTGATCGCGCGTGCGACGCGATGGCCACGGGCCGGGTCGCCCGTCCAGACCGTGGCGAACAGCCCGTACCTGACGTCGTTGGCGATGCGGATCGCGTCCTTCTCGTCCTCGAACGGGATCGCCGTCACGACCGGCCCGAAGATTTCCTCCTGCGCGACCGTCATCGAGCTCTCGACGCCCGCGAGCACGGTCGGGAGGTAGAACGCGCCCGCGCCGTCGCCGGCCTCGCCGCCGAGCACGACCTCCGCCCCCTCCTCGCGCCCCTTCTCGACGAAGCCGTGGACGCGATCGCGATGCGCCGCGGAGATGAGGGAGCCGACCTGCGTCTCGGCGTCGAGGGGGTCGCCGACCTTCAGCTGCTTCGCCGCCTCGGCGAAGCGCGAGACGAAGTCGTCGTAGATCGAGGCCTCGACGAGCACGCGCGAGCGCGCCTCGCAGCTCTGGCCGGCGGCGTAGTAGATCGACCAGACCGAGCTCGGGATCGCGTCGTCGAGATTCGCGTCGGCGAAGACGATCGCCGGGCTCTTGCCGCCGAGCTCGAGCGTCAGCCGCTTGATCGGCTCGGAGCAGAGGCGCATGATCTCGCTCCCCGTCCGCGTCGAGCCGGTGAAGGCGACCTTGTCGACGCCCGGATGCTCGACGAGGTAGGAGCCGGTCGTCGCGCCGTCCGCCGGCACGATGTTGATCGCGCCGTCGGGGAAGCCGACCTCCTTGGCGAGCTCCGCGATCCGCAGCACGCTGAGCGGCGTCTGTGGATCGGGCTTGAGGACGACCACGCAGCCGGCCGCGAGCGCCGGCGAGAGCTTCCAGACGGACATGAGCAGCGGGTAGTTCCACGGCACGATCTGCGCGCAGACGCCGACTGGCTCCTTCAGCGTGTAGCTGAGCAGCGAGCCGCCGACCGGATTCGACCGCCCGGAGATCGAGCCGACGACCGACCCGAAGAAGCGGAAGTTCTCGACCGCGCCGCTGACCTCGGCCTTG
The DNA here is from genome assembly GCA_036526375.1 of Gaiellaceae bacterium. Classification (GTDB taxonomy): domain Bacteria; phylum Actinomycetota; class Thermoleophilia; order Gaiellales; family Gaiellaceae; genus Palsa-739. The sequence continues at coordinate 161 of DATCYP010000002.1, read as the reverse complement.
ACCGAGGAGATCGCCTTGCCGACGTTGCGCGCCTCGAGCTCGGCGAGCTCCTTGCGGTTCGCCACGATCGCGTCGGCGAGCGCATGCAGGAGGCGGGCGCGCTCGTTCGGCGGCGTCTTCCCCCACGGGCCGTCGAGGGCAGCACGGGCTGCTTCGACCGC
>DATCYP010000001.1:0-87248 GCA_036526375.1 Gaiellaceae bacterium | reverse complement strand
CAGCAGGTCGAGGACCCGACGAAGCTCGAGCAGTCCGGCGACCCGTCGCAAGAAAAGCCGAAGCGCGGCACGCGCAGGACGAAGAAGGACGGCGAGTAGACGATGTTGATGCCGAAGAAGACCAAGTTCCGGAAGGTGCATCGCGGCCGCCGCGCCGGCTACGCGAGCGGCCAGACGGCCGTCCAGTTCGGCGACTACGGGCTCAAGGCGCTCGACGCCGGCTGGATCACGAACCGCCAGATCGAGGCGGCCCGTATCGCGATGACGCGCAAGATCAAGCGCGGCGGCAAGGTCTGGATCAACGTCTTCCCCGACAAGAGCTTCACGAAGAAGCCCGCCGAGACCCGCATGGGCTCCGGCAAGGGCTCGCCCGAGGGCTGGGTCTGCGTGATCAAGCCGGGCCGGGTCATGTTCGAGCTCGCCGGCGTTCCGGAGCCGCTCGCGAAAGAGGCGCTCCGCCTCGCCGGCCAGAAGCTCTCGGTGAAGACGAAGGTCGTGAAGAGAGAGGAAGAGCTCTTTTGACCAGGGCATCCGAGCTGCGTGACCTGAGCGACGACGAGCTCGAGCATCGGCTGGCGGAGCGGCGGCAGGAGCTGTTCAACCTCCGCTTCCAGTCGGTGACCGGCGCGCTGGAGAACTCGGCGCGACTGAAGCTCGCGAAGCGCGAGATCGCGCGCATCCTGACGGTCGTGAACGAACGCGAGGCAGAGAAGGCGAAGGCAGTCAATGGCTGAGAAGAACGAAGAGCAGAACGAAGAGCAGATCGAGGAGACTCCGGCTGCGCCGCAGTCGAGTGAGGAGACCCCGGCAGAGGCCGAGGTGCCGGCCGAGGAGCCTGTGGCCGAGGAGCCTGTGGCCGAGGAGCCTGCGGCCGAGGAGCCCGCCGCCGAAGAGCGCGCTGCCGCGGAAGCTGCTCCGGAAGAGGCAGAAGCCGCCGCGCCTCAGTCCGCGCCGAAGAAGAAGCGGAAGCGGCTGCCGCGCCGTCTGCGCCCGCAGAAGACCCGGCGCCGTCCGGCTCCGAGCGGCGAGCGCAAGCCCATCGTCCGCGAGCCGAAGCCCGAGCACGCGCGCGGGCGGCGCCAGGAGCGCCGCGGCGTCGTCGTCTCGAGCGCGATGGACAAGACGATCGTGGTCAAGGTCGACCTGATCAGCTCGCACCAGCGGTACAAGAAGGTCATCCGGCGCAGCGTCAAGTTCCACGCCCACGACGAGCAGAACACCGCGAAGGTCGGCGACGTCGTCCGCATCGTCGAGACGCGGCCGCTGTCGGCGACAAAGCGGTGGCGGCTGGCCGAAGTCGTGGAGGCCGCGAAGTGATCCAGCAGGAGTCCCGGCTGCGGGTGGCCGACAACACCGGCGCCCGCGAGATCCTCTGTATCCGCGTGGTCGGCGGGCACCATCGCCGCTACGCACGGGTGGGCGACATCATCGTCGGCACGGTCAAGACCGCGACCCCGCAGGGCGCCGTCAAGAAGGGAGAGGTCGTCCGCGCGGTGGTGGTGCGGACGAAGAAGCCGTTCGGCCGCGACGACGGCACCACGATCGCCTTCGACGAGAACGCCGCCGTCATCATCGACCAGCAGCGCAACCCGCGCGGCACGCGGATCTTCGGCCCCGTCGCGCGCGAGTTGCGGGAGAAGAACTTCATGAAGATCGTCTCGCTCGCCCCGGAGGTGTTGTGACGTGGCTCAGACCATGAAAGTACGCAAAGGCGACGTCGTGCACGTCCTCCGCGGCAAGGACGCCGGCAAGGAGGGACGCGTGGTCGAGGCGCTGCCCAAGCAGGGCCGCGTCGTCGTCGAGAACATCAACGTCGTGAAGCGCCACCGGCGCCCGCGCCCGATCCAGAACACCTCGGGTCTGGGCGGGTCCGCGATGACTCCCGGCGGCATCATCGACCTGCCCGCGCCGCTCCCCGTCTCGAACGTGATGGTCGTCTGCCCGACGTGCGGCAAGCCGACCCGCGTCGGGACGATCGAGAAGGTCATCAAGGACAAGACGGTCCGCGTCCGCGTCTGCAAGCGCTGCGGAGAGGAGATCGACCGGACATGAGCGCCGTCGCCGACACCTACACGCCGCGTTTGAAGGAGCAGTACGAGCGCGAGATCCGTCCGAGGCTCAAGGAGGAGCTCGGTCTCGACTCGGTCATGCAGGCGCCGCGCATCGAGAAGATCACGCTGAACATGGGCGTCGGCGAGGCGAAGACCGAGTCGAAGCTGCTCGACTCCGCGATCGAGGAGCTGACGACGATCGCCGGCCAGCGCGCGCAGGTGCGTCGCGCCCGCAAGTCGATCGCCCAGTTCAAGGTCCGCGAAGGGATGCCCGTCGGGGCCCGCGTGACGCTGCGCGGCGCCCGGATGTACGAGTTCCTCGACCGGCTCGTCTCGATCGCGCTGCCCCGGATCCGCGACTTCCGCGGCCTGAGCCCGCGCTCGTTCGACGGCCGCGGCAACTTCTCGCTCGGCATCCGCGAGCAGCTCATCTTCCCGGAGATCAACTACGACGACATCCAGCAGGTCCGCGGTCTCGACGTGACGATCACGACGAGCGCCGAGACCGACGCGCACGCCCTCGCGCTGCTGCAGGCGCTCGGCCTGCCCTTCGCGGACGGCGACAGGAGGAACGAGTAATGGCGAAGACGTCGCTCGTCGTCAAGCAACGGCGACCTCAGAAGTTCAAGGTGCGCAACTACACGCGCTGCAACCGGTGCGGCCGCCCGCGCGCGGTCTTCCGCAAGTTCGGCCTCTGCCGGATCTGCCTCCGCGAGCTGGCGCACCAGGGCGCGATTCCCGGCATGACGAAGTCGAGCTGGTAGGAGAGAGGCCGTGCTGACCGATCCGATTGCAGACATGCTCACCCGCATCCGCAACGCCAACAAGGCGCTGCACGAGCACGCGGCCATGCCGAGCTCGAGGATGAAGGTCGAGATCGCGCGCCTCCTCAAGGAGGAGGGCTACATCCGCGACTACCACGTGGAGAAGGGAGAGTCCTTCGATACCCTGGTCATCGATCTCAAGTTCGGCCGCAACCGCGAGCGGGTCATCTCCGGCCTGAAGCGCGTGTCGAAGCCGGGCCGCAGGATCTACGCCCGGAAGGACCGCCTTCCGCGCGTGCTCGGCGGGATGGGCGTCGCGATCCTCTCGACGTCGTCCGGTCTCGTCACGAGCCGCACCGCGCAGGAACGCGGCATCGGCGGCGAAGTGGTGGCCTTCATCTGGTAACGGCATGAGCAGAATCGGCAACGCACCCATCACTGTCCCCGACGGCGTCACCGTCACGATCGAGCCGGCGCGCGTCGCAGTCGCCGGCCCGCTCGGCACGCTGCAGCAGCAGGTGCCCGCACGGATGAAGATCGAGCAGCAGGACGGCGAGGTCGTCGTCACGCGCCCGACCGAGCGCGGCGAGGACCGCGCGCTGCACGGTCTGACGCGGTCGCTCGTCGCGAACATGGTCCAGGGCGTCACGCAAGGCTTCGAGAAGAAGCTGGAGATCCAGGGTGTCGGCTACCGCGCCGCGCTCAAGGGCACCGACCTCGAGCTCAACGTCGGCTACTCCCACCCGGTCGCGATCAAGCCTCGCCAGGGCATCACCTTCGAGGTGCCGACGCCGACGGAGATCCTCGTCAAGGGAACCGACAAGCAGATGGTCGGCCAGACGGCCGCCGAGATCCGCGAGGTGCGCCCGCCCGAGCCGTACAAGGGCAAGGGCATCCGCTACGAGGGCGAGTACGTCCGCAGGAAGGTCGGCAAGCGTGCCTAGCCTCACCGTCAGGGACGCGCGCCTGCGGCGCCACCGGCGCGTGCGGGCCAAGGTGCAGGGCTCTGCCGAGCGGCCCCGCCTCGTCGTCTTCCGCTCGAACCGCGGCATCGAGGCGCAGCTCGTGGACGACGGAACGGGCCGGACCCTCGCGTCCGCGTCACATCTCGCGCTCGCGAAGTCGTTCAAGGGCGACAAGACCGCGCAGGCGGAGGCGGTCGGGAAGGCGCTTGCGGCGGCGGCGAAGCAGGCCGGCATCGACAGGTGCGTCTTCGACCGCGGCGGCTATCTCTACCACGGACGTGTGAAGGCGCTCGCCGACGGCGCGCGCGAGGGAGGACTCGAGTTTTGAGCACGATCGAATACACCGAGACGCGCGAGCTCAAGGAGCGCGTCGTCGAGATCAACCGCGTCGCCAAGGTCGTCAAGGGCGGCCGGCGCTTCTCGTTCACCGCGCTCGTCGTCGTCGGGGACGAGGTCGACCGCGTCGGCGTCGGCTACGGCAAGGCGCGGGAGGTACCGCTCGCGATCACGAAGGCCGTCGAGGACGCGAAGAAGAACCTCTTCACCATCCCCAAGCACGGCTCGACGATCACGCACGAGGTGCTCGGCAGGTTCGACGCGGCCAGGGTTCTCCTGCGGCCTGCCTCGGAGGGAACCGGCGTCATCGCCGGCGGGGGCGTGCGCGCGGTGCTCGAGCTCGGCGGCGTCCGCAACGTGCTCGCGAAGAGCCTCGGCACGACGAATCCGATCAACATGGCGAAGGCCACCGTCGCGGCGCTGCAGGATCTGCGCAGGCCAGAGGACGTGGCGAAGATCCGCGGCAAGCGCATCCACGAGGTGCTGCCGCTGCCCGCCACCGAGGCTGCAAGCGTCGACGGCGAAGCCGACGACGCGCGGCCGGACTCGTCTGAGACCTCTGCAACCGCAAGCACCGAGACCGAGCCCGCGGCCGCCGAGGGGGCCCCGGCCGTCGAGCAGACGTCGGCCGAGGAGCCGGCCGCCGAGGCCGAGCCTGCAACCGAGGCGCCCGCCGAGCCCGAGGCGCCCGCCGAGCCCGAGACGCCCGCAGAACCCGCCGCCGAGAGCAAGCCGAAGCGGCGCACGCTGCGCAGGAAGAAGGACGACTCCTAGTGGCGAGGTTGCGCATCACCCAGGTCCGGTCCCAGATCGGGCAGTCCGGCCGACATCGCGGTACCCTGCGCGCACTCGGGCTCGGCCGCATCGGCCGCAGCGCCGAGCACGAGGAGTCCCCGGCGCTCGCCGGCATGCTCCGCAAGGTCCGCCACCTCGTGAAGATCGAGAACGCCTGAGCCCGATGCCCCAGGAAAGCGAACAGCGGAAGCAGCTGAATCTCTCGAACCTTGCTCCGGCGCAGCCACGCGAGGACCGCAAGCGCGTCGGGCGCGGCCTCGGCTCGGGCAAGGGCCGCTACTCCGGCCGCGGCATCAAGGGCCAGAAGTCGCGCTCGGGCTCGCACAAGATGCGGGCCGGCTTCGAGGGAGGCCAGACGAACATCTACATGCGGATCGGCAAGCTGCGTGGCGCGACGTCGAAGGACGCGATGCCGATCGGGCCGTTCCGCACGTATACGCAGCCCGTCAACCTGCGCGACCTCGACCGGTTCGACGCCGGCGACGAGGTGACGCCCGAGACGCTGGTCGAGAAGCGCCTGATCAAGAACACGCGCACCGACGTGAAGCTGCTCGGAGTCGGCGAGGTGACGAAGAAGCTCACCGTGCGCGTCCACGCGATCTCGGCGTCCGCGCGCGAGAAGATCGAGGGAGCCGGCGGCACCGTCGAGCTCCTGCGCGAGCCGAAGGCGCCGAAGAAGCGGCGCCACAAGGCGAAGCCTGAGGCCGCAGCCGAGGCGCCCGGGCCCGAGGCTGCGTCCGACGACCGGCCCGAGGCCGCGTCCGACGAGCCGGCAGAGGCGGAGGGAACGGAGGACTAGATGCTCACCTGGCTCTCCAACGCGTGGCGCGTCCCCGAGCTGCGGCGGCGCGTCCTCTTCACCGCCGGTGTGCTCGCCGTCTACCGGTTCGGCTCGTGGGTGCCGGCGCCGGGAGTCGACGAGAAAGCCCTGCAGGCGTTCTTCGGCGGCGGCGGCGGAAACGGCGTGCTCGGCCTCCTGAACCTCTTCTCCGGCTCGGCGCTCTCGCGCTTCTCGCTCTTCGCGCTCGGGATCATGCCCTACGTCACGGCGTCGATCATCTTCCAGGTCCTCGCGGTCGTCGTCCCGTCGATCGAGCGCCTGCAGAAAGAAGGCGAGGCGGGCTACGCCAAGATCACGCAGTACACGCGCTATCTCACCGTGGTGCTCGCCGCCGCCCAGGCGACCGGCTACGCGTTCCTCTTCAAGACGCAGAAGGCGCTGCCGAACACGAACTCCGGCAGGTTGCTCATCATCATCCTCACGCTCACCGCCGGCACGGCGCTGCTCATGTGGATGGGCGAGCAGATCACGAAGCGCGGCATCGGCAACGGGATCTCGCTCCTGATCTTCGCCTCGATCCTCGCGTACGCGCCGTCCGGGATCAGCGGCTGGATCAACGGCGGGACCACGGGACGGTTGTTCTTCCCGATCATCGCGCTCGGGGTCGTCGTCGCCGTCGTGTTCGTGATGGAGGGGCAGCGGCGGATACCGATCCAGTACGCGCGGCGCCAGCTCGGCAACCGACAGACGACCGGCGGCGCGACCTACATGCCGCTCAGCGTCGTCATGGCCGGCGTCATTCCGATCATCTTCGCCGCGGCCGTCCTCGCGCTTCCCCAGACGATCGGCAGCTTCAAGCCGGCGTGGAACAACTGGCTGACCGTCAACTTCAGTCCGACGGGCTGGAAGTACCTGCTCGCCGAGGCGATCCTGATCGTGATGATGACCTACTTCTACACGTCGGTCGTCTTCAACCCGGTCGAGCAGGCCGACAACCTGCGCAAGTACAACGGCTACATCCCCGGGATCCGGCCGGGACCGCCGACAGCCGCGTACTTCGACCGGGTCCTGAACAGGCTCACGTTCCCCGGCTCGCTGTTCCTCGCGGCCGTCGCCGTGGCGCCGTCCGTCTTCATCGCGCAGTTCGGGTTCTCGCAGGCGACCTACCGCGCCCTCGGCGGCACCTCGGTCCTCATCGTCGTCGGCGTCGCGCTGCAGACGATGCGACAGATGGAGTCGCAGATGGTGATGCGCCACTACGAAGGCTTCCTGCGCTAGATGAACATCCTGGTGCTGGGGCCGCAGGGCTCCGGCAAGGGCACGCAGGCCAAGCGCATCAAGGCTACGTACGGGATCCCGCACGTGGCGACGGGGGACATGCTGCGCGAGATGCGGGAGCTCGACACGCCCGTCGCGCGCGAGCTCCGGACGGTGCTCGACCGCGGCGACCTCGTCAACGACGAGCTGATGATCGACCTGATCCGCGAGCGTCTCTCGCGCGGCGACACGGTCGCAGGCTTCGTCCTCGACGGCTTCCCGCGCACGATGCGGCAGGCCGAGGCGCTCGACGAGCTCCTCCGCGAGCTCGGCCGCGACCTCGACGTCGTCTTCGACTTCCTGGCCCCGAACCGCGACGTGCTCCTGCAGCGGCTGCTGGGCCGCGCAGCCGACGAGGGTCGCTCCGACGACACTCCGGAGGCGATCCAACGCCGGCTCGAGCTGTACGACCGGGAGACCGCGCCGCTCGTCGAGTACTACCGCTCGACGCGGGGCAACGTCGTCGGCGTCCACGCCGACCGCACCGTCGACGAGGTGTTCCACGAGATCGAGGAGGCGCTCGCCGAGGCGATCCGTCACGGAAAGGCGCCGGTCCGCTGATCATCCGCAAGTCCGAGGCCGAGATCGAGGGGATGGCCCAGGCGGGCGCCCTCCTCGCCGAGACGCTCGCTCTCGTCGCCGAGCACCTCGAGCCCGGTGTCGAGATGCGCGAGCTCGATCGCATCGCCGACGAGTACATCGAGTCGAAGGGCGGCCGCCCGACGTCCAAGGGCTACAAGGGCTTCCCGGCCGCGCTGTGCATCTCGCCGAACTCGATGGTCGTGCACGGGATCCCCGACGGCTACCGCGCGCGTGAAGGCGATCTGATCTCGCTCGACCTCGGCGTCACGCTCAACGGGCTCGTCGCCGACAGCGCCGTGACGCTGCCCGTCGGCGAGATCTCGCCCGAGGCGCAGCGGCTGCTCGACGTCTGCCGGGAGGCGCTCGCCGCCGGGATCGAGCAGGCTCGTGTCGGCAACCGCCTCTCCGACATCTCGCACGCCGTCCAGACCGTCGTCGAAGGGGCCGGATTCTCGGTCGTGCGCAGCCTCGTCGGACATGGAGTCGGCCGCTCGTACCACGAGGATCCCCAGATTCCGAACTACGGGCCGCCCGGCCGGGGGCCGCTGCTCCAGGAGGGGATGACGCTCGCGATCGAGCCGATGATCACTGCCGGTGAGCCGGATGTCTACGTCCATGCCGACGAGTGGTCGATCTCGTCCGTCGACGAGTCGCTCGCGGCCCACTTCGAGCACACCGTGGCGGTCACCGCGGAGGGCCCGCGCGTGCTCACGGCTGCCGGAGCCGCTTTGCTACGATGAGCCTCTTCCGCGCACGGCTCTGCCGTGCGCGTGTGCGCGTCTGAGACTCCTATTCGCTGAAGGGAATTTGCCTACCAAGGAAGAGAAGATCGAGGTTGAGGGCGAGGTCGTCGAAGCGCTCCCGAGCACGATGTTCCGGGTGCAGCTCGACGGGGGCGGTCACACCGTGCTCGCGACCATCTCCGGGAAGATGCGGAAGCACTACATCCGGATCCTCCCGGGCGACAAGGTCAAGGTCGAGCTGAGCCCGTACGACCTCAATCGCGGCCGAATCACCTACAGGCACCGCTGAGATGAAAGTCCGTCCGTCCGTCAAGCCCATGTGCGAGCGCTGCCGCGTCATCAAGCGGCACGGCACGACCATGGTCATCTGCACCAATCCCCGGCACAAGCAAAGGCAGGGCTGAGTGGCACGTATCGCCGGAGTCAACCTTCCGAACCAGAAGCGGCTCGAGATCGGGCTGACCTACATCTACGGGATCGGCCAGCCGACCGCGCGCAAGATCGCCGCCGAGCTCGGCCTCAGCCCCGACACGAAGGTGAAGGACCTCACGGACGAAGAGGTCACGAAGCTCCGCAACTTCATCGACTCGAACCTCGAGGTCGAGGGAGACCTGCGCCGGGAGCGGCAGCAGGCGATCAAGCGGCTCTCCGAGATCGGCGCGTACCGCGGGATCCGCCACCGGCGGGGCCTCCCCGTGAACGGGCAGCGGACGAAGACGAACGCACGCAGCCGCAAGGGCCCCAAGAAGACCGTCGGACGCGGAAAGAAGGCGAAGTAGCGTGCCGGGAACTCGCAGGCAGGCGGCCACGCGCGGCCGCACGCGTCGCCGCGTCCGCAAGAACATCGCGATCGGCCAGGCGCATATCAAGACGAGCTTCAACAACACGATCGTCGCGCTCACCGACCGCGAGGGGAACGTCATCGCCTGGGAGTCCGCCGGCTCCGCCGGCTTCAAGGGCTCCCGCAAGTCGACCCCGTTCGCCGCGCAGGTGACCGCCGACGCGGCGGCCCGCAAGGGGATGGAGCACGGCCTCCAGAAGGTCGAGGTCTTCGTCAAGGGCCCGGGCTCCGGCCGCGAGACGGCGATCCGCTCGCTGCAGGCGGCCGGGCTCGAGATCCTCTCCGTCAAGGACGTGACGCCCCAGGCGCACAACGGCGTCCGCCCCAGGAAGCGGAGGCGCGTCTAGTGGCCAGGGATCTCGGGCCGAAGTGCCGCATCTGCCGCCGCGAGGGGATGAAGCTCTTCCTCAAGGGCGAGCGTTGCCTGACGGAGAAGTGCGCCATCGAGCGCCGCTCGTATCCGCCGGGCGAGCACGGCCGTGGCCGCATCAAGCAGAGCGAGTACCTCCTGCAGCTGCGCGAGAAGCAGAAGGCGCGCCGCTACTACGGCCTGCTCGAGAAGCAGTTCCGCAACTACTACGACAAGGCATCCAAGCGCTCCGGAGTCACCGGCGAGGAGCTGCTGCGGATGCTAGAGACCCGGCTCGACAACGTCGTCTACCGGCTCGGCTTCGCCGTCTCGCGCGCGCAGGCGCGGCAGCTCGTCCGCCACGGCCACTTCCAGGTCAACGGGCGGCGGGTCAACATCCCGAGCTATCAGGTGCGGCCCAACGACGTCGTCACCGTCGCGTCGAGCTCGTCGGCGCAGCAGGTGATCCGGGATGCAACCGATCTCGTCTCGACCGTTGCCCCCTGGCTCCAGGCCGACCACGACGGGCTCACGGGCAAGGTGCTGAAGCAGCCCGAGCGCGGCGAGATCGACACGCCGGTGCAGGAACAGCTGATCGTCGAGCTCTACTCGAAGTAACGGAAAGAGGGAACTTCTTTGGCGACTAGAGAAATGGATTTCCAGATCCCGAAGATCGTCCACGAGGACGTGGACGACCACCGCGGGGTCTTCGCGATCGAGCCGCTCGACCGCGGTTTCGGACACACCTTCGGCAACTCGCTGCGGCGCGTGCTGCTCTCTTCGCTGGAGGGCGCGGCCGTCACGTCGGTGAAGGTCGAGGGCACGGCACACGAGTTCACGACCCTGCCGGGCGTGCGCGAGGACGTCACCGACATCATCCTCAACCTCAAGAACCTCGTGGCGCGGCTCCACGGCGAGTCACCCGAGATCGAGGTGCACATCGCGAAGAAGGGGCCGGGTGCGGTCACGGCCGCCGACATCGAGGCGCCGGCCGACCTCGAGATCCTGAACCCGGAGCTCGAAATCGCGAACCTGTCCGACAAGGGCAGGCTCGAGGTGACGCTCACGATCGGACGCGGGCGGGGCTACTCGCCTGCGGAGCTCAACCGTGGCCCGCAGCACACGATCGGCGTCATCCCGATGGACTCGATCTTCTCGCCGGTGCGCCGCGTCGCGTACCAGGTCGAGGCTGCCCGCGTCGGGCAGCGCACCGACTACGACAGGCTGACGATCGACATCACGACCGACGGCTCGGTCGAGCCGAAGGACGCGCTCGGGGAGGCGGCGGAGATCCTGATCCGCCAGCTCGCCATCTTCACCGACCTCGACCGGATCGAGGGCTTCGGCGAGGCTGCGCCGGTCGACGGCGGCGTCACGCCCGAGGCGGCGCTCGCGCACGGGATGGAGAACTTCCCGATCGAGGAGCTCGAGCTCGGCGTCCGCTCGTACAACTGCCTCAAGCGGGTCGGGATCGAGACGATCGGCGACCTCGTGATGAAGACCGAGCAGGAGCTGGCCGCGATCCCGAACTTCGGCAAGAAGTCGATCGAAGAGGTGCGGGAGACGCTGCAGCAGCACGGCCTTCATCTCCGCGGCGAGAACGGCTCGGGCGGCTTCGAGTAGGGCCGGCGATGCGCCACGCTCGCACAGGAAAGAAGCTCGGCCGCGACTCGGCGCACCGCAAGGCGCTGTACTCGAACCTGACGTGCTCGCTGATCGAGCACGGCCGGATCCGGACGACCGAGGCGAAGGCGAAGGCCGTGAAGCCGTTCGCCGAGCAGATGATCACGCTGGGCCGGCGCGGTGACCTCCATGCGCGCCGGCAGGCGCTGTCCGTCCTCCGCTCGCAGGAGGCTGTGCACAAGCTCTTCGCAGACGTCGGCCCGCGGATGGCGGACCGGCCGGGCGGCTACTCCCGTATCGTGAAGCTCGGCCACCGCGCCGGCGATGCCGCCGAGATGGTCTATCTCGAGCTCGTCGACTTCGAGCCGTAGGCGCTAGTGGCTCACGGGCGTGCCCAGCACGCTCCCGAGGCCGGCGCTCACGGCGGCGATGAGGATGCCGGCGAACGTGACGATGCCGAGCGCTCGCACGAACGTGTCGTTGAAGAACCGCCAGCGGAAATAGGCGAGCATGAGGAGCTCGAACGCCACGACCGCGACGGCGAAGAAGAGAGCGACGTGGTAGTTCGGGATCAGGAACGGCAGGGAGTGGAGGATGCCGCCGAGGAACGTCCCTCCGCCGGTGATCGTCCCGCGCACCCACGGGCTGCCGCGGCCCGTGAGCTCGCCGGTGTCCGAGAGCGCCTCGGAGAAGCCCATCGAGATCGCGGCGCCGAGTGACGTCGCGAGGCCCGCGATGAACGCATAGCGCGTGTCGTGCGAGGCGAGCACGACGGCGAAGATCGGCGCGAGCGTCGACAGAGAGCCGTCGATGAGGCCGACCATCGCCGGCTGGACGCGCTGGAGGAGGAAGGCGTGCTCGTCGCTCACGATGTAGAGTATATCAATCAGTGTGCAAGTCAGTAGAGCATAAGGCACGCCTGACAAGACGAGTCAGGACGGCCTGACAGGATGGCCTGACGTGCGCCTCATCCTGACGCTCGAGTACGACGGCACACCCTTCCACGGCTGGGCGGCACAGCCGGGCCTGCCAACCGTGGAGGCTGCGCTGCGCGAGGCGCTTGCCGGGACCTTCGAGTCCGTCGGGGGCCTCGCCGTGGCGGGGCGTACCGACACCGGCGTCCACGCGCTCGGCCAGGTCGTCTCGCTGGACGTCGAGGGCGGGCCGCCGCCGGACCGCACCGCCGCGGCGCTCAATCCGCGTCTCCCGGACGAGATCACGGTGCTCTCGGCCGCCGAGGCGCCGCAGGGGTTCCACGCTCGCCACGCCGCGCGCTCGCGCAGCTATCGCTATCGGCTCTTCACGCGCGCGACTCGGTCGCCGTTCGAGTTGCGCCGGAGCTGGTGGATGCCGCGGCCGCTCGACGAGGAGGCGCTCGCCGCGGCGGGGGCGGCACTCGCCGGCGAGCACGACTTCCGCGCGTTCACGCCGACGCAGACGCAGCACGAGGTCTTCGTCCGCGTGGTCGAGCGGGCCGAGTGGATCCGGCGCGGCGACCACCTCGACTTCGAGATCACCGCGGACAGCTATCTCCGGCACATGGTGCGGAGCCTCGTGGGGACGATGGTCGAGGCGCCGGGCACGATTCCGGAGCTGCTGGACGGTCGCGCCCGCTCCGAGGCGGGAACGACCGCGCCGCCGTGGGGCCTCTACCTCGTGTCAGTCGCCTATTAGGAACGTCGCGATCTCGCCGGGGGCGAGCTCGAAGCCGCCGTCGGCGTCCTCCTCCTCGTCGAGACGGATGCGGCGGGCAGGCACGTCGAGCGCGAGCGTCTCGGGCTGCGGGTTCGGATTGAAGACCCGGAGGACGAGACCGGCGCCGTTCTCCGCCTGCTTGAGGCACGAGAAGGCAACGTCGCCCGAGAGCTCGAGCGGCGCGTCGAACGGGTCCCCGCGAAGAAAGTCGGTGCGGTAGTCCTGGCCCGCACGGACGAGCCCGGCGTTCGAGAGGTCGTGGCCGTCGAAGCGGAGGGCGTACTCGAACAGGTGCCGGCCGGGACACTGCCCGTCGGGAGTGGCGATGTCCGGGCCGGCCGAGACGGGGCGCGTCGGCAGTCCGGCCGGGCGCGAGATCGTGCCGACGCAGCGGAGGAGCGTCAGCCGCAGCCCGTCCTTGGAGGCCTCGTACTCCGGCAGTCCCCTCGTCAGCAGGACGAGCGGGCCCAGCGCCACGGCGCCGAGGGTGTGCGCGGTGGGCACGGGCGGCTCGACCCAGTCGGCCCTCGGATGCGGCGGCACGAGCGGCCGCCGGACGACGGCGAACTGGCTCTCGGCCCGCACCTCGTCCTCGCCGCTGTCGGAGCGGACGAGAACGCGGAGCCGATGGTCCTTCGCCTCGTTCTCGACGACGCTCGTCAACTCGATCCGGTCGAGGCCCGGGACCGCGCGGATCGTCGTCTCGATCCGGATCCCCGGCAGCTGGTGCTCGAGCACGAGCGCTCCCTGCCCGACACGCGACGAGACGAGCTCTGCCGTTTGCACCTCGCCCCCGGGGCAGAACGTGTACAGGTCGCCGCTGTCGGGCTCGTCCTCGAACACGAGCAGCTCGGCGACGGCCTCCGGCTCGAGCTGCGTCCCACCGCCCGCGAGGGGCGTGGGCCGACGGCCGCAGAAACCTTCGAGTTCCACGACGTCGCCGTCGACGGCGCGCCGCCGGCGAAACGGCAGCGTGTTGACGAGGGCCCCGCCGACTCCCAGCGCTTCGGGCGCCACGTAGTCCAGCGTGCGCTCGAGCTGCTCGAAGCGGACGAGCATGTCCCGGTGCACCTCGTCGCAGGAGCAGCCGCAAATCGAGTCGTGTGGGTGGTTGCGGAGCAGGTCGCGCCACGCGAGCCGCAGGTCCGCGGCCGGGTACGGCGCGTCATCGCGCAGCGTGCGCAGCGCCGCCGCGGTCTCGATCGAGAGCAGGCGACGCTCAGCACGCTCGTTCGCCTGCTTGAGGTAGATCCGGGCCGAGTTGACGCCGCGCAGGACGTTCTGGAGCCGGCTGCCGACGAGCTCCCCCTCGTGCACCGGCAGGCCGCCGGGCGCGGGCGCGTGCTCGTCGTAGCGGCCGATCCGGAACTCCGCGCCGAACGTCCGCTCGAGGCCGGCGAGGATCTCCGGGAGCTCCGGCTCGACCGGCAGGTGGTCGGAGCCGTTCGCGAGCACGATCTCCTCCTGGCCCGCCGCGCGCACGAGCCCGCCGAAGGCGTCGAGGATCGCGCGGACGCGCTCCTCGGCGTCGTGGTACCACGTGAGACGCGCGAAGTTGTCGTAGTGCGGGAGCATCTGGCACGCCACGACCTCGGCCGTTCCCGCGCGCCAGCGGAATACGACGCCGACGTCGTCGATCTCGTCGCCCATGCCGCGCGAAAAAAGGAAGGTGCGGATACCGAAGCCCGCGAGGATCTGGGGCAGCTGCGCGGGATGACCGAAGCTGTCGGGGAGGTAACCGGCGCCGCCCGGCTCGACTCCGAACCGCCGGCAGACCCGGCGGCCGAGCAGGAGATTGCGGACGAGCGACTCGCCGCCGACGAGGATCTCGTCGGGCAGGACGTAGGACGGGCCCACCTCGAGGCGTCCCGAGGCGAGCAACGCTCGCAGCCGTCCCTCGTTCTCCGGCCGCACCTCGACATAGTCCTCGAGCACGATTGCCTGCCCGTCGAGCGTGAACGAGGTGAAGGACGCGTCGCGCTCGAGCGTCTCGAGGACGCCGTCCACGACCATGCCGAGCCGGAGCCGGAACTGCTCGAAGGGTAGGTACCACTCGCGATCCCAGTGCGTGTGCGGGACGACGAGGTAGCGGAAGTCGGACGCGTCGGGCACCTGCCGGAGCCTAATGATGGCGTGGATACGATCGACGCATGCGCTTCGAGACCGTTCTCTTCGACCTCGACGGCACCGTCGTCGACTCCGGCGCGATCATCCTCGCGTCCATGCGGCATGCGACGCGCGAGGTGCTCGGGCGCGACTACTCGGACGAGGAGCTGCTGCAGGCGGTCGGCGGTCCCGGCCTCGAGGCGCAGATGTCCGCGCTCGCCCCCGACCACGTCGAACGCCTCGTCGACGTCTACCGGGCCCACAACGAGCCGCTCCACGACGACCTCGAAGCGTGCGCGGGAATGGGAGACGTGCTCGAGCGCCTTCACGAGGAGGGCCGCCGCCTCGGCGTCGTCACGGCGAAGCGCCGCTCGACCGTCGAGCTCGCGTTCGCGCGCGTCCCGCTCGGCCACCTCTTCGAGGCGATCGTCGGCGGCGACGAGACCGAGCGGCACAAGCCCGATCCGGAGCCACTGCTGCTCGGGGCCGAGCGGCTCGGAGCCGACCCGGCCGCGACGGCCTACGTCGGCGACTCGCCGTTCGACGTCCGCGCGGCGAAGGCGGCCGGGATGTTCGCGGTCGCGGTCACGTGGGGCCGCATCCACGACCGGGCCCGGCTCGAGGCCGAGCGGCCGGACGCGATCGTCGACCGCGCCGAGGAGCTTCTTGGCGTCCTCTAGGACCGCCACCGCCGCTGCGCGCGCCACCGAGCTGCGCGACGTCCTCAACCGGGCGCTGATCGCGTACCACGTCGAGGACGAGCCGATCATGGAGGACGCGGCCTACGACGCTCTCTTCGACGAGCTCGTCGCACTCGAGGGGGAGCACCCCGAGCTTCTCACGCCCGACTCGCCGACGCAGCGCGTCGGCGCTCCGGCCTCCGAGCGCTTCCGCAAGGTTCGGCACCTGTCGCCGATGGGATCGCTCGACAAGGTGACGACGGACGAGGCGGTGGCGAAGTGGGCCGACGACGTCCGCAAGCGGCTCGGGCGCGAGGGCGACGCGGTCGCGTACGTCCTCGAGCCGAAGATCGACGGCCTCGCGATCAACCTGACCTACCGCGACGGCGTGCTCGAGCAGGGCGCGACCCGGGGCGACGGTGTCGAGGGCGAGGACGTGACCGTCAACCTCCGCACGATCCGCGCGATCCCGCTCGCCATGCCCGGCGAGAAGGTTGCGGGCACCGTCGAGGTGCGGGGCGAGGTCTACATGCCGCTCTCCGGGTTCAACGCGCTCAACGAGCGGCTCGTCGCCGAGGAGAAGAAGCCGACTCCCAATCCGCGTAACGCCGCGGCGGGATCGTTGCGGCAGAAGGACTCCACGATCACCGCGTCGCGTCCGCTGTCCTTCTGGGCGTACGGCGTCGGCGTGCACGAGAGCGTCGCCCTCGCGACGCACTGGGAGACGCTGGCGTGGCTGCGCGAGCACGGCTTCCCGACGAACCCGTTCGCCGAGCGGGTGGAGTCGGTGGACGAGGTCGTCGAGCGTTGCCTCGCCTGGGAGAAGCGACGTGCCGAGCTCGACTACGAGATCGACGGGATCGTGATCAAGGTCGACTCCTACGCGCAGCAGGAGCGTCTCGGCGCTCTGCACGGACGGCCGCGCTGGTCGCGCGCCTTCAAGTGGGCGCCGCTCACGGCGGTGACGCGCCTGAAGCAGATCATGATCCGCGTCGGCCGCACCGGCGCGCTCAATCCCTGGGCGCTGCTCGAGCCGGTCGAGGTCGGCGGCGTCACCGTCTCGCGGGCGACGCTCCACAACGAGGAGGACATCAACCGCAAGGGCATCCGCGAGGGCGACGACGTCATCGTCCAGCGCGCCGGCGACGTCATCCCGCAGGTGGTCGGTCCCGCCGGGCCGCACCGGAAGGGGACGAAGGAGTTCCGGATGCCGACCCACTGCCCGCTCTGCGGCACCGAGATCGTGAAGCCGGAAGGCGAGGCGATGCACCGCTGCCCGAACCGCGCCTGCCCGTCTCGCGGCCTCGAGACGCTGATCAGCTGGGTCGAGGGGCCGGCCGACATCGACGGAGTCGGCGAGCAGACGGTCAGGACGCTCTGGGAGAAGGAGCTCGTCCGCTCGCTGCCGGATCTCTACCGGTTGCGGAAGGAGCAGCTGCTGGAGCTCGAAGGCTTCGGCGAGATCTCCGCCACGAACGCGATCGACGAGATCGAGGCGTCGCGGACGCGGGTTCCGTTCTCCCGTGTGTTGCTCGGACTCAACATCTCCGGCATCGGCTGGGTGCTCGCGCAGAATCTCGCCCGCCACTTCCTGAACGTCGACGCGCTCATCGCGGCGACCCCCGAGGAGATCGCCGAGGTCGAGGGCTTCGGGCCGGATCGCGCCGAGGCCGTCGCGGAGTGGTTCGCGGACGAGGACAACCGCGCGCTCGTCGAGGACTTGCGCGGCCTCGGCCTGCGTTTCGAGGCCGGCGAGGACGAGCGCCCGCGCGAGGGGCCGCTCACCGGCAGCACGTACGTGATCACGGGCACGCTCGAGCGCTTCTCGCGCGAGGTGGCCAAGGAGCGGCTCGAGGCGCTCGGGGCGAAGGTCACCGACTCGGTCTCCGCGAAGACGACCGGGCTCGTCGTGGGGGAGGAGCCGGGCGCCTCGAAGCTGACGAAGGCGCAGAAGGCCGAGGTGCCGATCCTCTCGGAGGCGGAGTTGCTCCGACTGCTGGGCGACGGCTAGCCGTGCTCGGCGTCGCCGGGCCGGACCGGCTCGGAAGCCCGGAGCACGTCGGCGTCGGCGCGATCCTCGGCTTCGTCGTCGGGCTCGGCAGCGAGCGGCCTCGCCGGCGGGATCGTCGGGGCGGTACTCGCGGCGCTCGTGGCGCGCCTCCGGTTGAAGCGAGCCTAGGAGCCGTAGCGCGCGGCTC
Source organism: Gaiellaceae bacterium (assembly GCA_036526375.1). Taxonomy (GTDB): domain Bacteria; phylum Actinomycetota; class Thermoleophilia; order Gaiellales; family Gaiellaceae; genus Palsa-739. Next base: position 69,422 of record DATCYP010000001.1, on the reverse strand, counting down.
CGGCGAGGACCTGCGCGAAGCGGTTCTGGGACCGCTCGGCGTTCAGCGTCCGCACCGGGCTGCCGTTCTCGAGGATCGAGAAGACGTAGGTGTCGCCGACGAAGCCCGAGAGCGACGAGGCGTTGTCGGTGGTCCCGGTCTTCGCGCGTACGAGGCCGTGCGCTGGCCCCTTGCGCATGCGGCTCTCGAGCGTGCCCGTCTCGCCGGCGATCGGGAGAGCGGAGACGACGTACGGCCGCAGATCGGCGTCCTGCCACATCGTCCGCAGCAGGGTCGCCAGGCCGAGTGGAGTCCAGCGGTCGAGGAGGGAGAGTCCTGAGCCGTCGACCATCCGGACGTGGGCGAGCGGCACGCCAGCCGCCCTGAGCAGGCGCCGCTCGACCGCGAGGCCGGCCGCGGCTGAGCCGCCGTTGCCCTGGACGGCGCCGACCTCCTTCAGCAGCATCTCGGCGTAGAAGTTGTCGCTGTAGACGTCCATGTGGCGCAGCAGACTCGCGAGAGGAGCCGATTCGACCTCCGCGAGTGGGACCGCCTGGGCCGACGCCACTCCGACGGCGGCCGTGCCTTCAACGCCGACGCCGGCGTGACGCAGGTCGCTTCGGAAGAGCTGCGCCGCCATCAGGGCCGGCCGCGTGGTCTCGAACCGTCCGGTCCAGCCGCGGTCGACGATGAGCGCCGAGAGCGCCGGCGACTCGTGGAGATAGAACTCCGCCTTCCAGCCGAGTCCCGTACGGCGCGTGTCGAACCAGCTCTCGTCGCCGACGATGCCACCGCTCACGAGCTTGATCCCGGTCGCGGCGACCTGGCGGGCAAGCGAGTTGAGCTGGGCCGCGGACAGGCCCGGGTCTCCGTACCCCTTGAGCACGAGGTTCCCGCGCCAAGTTCTTCCGCTCTGCTCGCCCTCGCCGAGCACGTCGGTCTCGATCCGGAAGAAGGGGCCGAGCGCCGTCAGCGCCGCGAACGTCGTGGCCAGCTTCTCGTTCGACGCCGGCCGGAGGGCCAGCTGCGCGTTGTGTGCGAAGAGCGCCTGGCCGGTCGCGGGGTCGAGCACGATCGCGCCCGTCCGTGCGGGGCTCACGTGCTTGGCGTGCAGCGCCCGGGCGAGCTGTTGCTGGAGCGTGCCCCGAGACCCCGCCTGGGCGGCGGGGACGAGGAAGAAAGCGACCGTTGCCACTGCCGCTGCGGCGAGACGGAGAGGCATTGTCTTTCCATTTTTCAAGCGAGGCGGCAAACGTCAAGGCGGATGGGTCGGCCTGCTTTCGAAGATGGGCCGGGCGGCCCATTCCCGTACTCGCGTCGCCGCTCGATAATCGTGGGCCGATGCCGCTGCGGGAAGAGATCGCAGACCTGCTCCGGATGCCCGAGCACGGCGCCGGAGCACCCAGCCTCGACACGATCGAGTCGACGCTGACGCACGGCTACGCCGAGGCGCTCGCGCTCGACGCCGAGCGGCTGCGGATCGAGCGGAGGCTCGGCGAGGTCGCGCGCGACGCCGGGGACGTCGAGGCGCACAGTGTCGCCGCCGAGCTCGCGGAGCTCTCCGAGCGGCTCGAGACCGCCGACGGCGAGCTCGCGCGCCTGCGCTCGCTCCTCCGCTCGCTGCAGGCTCGCGCCCGCGCGGTCCGCGGCTCGCGGGGCTAGGTCCCTCAGACGATCCCGCTCCTGACGGCGTAGACGGCCGCCTGGATGCGGTTGTCGATCTGGAGCTTCATGAGGATGTTCGAGATGTGGTTCTTGACCGTCTTCGGGCTGATGTGGAGCTCGGCGGCGATGACGGCGTTGTCCTTGCCGTTCGCGATCAGCTTCAGCACCTCGATCTCGCGCTCCGACAGCTCCGCGCGGATCATCTCCTCGATCTCCGGCTGCGCGCTCGTGGCGCGGATCCGCTGCAGGACCTTCGCTGCGATGTGCGGTGAGATGAGCGCCTCGCCCCGCGCCGCCGCGCGGATCCCGGAGACGAGCTCCTGGATCGAGGCGTCCTTGAGGAGGTAGCCGCACGCGCCGGCGAGGATGGCGTCGGTGACGTCCGAGTCCTCGTCCGAGATCGTGAGCATCACGACGCGTGTGAGCGGCGCGATCTCCGCGATGTGGCGTGTCGCCTCGACGCCGCCCATCGAGGGCATGTTGAGGTCCATGACGACGACGTCGGGCGTGAGGTCGCGGACGTGCATCACGGCCTCGGCGCCCGTCGCCGCCTCGCCCACGATCACGAGGTCCTGCTCCTCGAGCAGGTTCCTCAGGCCCGTCCGGAAGAGGTCATGGTCGTCGACGAGCAGCACACGGAGCGGCTCCGTCTGCCTGTCTTCGGCCGTTTCCACGAGCTCGGTCACCGCGAATCCCCCCTCTCGCGGCGCTCAGTGTAGTCAGTAAATCGTGATCGTGACCGTTCGTCGGCCCCAGGCGGCGCACTGGGTGGGGGTCATCCAGAGATCGATGACCGCGCCTTTGATCGCGCTGCCGACGTCGGCGGCGACCCCGTTGCCGTAGCCGGGGACGTACATCCGGGTGCCGAGCGGGATGACGGAGGGATCGACCGCGACGACGCCCTGGCCGACCGGCATCCCGGTCGCGGTCGAGCCCGACAGGTCGTAGCACGTCGCGCTCACCGTGAGGTGCCGCTTGCCCGTAGGCGGTGAGGCCGGGGCGGTCGGCTGCAGGTGCTGCGACTTCTGCTGGGCGGTGTGCGCCGCGGCTTCGACGGTCTTGACCTGCGCCGCTCGCAGCCGCTCCTGGGCTCGCAGGGTGGAGACGTACGCGCGTCTGGCGGCCGCCGCCGCGGCGAGGCTCTGCTCGGCCTGCCGCGCCGCGGCGAGCGAGCGAGCGAGCTTTCGCTGCTCGGCCGCGAGGCGCCGCTGCGAACCGAGCAGCCGCGCGCGTGCCGCGGTCGTCGCCGTGACGATCTGCCGGCTCTGGTCGGAGACACGCGAAAGCGCCTCGAGTCGTCCGAGCCCCTTGGTCAGCGAGTCCGCTCCGAGCACGACCGCGACCGGGTCGACGTTGCCCCGTTCGTAGAGGGCCCGCAGGTCGACCGCGAGCCGGTGCCGGCCGGTCTCGAGCGAAGCCCGGGCGGCGGCGAGCTCCCCCCGGATCGATGCCTGCGCGTGGCGCAGCGCGGCTGCCTGCCGCTCGAGCGAGGCGACGCGGCTCTGCCACGCCTGGAGCCGCGAGTCGAGTGCGTACAGGCTGAGCAGCGCCTGATGAGCCCGCGCGTCGAGCTGTTGCGTCGTAGCGTCGGCGCTGCTCGCCCCGCCGGGATTCCCCGCTCCGGGAGCGGCGAGCGCCGCCGACGCAGCCATGAGTGTGAGCGCCGCTGCGAGGCCTCCGAACCGCGCGACGCGGGATCGCATCCTCCCGAGCACGAGGGCGGACGGTACTCGACCCTGGGACATTGTGCGTCGGCAGCCGGACCTCGCTGTCGGAGCGGTTGTGCCAAATTGCAGCATTTTCGCGACGGTTCTCCGTTGCGAGCATCCGGCAGGCTTGTTACCGTGCACCGCTTGTGACGGGCGGGAGGACGTCATTGCGTGCGCCGGGACGGCTTGCAGCTCTTTCGGCGCTTCTGATCGGCCTGCTCTCGGCGGGCCTGCTCGGGGCCTCGGCGCCGCGTGCGCACGCCGACCCGATCAGTCAGAAGCGAGCGCAGGCCCAGTCGGTGCTCGACCGCCTGCAGCAGCTCGACGCCGCGGCGCAGCTCGCGAACAGCCGCTACCAGGCCGCGAACGAGAAGCTTCGCCAGGTCGAGCACCAGCTTCGCATCAACCGACAGGCGCTCGGCGTCGCCCACGGCAACTTCCGTCGCGGCCAGCAGGCGCTCATGAAGCGGCTGGTCACGATCTACACATCCGAGGACCAGCAGTCCTCGCTCGCGGTCATCCTCGGCGCCCGCAGCCTCAACGACCTCATCTCCCGGATCGAGACCGTCAACTCCGTCTCGAGCCAGAACACCGAGCTCATCCAGCAGGTGCTCGCGTTCCAGCGCCAGATGGTGCACCGGCGGGGGCTCCTGCGCCAAGAGCGCGCCCGGCAGGACCAGCTCGTGGCGACTCGCGCGGCGGAGCGCGACCGGATCGCGGGACGGCTCGCTGCCGAGCACCGGCTCTACAACTCGGTCCGTGCCCAGATCCAGCACATGATCGCGGCGCAGCAGGCCTCGCAGGCGGCGGCCGCCCGTGCCGCCCGGGCGGCGGCCCAGACGGCGTCGTCGCCGAGCGCGTTCCACTCGCCGGCCCCCGTCAGCGGCCCGATCCCGGGCGACCGCTACAGCAGCGTCGTCGGGATCGCGATGCGGTACCTCGGCGTCAAGTACGTGTGGGGCGGCGCGAGCCCGAGCGGCTTCGACTGCTCGGGGCTCGTCATGTACGTCTACGCGCAGGTCGGCGTGTCGCTGCCGCACTACACCGTCGCGCAGTACAACTACGCGAACTCCGTCTCGGTTCCGCGGAGCGAGCTCGAGCCCGGCGACCTCGTCTTCTTCGCCGGCCTCGGCCACGTGGGGATCTACGTCGGGAACGGGCAGTTCATCCACGCGCCGCACACGGGTGACGTGGTGCGGATCGACAGCCTGAGCGAGGGCTGGTACGCGTCCGAGTACGACGGCGCGAAGAGAATCCTGGGCTAGCCGCCCGTCTCGCGCGCGTACATCCGCTCGATCTCGTCCGCGAAGTGCTCGTGGATGACGGTGCGGCGAAGCTTCAGCGTCGGCGTCACCTCACCCTCCTCCTGGGAGAAGTCACGCGGGAGGATCACGAACCGCTTGATCTGCTCCACCCGGGTCCGGTCGCGGTTGACGTCGTCCACGAGCTCCTGCGCGAGCTCCTGCGGGTCACGGCCGCTCGAGGCGACCTCGGCGTCGTCGAGCGTCAGAAGCGCCGTCACGTAGGGACGCCGGTCGCCGACGACGAGCGCCTGCGAGACGAAGCGCGAGGTCTTGAGGGCGTTCTCGAGGTTCTGCGGCGCGATGTTCTTGCCGCCGGCCGTGATGATGAGGTCCTTCTTCCGGTCGGTGATCCGGAGGAAGCCTTCGTCGTCGATCTCGCCGACGTCACCGCTGCGCAGCCAGCCGTCTTCGGTCAGGGCCGCCGCGGTCGCCTCCGGCTCCTTGAAGTAGCCGGCGAACACGGAGCTGCTCCGGATCAGGATCTCACCGTCGTCGGCAAGGCGGATCTCGGCGCCCTCGACCGGCCGGCCGACGGTGCCGATGCGGAAGTCGCCCGGTGCGTTGACCGTCGCGGAGCTGGCCGTCTCGGTCAGGCCGTAGCCTTCGACCACGGGCACGCCGAGCGCGTGGAAGAACTCCATCACGTCGGGGGAGAGTGGAGCGGCGCCCGAGACGCCGACCCGGAGGCGCCCGCCGAGCCGGTCGCGCACCTTGGCGAACACGAGCCGGTCGGCCAGTCGTTGCTGCAGCGCGAGGAGGCCGCCCACGGAAGATCCCTCCCGCTGCGCACGGCTCACCCGGGCGCCGACGCCCAACGCCCAGAGCCCGATCCGCTTGCGCACCCCCCCGGCGCGCTCGATCTCGCCGAGCGTGTTCGCATGGACCTTCTCGTACACGCGCGGCACGGCCGGGAGAACCGTGGGCCGCACCGCCGCCAGCGCTTGCGGCACGCGGGCGACGTCCGCGACGAGGGCCACGGTCGCGCCGCGATGCGTGCCCGCCTGGTGGGCGAGCCGGCCGTAACTGTGGGCGAGCGGCAGGAAGAGGAGCACGACGTCGCCCGGCCGGTTCATTCCTTCGACCACGCGGATCGCGGCTGTGACGAGGTTTCGGTGCGTGAGCATGCAGCCCTTCGGCGGGCCCGTCGTGCCGGAGGTGTAGATCAGCGTCGCGAGGTCGTCCTCCTCCACCGGGTCCGGCCGCAGGTGCTTTGCGAGGCGTCCGTGCGACTCGAGCTTCTCGAGCCAGTCGAAGGGGATGATCTCGCGTAGCGTCGGCAGCGCGCCGCGGATCGAGACGAGCTTCCGGGTCTGCTCCTCGTCCTCCGTGAAGGCGAGCACGGCCTCGCAGTGGCCGAGGATGTATTCGCACTCCTTCGCCGAGCTCGTCGGATAGAGGCCGACGACGACGGCGCCGATCGACATCACCGCCCAGTCGAGCAGGATCCACTCGAGCCGCGTCTGCGCCAGCACCGCCACGCGGTCGCCGTGTCGCACGCCGCGCGCGAGCAGCCCGTGGGCGAGTGCGTCGACGCGCTCCGCGGCCTCGTCCCACGAGACCGGCCGCCAACCCTCCGCCGTCTCCTCGAGATACGCGGGCTCGGCCGGCGCGTCGCCGACGGCGTCGCGCCAGAGCTCGGGCGCGGTGCGCCTTTCCATGCGCCGAATCGTATGCAGGGAAGCCGATGAGAATCGAGAAAACCGCCGGTCCCCAACTACACTGGATTTCTCATGCGGACCATCTGGAACGGATCGATCAGCTTCGGCCTCGTCAACATCCCCGTCGGGCTCGCGCTCGCGACGCAGCGGAAGGATGTCTCGTTCCGCACGCTCCACCGCGAATGCGGCACGCCGATCAAGCAGAAGCGATGGTGTCCGGTGCACGAGCGCGACGTCGAGCCCGACGAGCTCGTCAAGGGCTGGGAGTTCGCGAAGGGCCAGTACGTCCTCGTCGAGGAGGCCGATCTCGAGGCCGTCGCGCTGCAGCGGTCGCAGTCGATCGCAATCCTCCGCTTCGTGCGGCTCGCGGACGTCGATCCCGTCTTCTTCGACCGCACGTACTACCTCGCGCCTGCCGGCGGCGACGCGCAACGGCGGCCGTACGTGCTCCTCCTGCGTGCGATGGAGGAGTCGGGGATGGCGGCGGTCGGCAAGTTCGTCCTCTGGGGCAAGGAGAACCTCTGCCTCATCCGTGCCCAGGCCGGTGCGCTGCTGCTCGAGACGCTCTTCTTCGCCGAGGACGTGAGGGCGCGCGACGAGATCGAGGAGGCGGTCGCCGAGACCGACGTGCAGGAGGCCGAGCTGACGCTCGCCGAGCAGGTCATCTCGAGCCTCGCCGGCGACTGGGCTCCGGAGGACTTCGAGAACGACTACCGCCGCGATCTCGCGCAGATGCTCGAGGCGAAGCTCGCCGGCCAGGAGATCGTCGCGCCGGAGCCCGTCGCCGAGGCGCCCGTCATCGACCTGATGGAGGCGCTGCGGCAGAGCGTCGCCGACGCGCAGAGCCGGCGCTCGGCCGAAGGCTCCAAGGACGGGAAAGCCGGCTCGAAGGCCGGCTCCCGGTCTCGCAAGGCGACGGCGAAGAAATCCGCCTGACGCCTGCGGCCTACGCTGCGGGCTGCTGCGCGGCGAGTGCCTGCAGCTGCGCCTGGAAGAGGTACTTGTCGATCTTCCCCTGGTAGATCGGCACTCCCTCTTCGACACACACCCGGATCACCTCCTGCCTGTCGAGACCGAGCTCCTTCGACAGTTCTTCGGGCGTGAGGTGATTCGCCATCGGTTGGGCTCCTTCCGGCTGGAACGAAAAAACCCGCCGCGCGCAACGCGCTGGCGGGCTAGATCGCACCCTCGCTTGTCGACAATGCGGGCCTCACTCGGCCCGCCTCACAGAAACATCCATCACGCAAAGAATATGCCCTCGTGCCGACGGACGGCAAACAGAGGCTCGCCGGATTCGACGAGCGCGAGCTCGAGTGGCGCGGGACGCGCCTTCGCTATGCCGTCGGCGGCCCGGCCGACGATCGGGTGGCGCCGCTCGTGCTCGTGCATGGGCTCGGGGGGACGATCGAGAACTGGCAGGCGCTCGCGCCGGCGCTCGCCGCACGTCACCGCGTCCTCGTTCCCGACCTGCCCGGCCACGGAGGCTCGGCGCCGCTGCCCGAGGCTCGCCACGTCGACGCGCTGGCCGAAGCCGTCCTGGCGACGGTGGACGCCGAAGACAGTCGTGACGCGGTATGGATCGGACATTCGCTCGGCGGCGTCGTCGCGCTCCGGGCTGCGGTGCTGCGGCCGGAGTCGGCGCGCGGCCTCGTCCTCGTCGCGGCAGCGGGGATCGGCTCGGCGTCCCGCGCCGCCCGGGTCACGCTCGCAGTCCTCGGCGTCGCCCGGCCGGGACGCTGGATCGCGCCGTACCGCCATCGGTGGGCGCACTCACGGCTCGGCCGCCGCGTCGCGTTCGGCTGGTGGGGCGCCGCGGATCCCGACGCTCTCGAGCCGGAGCTTGCCGAAGCCTTCCTCGCCGGCCCCGCGCAGCACACGGACACACGCCAGGCGGGGCGCGCGCTTCTCGTCTCCGACCCTCGCGACGAGCTCGACCGTGTCGCGTGTCCCTGCCTTTGCCTCTGGGGAGCGAGCGACCACTGGGTTCGGGTCGAGGACGGGATGGAGTACGCACGCCGTCTGCGGGCACCGCTGCGGACGATCGCCGGTTGCGGCCACCTCCTGATCGGCGAGCGACCCGACGCCTGCCTCGCCGCGATACGCGGCTTCGTGGACTCCCTCGGTTAGACCGCCGCGGGCGCCTCGAACGGAATCACCTCCGCGCCCTTTCCCCGCTCGTCGTCGCGCGGTCCGCCGCCGAGAAACTCCACGCGCCGAGCGACCACCTCGAGCGCGCTGCGACGCTTCCCCTCGTCCTCCCAGGAGCGCGACCTCAACCGCCCGTCGACGGCGATACGCCGTCCCTTGCCGAGGTACTCGGCACGCAGCTCCGCCTGCCGGTCCCACGCCGACACACGGACGAAGTCCGCGCCGCCGTCCCCGCTCGGACGGTCGACCGCGAGCACGAAGCTCGCCACCTTCTTGTCGGGGCCGACCGCCCGCACCTCGACCTCGGTCGCGAGGTTGCCGATCAGCGTCACCACGTTCACGTTGGCCTCCGTCGTCGCTCGTCCCGAGGCTAGCTCGCAAGCCGTGACCCGAGAGTCGAGCCTCCGTCAGGACTTCGTGACTTTGCGGATATGCTCCGGGCGGTCTATGGGCCTCTTTTCCGGACTGACTGGCTTCGGCGGCCGCGATATGGCGGTGGACCTGGGCACCGCGAACACGCTCGTCTACGTGCGCGGACGCGGGATCGTCCTCTCGGAGCCGTCGGTCGTCGCAATCGACCAGCGCTCGGGGGAGGTGCACGCGGTCGGCGTCGAGGCGAAGCGGATGCTCGGACGGACGCCGGGGACGATCCAGGCGATCCGCCCGCTCAAGGACGGCGTGATCGCCGACTTCGACGTGACCGAGCAGATGCTCCGCCATTTCATCCAGAAGGTGCACCAGCACCGCTTCGCGCACCCGCGCGTCGTGGTCTGCGTTCCGTCCGGCGTGACCGGCGTCGAGAAGCGAGCGGTGGAGGAGGCGACGCTGTCCGCCGGCGCGCGCCAGGCCTATCTGATCGAGGAGCCGATGGCCGCCGCGATCGGGGCCGGGCTCCCGGTGGCCGAGCCGACCGGAAACATGATCGTGGACATCGGCGGCGGCACGACCGAGGTCGCGGTCATCTCGCTGGGCGGCATCGTCGTCTCGCAGTCGCTGCGGGTCGGCGGGGACGAGATGGACGAGGCGATCATCAACCACATCAAGCGCGACTACAAGCTCCTCATCGGCCAGCAGACGGCGGAGGAGATCAAGCTCGAGATCGGCTCCGCATGGGACCTGCGCGAGGAGCTGCAGGCCGAGGTGCGCGGGCGCGACATGCTCACCGGCCTGCCCAAGACGGTCATCCTCACCTCGGAGGAGATCCGCCGCGCGCTGGACGAGCCCGTGACGCAGATCATCGAGGCGATCAAGTCGACACTCGACAAGACGCCGCCGGAGCTCGCCGCGGACATCATGGACCGCGGGATCGTCCTCGCCGGTGGCGGCTCGCTCCTCACCGGCCTCGACGAGCGGCTGCGGCACGAGACCCAGATGCCGGTCCACCTCGCCGAGAGCCCGCTGACGTGCGTCGCCGTCGGCTCCGGCCGGAGCCTCGAGGAGTTCGAGGCGATCCACCGCAGCAACAAGGCCCGCTCGCGCAACGGCCGCCGCTACTAGGCCGCTCCTACTCAGCCGGCAGGCAGCCGCGGTAACCTGTGGCGGTGGCTCCACCCAGTCGCAGCGCGCGCGCGGCGGTGCTCGCATCGTCCGTCCAGCGCTCGAAGCCGACGCCGTACCCCTCGAAGGCTCGCAGCGCGCTCGTCCGCCGGACGGTTGTCGTCGTCCTGGTCCTCGTCGCGCTGACCCTGATCACGATCTCGTTCCGCTCGCCGACGTCGGGAGCGCTCCACAGCCTGCAGGGCGCCGGCTCGACAGCGTTGCGCCCCTTCCAGGTCGCCGCGACCCGGGTCGCGCAGCCGTTCCGCGACGCCTATGACTACCTCTCGAGCCTCTCCAGCGCGAAGTCACAGAACGAGAAGCTGAAGCGGGAGTACGTCAAGCTCAGGGAGCAGGTCATCGCCAACGCCGCGGCCGCCGCCAGGGCGCGGCAGCTCGAGAAGCTGCTCCATTTCGAGCAGGCCTCGACCTTCCCGAACGGCTTCAGTGCCGTCAACGCCTGGGTCATCTCCTCGCCCAGCGGCCCGTTCACGCACAGTCTGGTGATCGATGCGGGAACGTCCGCGGGCATCCGCCGGAACTCGCCGGTCGTGAGCGGCGACGGCCTCGTCGGGATCATCTCGAACGTCTTCCCGCACACCGCGGTCGTGACGCTGCTCACCGACCCGGACAGCTTCGTCGCCGCTCGCGACCTTCGCACCCAGGTGCGCGGCGGCGTCCGGCCCGGCGCGGGGTCGGGGACGCTTCAGCTCTCCGAGGTCGCGAAGCAGAAGGTCGTCCACAAGGGCGATGTGATCGTCACCAACGGGACGCACAGCAAGCAGTACCCGGATCTCTATCCGTACGGCATCCCGATCGGACGCGTCTTCTCGGTCGGCGCGACCGACACGGCGACGTTCCTCCAGGTGCAGGTGCAGCCGTTCGCGAACCTCGGCTCCCTCGACGCGGTCGCGGTGCTCGTCCCCAAGAATCCGCGCCGATGACGCTGTTCGACGGCGTCAAGGCCGCCGCCTTGCTGTTCGTGGCGGCGATCGCGCAGGTCTCGGTCTTCTCCCAGGCGCACGTCTTCGGCGCCGTGCCCGACGTCCTGCTCGTCTCGCTCGTCGGCTTCGCGCTCCTTCGCGGCAGCGTCTCCGGCGCCGTCGGCGGCTTCTTCGCGGGGCTCCTCGTCGATACCGCCTCGCTGGGCACGCTCGGCCTGACGTCGCTCGTGCTGACGCTGTCGGGCTACTGGATCGGCCGGTACGGAGAGACGACGGGCCGAGACCGCGCGCACGCGCCGTTCCTCTCGGTCGCCGTCGTCACCGTCCTCTACCAGCTCGGCCTGCTCGTGGTGCACTTCGTGCTCGGGGAGAGCGCGCCCGCCGGAGCGGTCGTGCGCAGCCTCGTGCCGGCGATCGTCCTCAACCTCATCCTCACCGCGCCGCTCTACGCGCTCGTGCGGCGGCTGCTGCGGCCGGTCGAGCGGGAAGAGCTGGCGGCGGAGGTGCAGCTCCTTGGCTAGCACGACGACCCGGCCCCCGGCGTGGCTTCGCTCGCGGCGTGTGCGCGAGGAGGAGCCCGACGCCGAGGAGGCTGCGGTCGAGCCCTATCGCCTGACGCCGAAGCTCGCGCGACGGGTCGCCCTGCTCGGAGGACTGATCGTGATCGGCTTCGCCGCTCTCCTCATGCGGCTCTGGGCGCTGCAGGTGCTCTCCGGGGCGCACTACGCCGCGCAGGCGCAGGCCAACCAGGTCCGCACCGTGAGCGTCCAGGCGCCACGCGGGCCGATCCTCGACCGGAACGGGAACATCCTCGTCTCGAACCAGCCGGTCACCTCGGTCGAGCTCTCCCTCTCGGGCCTGCCGAAGACCCATGCCCGGCGAGTGGCCGAGCTCCGCAGGCTCTCGTACGTCGCGCGCGTCTCCGTCCGCCGGGTCACGAAGCTGATCCTGGAACAGCGGCGTCGCGGCGACATGCTCGACCCGATCGTCGTCCGCACCGAGGCGACCGGGCCGATGCTCACGTATCTCGAGGAGCGCGCCGCCCAGTTCCCCGGCGTGAACCTGGCCCGTAGCTACATCAGGAGCTACCCGCACGGATCGCTGGCCGCGCAGCTGCTGGGCTACGCGGGCCAGGACGCCCAGTCGGCCGGCAAGGTGGTCGGCCTGACCGGAATCGAGTCGGCGTTCGACACGTATCTCCGCGGCGTCCCGGGCTCGGCGCGGGTCCGGGTCGACTCTCTCGGTCGGCCGCGCAGCCCCCGCCTCCTGACGACCGCGCCGACGACGGGAGAGACGGTGCGTCTCACGATCGACGCACGGCTCCAGATCGCCGCCCAGAACGCTCTTCAGTACGGCATCCAGCTCGCCAAGAACAACGGCCAATGGGCGGCGGACGGCGGCGCCATCGTCGCGCTGAACCCGAAGGACGGCTCGATCCTCGCGCTCGCCTCCGCGCCCACGTACGAACCGTCGGTCTACAGCGGGCGCGTGACCGGCCACAAGCTGGCCGCGCAGGGGCTCACGAACGGCACCGCCCTCGCGAGGAACTACCCGGCGCTCGACCGCGCGACCGACGGCACGTATCCGCCTGGCTCCACGTTCAAGCCGCTCACGGCGATCGCGGCGCTCGAGGAGCACCTGATCAAGCCCCATGCCCTCTATCCCTGTACCGGGACGTACACCTCGCCGTACGACAACTCGCACCACGTCTTTCACAACTGGGATCCGTTCGTCGACCAGGGCATGGACCTGCCGACGGCGCTTGCCTACTCGTGCGACACGTACTTCTACCGGGCCGGGGACTCCTTTTACGCACTGCCAGCCGACCGCGGGCAGCCGCTGCAGAAGTGGGCGAGGAAGTTCGGTTTCGGCCGCAAGACCGGATTCGACGTCCGCCCTGAAGCGGCCGGTCTCGTGCCGACGATCGGCTGGAAGCACCGGATCTATACGAAGGCGACCGACTCCAACTGGCGGATCGACCGGCTCTGGAAGCCGGGCGACTCGATCACGCTTGCGATCGGCCAGGGCAACCTGCTCGTGACTCCGCTGCAGATGGCACGGCTGTACGCGGCGATCGCGAACGGCGGCGAGCTCGTGACGCCGCACGTCCTCAACGACGTCGAGAACGCAAACGGGACGATCGTTCCGACGCCGCCGCCGCCCGCGCCCCGGCGGATCCCCGGTCTCGATCCCGCGTACCTGAAGGACGTTCAGGAGGGCCTCTACATGGGCACGCACGACTCGTTCGGTACGTCGTACGGCGTGTTCGGCAACTTCCCGATCCCGATCGCGGGCAAGACCGGAACCGCCGAGAAGGTCGTGACGCCAGTGCCGGGCTACACCCATAACGAGAGCCAGTCCTGGTGGTGCGGCTATGGTCCCGCGACCGACGCGAAGATCGTCGTCTGCGCCGTGATCGAGAACGGCGGAGAGGGCGGCGCGGCCGCAGCGCCGGCGGCCGAGCGGGTCTTCGCGAAGTTCTTCAACATCCCGGTTCCTCCGACAACGGTTCATCCTTCCGACTGATGAGCGCCTGATGCTCGAGTACGCAGGATCACAACGGGCGGGGCTGCGCGCCGAGCGCGACGCTCCGCGCCTGCTCGCCATCGTCCGCTCCCTCGACTGGATCCTGCTGGTCGGCGTCGCCGCGCTCGTCGTCGTCGGCCTCTGGGGCATCGCGGGCGTGACGAAGTTTGCGCTCCCGAGCGACCCGACCTATTACCTCAACCGGCAGATCCTCTACGCGTGCGTGGGAGGGGTCGCACTCGTCGCCGCGGCGCTCGTCGATCCCGATCTCTACCGGCGCTACTGGCGCGCGATCTTCGTCGGCACGGCAGTCGTGATCGCGTTCGTGCTGCTCGTCGGGCACGCGGCCCACGGCTCGACACGATGGATCAGCCTCGGCTTCTTCACGTTCCAGCCGTCGGAGTTCGGGAAGCTCCTGTTCGTCCTCGCCCTCGCGGGGATGCTGGTCGAGCGGCAGCGCGCCGGCAACTCCTGGGCGACGACGCTGAGGGTCGTCGGTCTCGGCCTCGTGCCGGTCCTGCTCGTCTTCGCGCAGCCCGACCTCGGCACGGCGCTCGTCTACCTCGCGGCGCTCGGCGCGATGCTGTTCGTATCCGGCGTGCCCTGGCGGCACCTCACGGCGCTCGGGGCCGTCGTCGTGTTGATCGTCGTCGGCGTTCTGTGGGCGGGTCCTGCGGCCGGCGTCACGGTGCTCAAGGGCTACCAGCAGCAGCGCCTGACCTGCTTCACGCATCCGACAACGTGCTCGGTCGACGCGCGGTACAACCTCGAGCAGTCGAAGGCGGCGATCGGCTCGGGGCAGATCCGCGGCCGCGGCCCGAACGGCTCGAGCCAGGTCAAGCTCGGCTTCCTGCCGGAGAGCGGAACCGACTTCGTCTTCGCGGGCTTCGCCGAGCAGCGGGGCTTCGTCGGCGCGGCGCTCCTGCTCGGTCTCTACCTCCTCGTGCTCTGGCGCGGCCTGCGCGTGGTCACGGTGGCGCGCGATCTGTTCTCGGCGGTCGTCGCGGGCGGCATCGTGGTCGCGCTCCTCTTCCAGATCTTCGTCAACGTCGGCATGACGATGGGCATCGCACCGATCACCGGGATCCCCTTGCCGTTCGTCAGCGTCGGCGGCTCGTCGCTGATCGCGAACCTCGCGGCGATGGGCGTGCTGCTCGCGATCCACGCGCGCGGACGCGTGGCACGCTACTCGCGCCGACGCTGATGCCTCGGCTGCCCCTCTCGGCCGGGGCGGTCCGGAAGCTGCTGCGCGAGATCGACTCCTCCGGATCGGGCGAGCACGTCCTCGCCGTCGGCGGGGCGGCCGAGCTCGCGCCCGTCCTGAGGCAGCAGTTCCTCCGGGGGCGTGCGGAGCCGGGCGCCGTCCGGCTCGGCGCTCCCGAGGGCGCCGGCGTGTACGTGCACGTGCTCGCCGCGCAACCGGCGGACGAGGACGTGGCCGTGCTGCGCCGGGCGCGGCGGGCGCGCGTCCCGGTCGTCGTCGTCGCGGTGGGCTTCGCGCAGCACGGCACGATTCCCTACGTCCTCGCGACGGACGTCGTCCCGGTCGGTGCGGGCGAGGCGTTTCCCCTCGAGGCGATCGTGCACACCATCGCGGCGGAGCTCGGGGAGAAGGGAGCGCCGCTCGCGGCGCGCCTCCCTCTGCTCCGCGAAGCGGTGTGCGGGCAGCTCGTCGCGTCCTTCTCGCGGAAGAACGGAGTGCTGGCGGCTGCGATCTGGATCCCCGGCGCGGACCTGCCGGTCCTCGTGCTGAACCAGCTCCGTCTCGTGCTGCGTCTTGCGCAGGCCTACGGCGCGGACGACGCGCGTGACCTGGTGCCGGAGCTCGCGGCCACGCTCGGCGCGGGCTTCGGCCTGCGAGCGCTCGCGCGCGAGGCGCTGGACCTCGCGCCGGGAGCAGGCTGGGCCCTGAAGGGAGCAGTGGCCTTCGCGGGGACGCGCGCGCTCGGCGAGGCCGCGCGGCTGCGCTTCTCGCTGGCTGCTATGCCGCCGCGGGCCGGAGCCTCGCTCGGCGCGCCTTGATCGCGCGCAGCCGCTGCGTCAGGCGAGACCAGGCCCAGGGCTCGATCTCGCGGTAGCGGCTCTCCGACTGGCTCCGGGTAGCCTCGAGGTACTCGAACCACGCATCCGCCTCCTCGATCAGCAAGAGCTCTTCGGCCTCGCGCATTGCCACCACCATTCACCTCCCAATCGGGGATGGCCGGGATCGTAGGTCCGGGCTCGGACGGACCCCGCGGAGGCGATTGCTACCCTGAGCCGGTAGGCCATGCCAAGCCTTTTCATTGACAACGAGCGCGCGCGCACCTCATCTGGGGTAGCAGCCGCGCGCTCCCACGAAGGAGCTTTTACTTGCCCTGGTTCCGTATCCGGAAGAAGAAGTCTTCCGACGACCAACGTTCCGCTGACCAGCTCGAGGCCAAGCCTCAGCCAGACCTGACCGAGACGGCCGCCGAGGCGGCCGAAACCGAACCCACCGATCCGACCAGGCCGAAGCGCCGCCGCGGCAGCCGTGGCGGGCGTGGACGCAAGAAGTCCGGCTCCTCCACCGCCGGCACGACCACGCCGCCGGTGCGGAAGGAGAAGGCGGAGGCGAAGCAGCCGCAGCGCCGCGAGCTCTCCCAGCGGCAGGAACGCCGCCGCGACCAGTCGACCCGCCGCCGCCGCGAGCCGCAGCGCCGGCCGTCGCTGCCCAAGGCGAAGCGCGAGCTGCTGGTCGCCGTCGACGTCGGCGAGCGCGACGTCGCGGTCCTCGAGGACGGTCGCGTCGCCGAGGTCTACCTCGAGCGGCCGGAGCGCCGCTCGATCGCCGGGAACATCTACCTCGGCCGCGTCGACAACGTCCTCCCCGGGATGGAGGCGGCATTCGTCGAGATCGGCCTCGAGAAGAACGGCTTCCTCTACGTCGACGAGATCGTCCGGCCGGAGCTCGAGAAGGGCCACGGGCGCAAGATCCAGGACCTCGTCTCCCGCGGCCAGACCATCCTCGTCCAGGCTGTCAAGGACCCGATGAAGACGAAGGGCGCCCGCTTGACGACGCAGATCTCGCTGCCCGGGCGGTTCGTCGTCTTCGTGCCGCAGGGAGAGGGCCTCGGGGTGTCGCGCCGGCTCGACGACGACGAGCGCAACCGGTTGAAGGACATTCTCAAGCGGCTCGACGTCAAGGAGGGCGGCGTGATCGTCCGCACTGCCGCCGAGGGGGCGTCCGAGGAGGACATCGAGCTCGACCTCGTCTTCCTGCAGCGACTCTGGAAGTCGATCCAGGCGAAGGCGAAGAACGCCAAGGCGCCGGAGCTCGTCTACCAGGAGGCCGAGCTGCCGTTGCGCGTCGTCCGCGACCTCTTCACCGACGACTTCGAGAAGGCGTACGTCGACGACGAGCGCACGTACAAGCGAATCGTCGGCTACCTGAAGAAGACGTCGCCGCACATGGTCGAGCGCGTCGTCCGCTACAAGGAGAAGACGCCGCTCATGGAGGCGTTCGGCGTCGAGCAGGAGATCAAGTCGACGCTCGTCCGCCGCGTCGACCTTCCCTCCGGCGGCTACCTCGTCTTCGACTACGCCGAGGCCTTCACGGTCATCGACGTCAACACCGGCCGCTACGTCGGCGGCCGCGGCAAGAACGCTGGCGGCCGGCTCGAGGACACGATCACGAAGAACAACCTCGAGGCCGTGAAGGAGGTCGTACGCCAGCTGCGGCTGCGCGACATCGGCGGGATCATCGTCATCGACTTCATCGACATGGCCAACCCGAAGAACCGGGCGACCGTCGAGGAGGCGCTGCGGACCGAGCTCGAGCGCGACCGGACGAAGACGTACGTCGTCGAGATCTCGCCGCTCGGCCTCGTCGAGATGACGCGCCAGAACGTGACCGACGGCCCGCGCGAGGTGATGACCCGGAAGTGCCCGACCTGCGGCGGCGACGGCATCGTCTACTCCGAGGCCTCGGCCGCGATCGACGTCGAGCGCCGGCTGCGCTCGCTCGCCGCGGGCTCGCGGTCGCAGGCGTTCCGCGTCGAGCTCGCCGAGCCGATCGCGAGCGCGCTCGTCGGACCGGGCGCGCGGCGGCTGCTCGAGCTCGAGGCGGTGACGAAGAAGCGGTTCTTCCTCGAGGGCAAGCCGGAGACACACCTCGACCACTTCGTCGTCCTCGGCGAGGGCAAACTCGTCGACCTGGCGCCGGCCGCGCCGGTGAGCGAGGACGCCGAGATCATGGTGCAGCTCGTCGAGGTCGACCGCTACGACGGCGCCGCCGCCGTCGGCAAGCTCGACGGGCTCGACATCGTCGTCGCCGACTCGGCGTCGCTCGTCGGCAAGCGCATCAAGGTGCGCGTCGAGCGCGTGCTCGACGGCCGCGCCTACGCCGTAGCGATGCGGAAGACGAAGGAGGCGTCGCCCGAGCCGCTGACGGCCGAGGGCGAGGCCGAGAAGCCGACGCGCAAGCCGCCCGCGCGGAAGGGTGCGGGCGCAAAGGAGCGCGAGCCGGACGAGCCGAAGGCCGAGGCGCCGGTGGCCGAGGCCGAGCCGGAAGCCGCCGAGGTCGAGGAGACGTCCGATGCGGAGGCCGAGGAGGCGCCGAAGCCGAAGAAGAAGACGCGGCGCGGCTCGCGGGGCGGCCGCAAGCGGAAGAAGCCGGCGACCGCGGAAGCAGCTGCCGACGCTGAGGCCGAAGGGGCGACCGAGGAGTCGCCCGAGCCGTCGCCCGAGCCGTCGCGGGGCGTGACCATCCACGTCCCGGGCGAGGATCTCGGCCGCGACGGCGCGGTCGCGCGCGTGGAGGAGGCTCCCGCTCCCGAGCCCGAGGCGCCCGCCGAGCCGGAGACCGAGGCGGATGACAAGGCCGCGTCCGAGGGCGCCGGGGAGGCGCCGAAGCCGAAGAAGAAGACGCGTCGAGGCTCACGCGGCGGCCGCAACCGGAAGAAGAAGCCCGCGACCGCGTCGCAGAACGGTTCCGAGGCGGCCGTCGAGGCGGAGAGTCCGGCGGAGTCCGAGGAGTCGCACGCCGAGGAGCCCCGGGCCGAGGAATCTCCGGCGGGCAACGGCGAGTTCGAGTACGTGCCCATGTCCGAGTGGGCCGACGAGCTCGAGACGGATCGTTAGCTACACTGCCGACTCGCGGGCGCAGGCCCGCGTTTCCACGCCATGAGCTCCTACGCGATCATCAGTCTCGGCGGCAAGCAGTACCGCGTCCACGAGGGCGAGCGGCTGCTCGTCGACCGCCTCCGCGTCGACGAGGGCGCGACCGTCGAGCCGCGCGTCCTGCTCGTCGGCGGCGACGGCACGCCGGATCTCGCGCCGTCCACGACCGTCACCGCGCGCGTCGTCGGGCACGAGCTCGGTGAGAAGATCCGCATCGGCAAGTACCGCCGCCGCACCGGGTACAAGAAGCACGCCGGCCACCGCAGCCGTCTGACGCGGATCGAGATCGAGTCGATCGGCGGCGGCAAGCGCGCGGCGAAGAAGTCGACAGCGGCGCCGCACGAATCCGATGCTGCGCCCGAGGCGAAGACCGAAGCGGCGCTTCCGGATGGCTACGCGTCGATGACGATCGCGCAGCTCTCGGAGGCGGCGGGCGGCTGGAGCCGCGAGCAGGTCGAAGCGGCGCTCGAGCACGAGCGCTCCGGCAAGGCCCGCAAGGGCGCGCTCGCAGCACTGGAATCGGCACTCGAGGAGAAGAGCTAATGGCACACAAGAAAGGACTCGGCTCGTCGCGGAACGGCCGCGACTCCAATCCGAAGATGCTCGGCGTGAAGCTCTTCGCCGGCCAGGACGTGTCGGCGGGGATGATCCTCGTGCGCCAGCGCGGCACGCGCTTCCGCCCGGGCCCGGGCGCGGGGATCGGCAGGGACGACACGATCTTCGCGAAGCGCGACGGCAAGGTCGCCTTCCGGACGAGCGGCGAGCGCCGTTTCGTCTCGGTCGAGCAGGACTAGCCGTCCAGGAGCAGCTCGCGCGCGCGTCTCGCGTCCGCAGCCCGGACGACGATCTCGCGCGGACTCCCACCTGACGCGAGACCGTCGCCGGCGCCCGCGGCGAAGGTCGTCGGACGGTGGTAGCAGGCGATGTTCTCGGTACGGAGCAGCTGACACGCCAGCTCCGCCTCCGGTTCGCTCCCGACGACCGTCACCCCGACCTCGCCGTCCATCCGGCCACTCTACGCTTCTCCCGATGTTCCACGACCGAGCGCGACTGACCGCGATCGCCGGCAAGGGCGGTGACGGCTCGATCCACTTCCGGCGCGAGAAGTACGTCCCGCGCGGAGGGCCCGACGGCGGCGACGGCGGCGACGGCGGCGACGTCGTGCTCGTCGCCGATCCGCGGCGGCGCGACCTCTCCGGCTTCCGGCCGAACCAGAAGCTGAGGGCGGGACGCGGCGGCGTGGGCGGCGGCCGGCTCTCCAACGGCGCGCGCGGGGACGACGCCGTGCTCGGCGTCCCCGTCGGGACCCAGGTGTTCGAGGGCGACGAACTCGTCGCGGATCTCGCCCACCCCGACGCACGCGTCGTCGTGGCGGAGGGTGGAGCGGGGGGACGCGGCAACAAGCACTTCGCCGGGCCGAGACGGCAGACGCCGCGCTTCGCCGAGGTCGGCCTGCCCGGCGAGGAGCGCGAGATCGAGCTCCGTCTGAAGCTCCTCGCGGATGCGGCGCTCGTCGGCCTTCCGAACGCCGGCAAGTCGTCGCTCCTGACCCGGATCTCGAACGCGCGGCCGAAGGTCGCCGAGTATCCGTTCACGACGCTGTCGCCGGTGCTGGGGACGGTGGAGGCGCCCGACGGGCGGCAGCTCGTCGTCGCGGACGTGCCGGGGCTGATCGAGGGCGCGAGCGAGGGCGTCGGGCTCGGGCACGAGTTCCTCGCCCACCTCGAGCGCGCCAGGCTGCTCGTGCACGTGATCGACTCGGCCGAGGACGACGCCGACGAGCGCTGGCGCACGATCGACGCGGAGCTCGCCGCCTACGGCGCGGGGCTCGACGAGCGCCCGCAGGTCGTCGTCCTCAACAAGATCGACCTCCGCCCGCAGCCGCCCGGGTTCGACGTGGAGGACGAGCGGATCCTCCGCGTCCTTCGCATCTCCGCGGCGACCGGCGCCGGGCTCGACGACCTGCGCAAGACGCTCTTCGAGCTCCTGCCGCAGGCAGTCGCCGAGGAGGCGGCCGAGCCGGTCGAGGAGATCGTCGACTTCCTCGTCTACCGGCCGCGGCCAGCCCGGCGGGCGTTCCGCGTCTACCGTACCGACCGCGGCTTCCGCGTCACGGGCACGCCGCCGGCAGAGGCCGAGCTCGAGGCGATCCTCCGTGCCGCAGGTGCGCGCGCCGGGGACGAGGTCGAGGTGGGGGAGGAGCTGCTCGAGTGGGAGTAGTCCTGTACGGCGGCGCCTTCGATCCTCCGCATCTCGGTCACGTCGCCGTCGCCGACGCGGCGAGGGAGCGGTTCGACGTCGCGCGGCTCGTCGTCCTCGTGAACGAGCGGCCGGCCCACCGAGCGGTGCATGCGCCGGCGGAGGATCGCCTCGCGCTCGCCCGCGCCGCGTTCCCCGCCGACGACGTCCGCCTCGACCCGCACCCGAGGACGGTCGAGCTCCTGCGAGCGGAGCCGTTCGACGATCCCGTCTTCGTGATCGGCGCCGACCAGTTCCGCAGCTTCCTGTCCTGGAGCGAGCCTCAGGAGGTGCTCGAGCGCACGCGCATCGCGGTCGCCACCCGGCCCGGGTTCCCGCGGGGCGAGCTCGACCAGGTCCTCGAGCAGGTCGACCAGCCGGAGCGCGTGGTCTTCTTCGAGATCGAGCCGAATCCCGCCGCCTCGACAGCCGTCCGCGCCCGCGTCGCCGCGGGAGAGCCGCTGGACGGGCTCGTTCCTCCGGCCGTCGCGCAGCTCGTGGCCGAGCGCGCGCTTTACCGGCCGCGAGCCGGAGATACACTGGAAGACCGCGACTAGAGGACACGAGCAGACACTGACCTCACTCGAACAGGCCCGCCGTATTGCCGCTCTCGCGCTCGAGAAGCTGGCCGAGGACGTCGTGATCCTCGACATGCGGCCCGAGTGCACCTTCACGGACTATTTCGTGATCGCGACCGGCCGCAATGCGCGGCAGACCGCGTCGATCTGGGACGAGGTGCATTCGCGGCTGAAGCAGGACGAGCGGCTGCTGCCGCGGAGCGTCGACGGCACGCGCGAGGGCGCCTGGATCGTGGCGGACTACCTCGACGTCGTCCTCCACGTGTTCACGCCGGACGCGCGCGAGTACTACCGACTCGAGGAGCTGTGGAGCGACGTGCCCGCGGTCGAGGTCGACGCCGCCGCCGTCTAGGCCGGCCGCACACCCCGGCGCGTCAGGAGCACGTTGCCGACCTGCGTCGGCAGTCCGTGCACGAGCTTGCCGCCGAGGCGGACGTCGATGCTCGTCGGGTCGCCGATGCGGATCCAGACCGGGCCGCTCGCCAGGTTCACGGGCAAGGTCTTGCCCTGGAGGAGGGTGCCCTCGAAGACGGTCGCCCCGGTCGCGCTGCCCGAGCGGACCCAGAGCCACGAGTTGCCGCGCGACGCGACGAGGACGGCGCGGCTCGGGAGTGCGGTCGAGACGTGCTTCTTCGGGTGCGTCTTCTTCCTCGGCGCCGTGTGGTGCGTGGCGGTCGTGGTGTGGCCGGAGGTCGTCGGCGGCGTCCCCTGCCTGTTGCCTGACGAGCCGCTGAGCTGCCAGGCGGTGAAGCCGGCGACGACCGCGACGATGGCGCCGACGGCGACCAGCGGGCGCAGGAACCCGACGCCGCCGAAGGGCGTGCTCGTCCGCGCGAACCGCTCCGGCACGAGGTGCGGCTGCTCGTCGGGGCGCGCGAAGCGGCTGTTGTACTCCTCGACGTAGAGGTTCCCGTCGAGGCCGAGGTAGTCGGCGTACGTGCGCAGGAAGCCCTTCACGTACGCGTCACCTGGCAGAAGCTCCCAGCGCTCCTCCTCGAGCGCCTGGAGGTAGCGGTCGCGGATGCGGATCGCCTTCTGGACGTCGGCGGGGGTGAGCCCTCGCTTCAGGCGGGCCTCGCGCAGGCTCCCACCGATCTCGAACATGCCGCATTGTCACGGACCCCGGCCGGACCCGCCAATGCGGCTAGGCGAAGGCCGATCGTCTCCTCGCGGCGCGTGCGAGATCCGTGAGGTCGGCGAGCGCGGCGGCGGCCTCGCCGACGTCGCGATCGCGCAGCGTCGCGTGGACGGCCCGTCCCGCCGTATCCACGTGGACGGTGGCCAGCCGGAGCCGTCGCTGCACGGGCCCCTGCACGTGGCGAAGGCTCTGCGCCTTCTCCAGAGGGACCCAGCAGGTGGCACGGCGCAGCCGGCCGCTCGTCGTCGCGACACAGGTCTCGCTGCGGCCCCAGCTCAGCGCCCGGTAGCGGAGCGGGCTCTTCCAGAGCACGCGGCGCGGCGGCGGCGAGAGCTCTCGAGGTCGGTCGGGCATGAGCCGGTCGACGAGCTCGATCGCGAGCGCACGGCTGCCGACCGGCAGCAGGGCCCGCAGCTGGCCTCGCTGCGCCTCTCCCTCGCCCTTGCTGCGCTGCCGGCCGGCGACGTCGACCTCGAGCCGGCACCAGCCGAGCGGCCGCCACAGCATCGGCTCGACCAGCCGCACCGCCTGCACGCGACCGGGCCGGATCACCTCGGCCGTCAACGCCACGAGACCGCCGCGCAGGTGCAGGCCGTCGGGGCCTTCGGCGACCGTCAGCCGGTACTGCTGGTTGAAGCGGCGCCAGAGGAAGGTGACCATGCTGATCGCCCAGACGAAGCCGCCTCCGCCGAGCACTCGTCCGACGGTGCCGGGAGAGACGGCGAAGCCGGCGAGCAGGCCCGCGAGGATCGCGATCAGCCACCCGTTCTCGAGAACGACCGATGCGACGAGCGGCCCGGTTGCGACGGTGGCCAGGACCTGTTCCTCTGCGTTGGCCGGCTCCCCCTCCGTGGCGGCGAGGGACACCGCCTCGTCGCGCCGCGCCCCGCGTGCGAGCGCGAGCAGCCGGTCGCGGAGGGGTTCTACCTCGCGCTCGGCGACGTAGGCGAGCCGCGCCGTCGCCCCGCTCGAACCCGCCATCCGCAGCCGCAGCTCGGCGACCCGGAACATCCGCGCCAGCCCGGGACGGACGACGTCGATGGCCTGTACCTGGGCCAGTGGGAAGCGCAACGACTGCCGCCGGAGGAGTCCGGTCTCGATCCGCAGGCCGTCGTCCTCGATCCGCCATCGCGTCACGAGCCACGAGACGAAGCCGCCGAGAGCGAGGACCGAGACGACCACGATCTGCGGCGTCGCGTTGCTCAACGTGTCGCTGCCGAGGGCGATCGGGATCAGCAGGAAGCCGATCGCGATGGTCGCTCTCCCGCCTCGCACGACCGGTGAGAGCGGATGCAGCCGCTGCCACCCTGCGGGGGCTCCGCCGGTCACAGGCCGGCCGCCTGCGCTTCGCCGAGCTCGGCCAGCCGGTCGCGCAGGCGGGCCGCCTCGTCGCGCTCCAGTCCGGGAATGCGCGCGTCGGTGGCCGCCGCCGCCGTGTGCAGCCGCACCGTCGCGAGGCCGAACGCGCGCTCGAGCGGACCCGCCGTCACGTCGATGAACTGCATCCGCCCGTACGGCACGACCGACAGGCGCGCGAACATCACTCCGCGCCGGACGAGCAGATCGTCCTCGCGCTCCGCGTACCCCCAGGACCCGTAGCGCCGCCCGACGAAGCGCCACAGCAGCGCAGCGACGAGGACCGCAACGCCGGCGAGGGCGAACGCCACGCCGGATCCCGACACCGAACCGGCCACCGCCAGCGCGACGACGACGAGGACGGCGGGTACCGCGACCTCCAACCGGCGCAACCTCAGAAGCTGCCGCGCGGGCGTACGCCACTCTTCCGGTTCGACACCCACCGCGAGTGGACCCAGCCGGGCTCGAACCGGCGACCTTCGCGCTGCCAGCGCGACGCTCTCCCAGCTGAGCTATGGGCCCCTGGGTGACCCAGTCTAGCGACGCTGCGTAGCCGCCTACACTCGGGACGCATGAGCCACGAGAGCCACGAGAGCGCCGAGCTCCTCCTGCGCGGCTACCACGCGTTCGTGGAAGGAAACCTCGAGGCGATCGAGGCGATGCTCGATCCGGACGTGGAGTGGGTGGCGGCCGGCGCCTCGGAGGCGATCGTCGTCAGCCGCGACCGCGTCCTCGAGGTGGTCGCCGAGCGCGCCGCCGAGAACTACCACGTCGTCGTCGACCGCGCGATCGGCCTGGCCGACCGGGTCGTCGTGAGCATGCGCTTCTCGCGGATCGAGCTCGACCCCTCCGACGAGCGGCCGTTGCAGAGCCGCCGCTCGTACCTCCTCGGCCGCTGGGCCGCCGTCGTCCACGTGCGGGACGGCCGCGTGGTGCGCGTCGAGGAGCACCCGCACCTCGAGTCCGCTCTCGAGGCTGCGGAGATCGAAGCTGAGTAGCTACAATTCGGATACCTACTACAGCTTGGAGCGTGATCTTGCCTTGACCGATCTGTTGCTCGTCCCGCTGGAGGACACCGTCGTCTTCCCCGGCATGAACGTCACCCTCACGGTCGACGTCGGCGACGAGGACCGCGTGGTGCTCGTGCCGCGTCACGAGAGCGAGTACGCCGCCGTGGGCACCGTCGCCGAGGTCACCGATCGCGTGCGCGTCCCGGGCGGCATGCGGGCCGTCACCCTCGAAGGCCTCCATCGCGGAGTCATCGGCGCCGCCCACAGCGACTCGCTCGGCCGGCTTCGCGCCGAGGTCGAGGAGCGGCCGGACGAGAATCCGCCGCCCGTGCAGACGCGCGAGCTCGAGCGCGAGTACCGCGCCGTCGTCGAGGAGATTCTCGACCTGCGCGGCGCCGACGACCGCGTCCGCGAGTTCCTGCGCGCCATCACCGAGGCGGGAGCGCTCGCCGACACATGCGCGTACGCGCCCGACATCACCTTCGCCCAGCGCGTCGAGCTGCTCGAGACGGTCGACGTCGTCGAGCGGCTGCAGCGCGCCCTCGAGCTCCAGCGCGAGCGGCTCGCCGAGCTGCAGGTGCGGCGCCGCATCCGCGACGACGTCGAGGAGGGCGCGCAGAAGCAGCAGCGCGAGTGGTTCCTCCGCCAGCAGATGAACTCGATCCGCAAGGAGCTCGGCGACGACGAGGGCTCGATCGTCGAGGAGTATCAGGCGAAGATCGAGGAAGCCGGGATGCCCGAGGACGTGCGCGCGCAGGCCGAGCGCGAGCTGCGGCGTCTCGAGGCGATGGGCGACGCGAGCGGCGAGGCGTCGATGATCCGCACGTACCTCGACTGGCTCATCTCCGTGCCGTGGTCGAAGCGGAGCGATGAGACGCTCGACCCGCAGAGCGCGAGGGAGGTGCTCGACGCCGACCACGCCGGGCTCGAGGACGTCAAGGACCGCATCGTCGAGTACCTCGCGGTGCGGAA
Organism: Gaiellaceae bacterium; assembly: GCA_036526375.1. Lineage (GTDB taxonomy): Bacteria > Actinomycetota > Thermoleophilia > Gaiellales > Gaiellaceae > Palsa-739. Next base: position 43,525 of record DATCYP010000001.1, on the reverse strand, counting down.
GCTGCGCCAGGACCGCGGGGTCCCCAACGATAAGCGCTCGGGCGCGATCCTCACCCTGATCGGGCCGCCCGGCACCGGCAAGACGTCGATCGGCGAGTCGGTCGCGCGCGCCCTCAACCGCGAGTTCGTGCGGATGTCGCTCGGCGGCGTCCGCGACGAGGCGGAGATCCGCGGCCACCGGCGCACGTACATCGGCGCGCTGCCGGGACGGCTCGTCCGCGCGTTGCGCGACGCGGAGACGATGAATCCGGTGATCCTCCTCGACGAGGTGGACAAGGTCGGCGCCGACTGGCGCGGCGACCCGTCCGCGGCGCTGCTCGAGGTGCTCGACCCGGCCCAGAACCACTCGTTCCGCGACCACTACCTCGACGTCGAGCTCGACCTCTCCGAGGTCTTCTTCATCGCGACCGCAAACGTCGCCGACACGATCCCCGGCCCGCTGCTCGACCGGATGGAGGTCATCCGCTTCGACGGCTACACGGTCGACGAGAAGACGGCGATCGCGCGCGGCTATCTCTGGCCGCGCCAGGTCGAGCGGAACGGGCTGCGCGAGGACGAGGTCTCCGTCTCGGACGAGACGATCCAGCTCGTCGTCTCCGAGTACACGCGCGAGGCGGGCGTCCGGCAGCTCGAGCGTGAGCTCGGAACCGTGCTGCGCAAGATCGCGACGCGCATCGCGGCCGGCCAGGTCGAGGCGCCGGTCGAGGTCGACGTCGACGTCGTGCGGGACGCGCTCGGCCGCCAGAAGTTCTTCCAGGAGGCGGCGGAGCGGACCGCGGTTCCCGGCGTCGCGACCGGTCTCGCCGTGACGGGCACCGGAGGTGACGTCCTCTTCGTCGAGGCGACGTCGATGGACGGCGCGAACGGCGAGCTCGTCCTCACGGGCCAGCTCGGCGACGTGATGAAGGAGTCGGCGCGCATCGCGCTCTCGTACACGCAGTCGCACGCGGACGAGCTCGGAATCGATCCGGACGCGTTCAAGGACCGGTCGTTCCACGTGCACGTCCCGGCGGGCGCGATCCCGAAGGACGGCCCGAGCGCAGGCATCACGATGACGACCGCGCTCGCCTCGCTCCTCTCGGGGCGCCCGGTGAAGCACACGGTCGGGATGACCGGCGAGGTGACGCTGCAGGGGCGCGTGCTGCCGATCGGCGGCCTCAAGCAGAAGGTGCTCGCGGCACACGCGGCCGGGCTCACCGACGTGATCATCCCCGAGCGGAACCGCGCCGACCTCGACGACGTGCCGGAGGACGTGCGCAAGACGATGCGCTTCCACCCGGTGATGACGCTCGGCGAGGTGCTCGACCTGGCGCTCGAGCCCAAGTCCAAGCCGAGCCTCCACGCGGTCTAGGAGCTCGGATGCGCTGTCGTCCCTGCCGGCCGCTGCCCGAGGAGGTCGCCCGCGCGGCGGATCTCCTCGGGCGGCGCTGGGCGCTCGCCATTCTCTGGGCGGCGGCCGAGGCGGGCGCCGTCCGCTTCAACGAGTTCAAGCAGACGCTCGAGGGCATCCCGCCGCGAACGCTCGCCGCAAGGCTCGCCGAGCTCGAGGAGGCAGGGATTCTCGAGCGGCACGTCTTCGACACGCGCCCGCCACGCGTCGAGTACCGGCTGACGGAGGCGGGGCGGAGGCTTCGCTTCGTGGTCGAGGCGCTGAACGCCTGGGCGGCGGGCTCTAGCTAGGCGGGCGCCAGCGCCGCGATCTCGCGCTCGCGGGCCAGCCGCTCGAGCGCCTGCGTCTCGATCTGGCGTACGCGCTCGCGCGTCAGGCCCATCTCTCGCCCGATCGTCTCGAGGGATTTCGGGTCCTGGTCGCCGTTCAGTCCGTAGCGGAGCTTGATCACCTGCTGCTCGCGTTCCGGCAGCTTCGACACCGCGGCGCGGAGCAGATGCTCGCTCAGGCCGACGACGACCTCCTCCTCGACGTCGCTCTTGTCCGTCGCGACGATGTCGCCGAACGCGGTGTCGCTCTCGTCGCCGAGCGGCTTGTCGAGGCTCGCCACCGCCCGCGCCGCTCCGCGAACCTCGCGCACGTGCTTGAGGGAGAGCTTGGCCCTCTTCGCCACCTCCTCGTCCGTCGGCGGCCGCTCGAGCTTGAGCGTCAGCTCGCGCTCGGCGCGCGCGATCTTCTGCTCGCGCTCGACGATGTGGACGGGGATCCGGATCGTGCGGGACTTGTTCGCGACGCCGCGCTGCACCGCCTGGCGGATCCACCAGGTCGCATACGTGGAGAACTTGTAGCCGCGGCGCCAGTCGAACTTCTCGACGGCGCGGATCAGCCCGATGATCCCCTCCTGGATGAGGTCGAGCAGCGACAGCCCGTGGCCCTGGTACTTCTTCGCGATCGAGACCACGAGGCGGAGGTTCGAGTTGATCATCCGGTCCTTCGCCCGCGCGTCGCCGCGTTCGATCAGCTTGGCCAGCTCCACCTCCTCGGCGGCGGTCAGCAGCGGGTAGCGGCCGGCCTCGTTGAGGAAGAGCTGGAGCGAGTCCGTCGTCATCGCGGCGACGGTCTCGTTCGAGAAGTGCGTCTCGTTGACGTCGGGCAGGCTGCAGTCGTCGGTGAGCTCGATCCCGCGCTCGTCGAAATGCTCGAAGAGCGACGAGACCTCCTCGTCGTCGAGCTCGAGCTCGGTCAGGAGCTGTGTCAGCGCCGAGAGGTTCACGCAACCCGCCTCCTCGGCGTGCTCCATCAGGGCGCGAAGCTGGTCGTGGCTCATGACGTTGCTATTGCCGCCCGTTTCGGATCGATAACGCGTTTGAGTTTCGCCTGGCGCGCCTGGGTACACTCAGACCGGTGAAGGCGCCGGACACGCTCTGGGAGCTTGTCTTCCTCATGGTGATCCTCAAGATCCCCATCGCATATCTCTGCTACGTGGTTTGGTTCGCGATCAAGGCGGAGCCGCGTGGACGCGGCGGCCCGGCAGGAGTTCGCGCGACGCCGGACCCGCCCACGCCCGGCTGGGACCATCTCCGCCGGCGCTCGCGCCGTCGGCCCCCGCGGCCGCACGGAGGTCCGGCCCGGGTCTACCCGCGCACGGCCCGCGCCGCCGCCGCGCGCGCCGGTAGGATCGCCGACCGTTGAACGCCGAGCACGAGGTCTTTCACGAGGGCGCCGCCGGCAGGCGTCCGTCGGAGACGGTCGCCGGCTTCCTCTCGGCGATCGCCATCTTCGTGAGCCTCGTCGGGATCGCGTGGCATCCTCTCCGGCTGATCCTTCCCTCGCTCGCGGTCGCGCTCATCGCGTCGGGCATGGGGGCCGGGAAGGGACGCCTGCAGCTCGCGGCCGTGCTGATCTGCGCCGGCTGCCTCTTCGCCGGGCTCACGGTCGCCGTGATCACGAGTCACGCGCTCTGGTAGCGACGCGCCGCTGCTACAACGGGAAGCGGAATGGAACGTCCCGACGTCGACGGGCTGAACACCGGCTACGCAGCGCTGCTCCTCGAGCAGTACCTCGACAACCCCGGCGCGGTGCCGGCGGAGTGGCGCGACCTGTTCGAGAGCGAGCCGGAGGTGCTCCTGCGCCGCCAGCCCGGCCTTGCGCGCCTGCTCGAGCGCGCCGCGGCCGGCGGCGACGGGGACGGACACGCCGCCGCGTCTGTCGTCGCGGTCCCGGCGCCGCCGGCCGAGCCGCCGCCCGCGCCGGCGGAGGCGGTCGAGGACACGGAGCTTCTCGGAGCGGTGGCTGCGGCCATGGCGCTCGTCAAGGCGATCCGGATGCACGGCCACCTCGCGGCGCGGCTCGACCCGCTCGGCTCCGAGCCGCCCGGCGATCCGGCCCTCGAGCCCGAGCGCCTGATCCCGAAGCTCACGCCGGAGCTGCAGGCGCGGATCCCAGCGTCGCTCCTCCGGCTTCACGTCGAGGGCGACACGCTGGCCGACGCGCTGCCGCGCCTGTTCGAGACGTACACCGGAACGATCGCCTACGAGATCGAGCACATCTCCGACCACGAGGAGCGCGTCTGGCTGCGGCAGGCGATCGAGTCCGGCCGCTACCGGCGGACGCTGACGAGCGACGAGCGCGCGCGGCTGCTCAGGCGCCTGAGCCAGGTGGAAGGGATGGAGCGCTACCTCCGGCGTGCCTTCCTCGGGCAGAAGCAGTTCTCCGTCGAGGGCCTCGACGTGATGATCCCGATGCTCGACGAGGCGATCGAGCTCGCCGCCGCGGGCGGCGCCCACGAGGTCGTGGTGGGGATGGCGCATCGCGGCCGGCTGAACGTCCTCGCCCACGTCGTCGGGCGGCCGTACGAGACGATCCTGCGCGAGTTCGAGGGCGAGCGGACGATCGAGGCCGTCGTCTCGAGCGAGGAGGGAGGCAGCGGCGACGTCAAGTACCACCTCGGCGCGCAGGGGACCCGGTCGACTCCGACCGGCGACATCACGATCACGCTCGTCTCCAACCCGAGCCATCTCGAGGCGGTCGATCCCGTCGTCGAGGGGAGAGCGCGCGCAGAGCAGACGGACCGCTCCTCGCGGCAGGGCTACCACGACCCGAGCGTCGCGCTCCCGGTTCTCATCCACGGCGACGCGTCCTTCGCCGGCCAGGGGAGCGTGGCCGAGACGCTCAACCTGCAGGCGCTGCCCGGCTACTCGACCGGCGGCACGCTGCACCTGATCGCAAACAACCAGGTCGGCTTCACGACCGACCCGGAGAGCGGCCGCTCGACCCGCTACTCGAGCGATCTCGCCAAGGGTTTCGACATCCCGATCGTGCACGTCAACGCGGACGACCCGGAGGCGGCGCTCGCGTCGATCCGGCTGGCGCTCGCGTACCGGCGGCGCTTCGGCCACGACGTCGTCGTCGACCTCGTGGGGTATCGCCGTCACGGTCACAACGAGCAGGACGAGGCGGCATACACGCAGCCGCTCCTCGCCGGCGCGATCCAGGATCATCCCACCGCGCGCGAGCAGTTCGCCGCCCGGCTCGTCGGGGACGGCGACCTGACGCAGGAGCAGGCGGACCAGCTCGAGCAGGACGTCCTCGCGGAGCTGCGCCGGGCGCACGAGGCGCTGAAAGAGACGTTCGGCCGGCCCGAGCCTGCGCCGCGGGACGACACGCACGTCCCGGCCGCGACGGGCGACGAGGTGGTGACGGCCGTCGCCGCCGGCCGGCTGCGCTCCCTCAACGAGCAACTCCTCCGCGTCCCCGACGGCTTCGCGCCGCATCCGAAGCTCATGCGCCAGCTCGAGCGCCGGCGCGAGACGCTCGAGCAGGGCGGGATCGACTGGGGCCAGGCGGAGGCGCTCGCGTTCGCGTCGCTCCTCGTCGAGGGCATCCCGATCCGGCTGACGGGACAGGACACCGAGCGCGGGACCTTCTCCCACCGGCACGACGTCCTCCACGACGTGAACACGGGAGCGACCTTCACCTCGCTGCAGCACCTCGACGACGCCGGCGCGGCGTTCGAGATCTACAACTCGGCGCTGTCGGAGTACGCCTGCGTTGGCTTCGAGTACGGCTACGCCGCGGCTGCGCCGGAGGCGCTCGTGCTCTGGGAGGCCCAGTTCGGCGACTTCGTCAACGGGGCGCAGATCATCATCGACCAGTTCATCGCCGCCGGCCTGTCGAAGTGGCGGGAGTCGACCCGCCTGACCCTGCTTCTGCCGCACGGCTACGAGGGCAACGGGCCCGAGCACTCGAGCGCGCGTCTCGAGCGCTTCCTCCAGCTCGCGGCGCAGGAGAACCTGCGGATCGCGAACTGCACGACGTCGGCCCAGTACTTCCACCTGCTGCGGCGCCAGGCGCTCGACGCGACGGCGCGGCCTCTCGTGGTGATGACGCCGAAGGGCCTCCTGCGCCTGAAGCAGGCGGGCTCGACGCTCGAGGACCTGGCGAGCGGGGAGTTCCGGCCCGTCCTCGACGACCCGAATCCGGATCGCGAGCGGATCGAGCGGCTCGTGCTCTGCCAGGGCAAGGTCTACTACGACATCGTCGGGCACGAGGAGCGCGAGCATGGGCCGCGCGTGGCCGTCGCCCGCCTCGAGCAGCTCTATCCGTTCCCCACGCAGCGCGTGAAGGCGGTGTTCGCCGCCTATCCGAACCTCCGTGAGGTCGTGTGGGCGCAGGAGGAGCCCCAGAACATGGGCGCCTGGCGGGCGATCCGGCACCGGCTCGAGGAGACGAAGCCGGAAGGCGTGCCGCTCCTGTACATCGGCCGTCCGTGGCGCGCGAGCCCGAGCGAGGGCTACCCGACGGCGCACCTGCGCGAGCAGGACAGGATCGTCCGGGCCGCGCTGGGCCTCTAGAGGCCCGGGCTAGTCGCCCTTGCCGTGCCCGTTTCCGTGACCCTGCTGGCCGTTGCTCTGCTGGCCACGGCCCTGCTGGCCGGTGTCCTGGCTCTGGGCGCCGCCGGCCTGAGGGTTTCCGTTCCCCTGGCCGTGGACGGGCGCTACGGCTTGCGGCGGCGGGCCGTGGCCTTTGCCGTGGCCGCCTTGGCCGCGCGGGCCGCGAGCTTCGGGCCGTGCTTTCGGGCGAGCTTCATGAGCATGCGCTGCTGGTGCGGAGGCAGGCGGCGCCACACGTCCCACGCGGCGATGGTGAGCGCCCACGGGGTGGGACGGAGCTTGCGGAGACGACCGGCCATGCCCTGATCCTTCCAAATTCGGGCCGTGGCTGCGCCGGACCGGCTTGGCGCCGGCCGACGGGTCTTGCTGCCCGGGCGGCCCCGTGTGGAGGTGGTTCTTGTCGCCGTAGCCGTGCCCCGGTCGGGTGGGGAGCGGTGGCGTCAGCGCGGCAGGCGGAGGCGATGACGGTGGCGGAGGGGGCGGCGGTGGTGGAGACGGCGGCGGCGTATTGGGCGGCGGCGGAGACGGCGGGGGCGGTAGAGGCGGAGAGGGGCGTTGCGCGGGCTTCGTCGGAGGGGTGGCGCTCCCGTGTGCCGCCGGCCCCAGGCTGGTCGGCAAGACCGGCGACGCCTGGGTTCCGGTGTGCGGAGGGGTCGAGCGCTCGCCGGTCCGATGCGGAGGCTTCGGAATTGCGGGCGCCTGCACGACGCTTCGGGCCGGACCGGGTCCGAGCGCGATGCCGAGCGGGGCCGGCGGCGCCGCCCCGAGCAGGCGAGGGATCAAGGCTCCTCCGGCTACGGCGACCGCCAGCAGAAATGCTGCGATCACCATCTCCTTGCGACTCATGTTGTCCCCTCCTCCTGCCGACACCATCTCCCACAGGGTCTATCGGCAGGAGGGAGGGTTCGCTTGAGATCCGGGGGGCCTCGCTGAGCAGCTTCAAGCTGAAGCTCGTCGCCTACTTCGTGCTGCTCTCGCTCGTCCCGATGGCGGCGACGTACTGGGGGCTCAGCACGGTCGCCGGGGCCGGTGAGTCGCGGCAGGTCACCCTCCGCCAGGAGGCGGGTCTCCGCGCCGCGCTGGCGCTCTACTCGGAGCAGGCCGCCCGCGCCCGCTCGCAGGCAGAGCGTGTCGCGCGCTCCAGGGCGCTGCAGCGCGCGCTCGAGCGCCGCGACAGGAAGGCGCTGCGGCGGGTCCTCGCCGGGGAGCCGTCGCTCTACGTCGTCGGAGCCGGCGGCTTTCGCGTCGGCGCCCCGGCGCACCTCGCGGCGCGTCTTCCCGTCGAGGTCGTCGCCGGCGCCCGGCGGATCGGGGAGGTTGTGGCCACGATCCCACTGGACGCGGCGCTCGTCGAGCGCCTCCACCACGGCGCCATCCTGGACTCGGGCGACGTCCTCGTCCTGCTCGAGGGCGTCCGGATCGCCGCCGCGTCGGCGTCGCTTCACGGGCGCGTCCCCGTCGCGCCCGGCCGAGGCGGGACCGTCGAGGTCGCCGGCACTCGCTACCGTGCGTTCGTCGCGCCGGCGCTGCAGGGCGTCCCCACGGCACGGCTCGCCGTTCTGACTCGCAACGCGCCGATCCGGGCGGCCGACGCGCGGGCGCGGGACCGGCTCCTGATCGGGCTGCTCGCGTGCCTCGCGCTCGTCGGCGTCGTGGCCTACCTGCAGGGACGGTCGATCGTCCGGAACCTGCGCCGCTTCGCGACCGCCGCGCGGGGGATCGCGCGCGGGAGCCTGCGCGAGCGCGTGCCCGTCCGTGGCCGGGACGAGTTCGCGGCGCTCGGCGACGCGCTCAACGACATGGCGGCGCAGCTCGAGGCGCGGCTCGCCGAGCTCGAGGCCGAACGGGCGCGGTCGCGCGAGGCGCGGGCGCGTTTCGGAGAGGCACTCGCAGCGACGCACGACGCGAAGCAGCTGCTACGCATCGTCGCAGCCGCCGCTGTCGAGGCCACGTCCGCGCTCGGCAGCCGGCTCACGTCGGCCGACGGCGCGGTCGTCGTGGGCGGTGACGGGGATGCCGATGGCGAGCGGCTCGTGCTGCCGCTCATAGCCTCGGGCGAGCGCTTCGGGACGCTCGAGCTTGTCGGCGAATCCTTCAGCAAGGAGGAGCGGATGAACGCAGCGTCGCTCGTCGCGCACGCGGTGGTGGCGCTCGAGAACGCCCGCCTGCACGGGATGGTCGAGCGGCAGGCGCTCATCGACGGCCTCACCGGACTGGCGAACCGCCGCGCGGCCACCGACGCTCTTCACGCGGAGGCGGCCCGCGCGCAACGCCTCGAGACCCCGCTCTCGGTCGTCCTCGCCGACCTCGACGGGTTCAAGGACGTGAACGACGCGCACGGCCACGCGGTCGGGGACGAGGTGCTGCGCGTCTTCGCCGACGTGCTCCGCGAGACACTCCGCGAGTCGGACGTCGCGGGACGCTGGGGTGGAGAGGAGTTCCTGCTCCTGCTGCCCGGCGCGGACGAGGAGGGCGCGGCGCAGCTCGCCGACCGCGTCCGCGTCGCTCTCGCAACGAGAGCGATCGCGAGCGCTCCGGGCCTCCGGGTGACGGCGAGCTTCGGCGTGGCCGAATACGCCGGGCAGGCGAACACCGAGCAGCTGGTCGACGCGGCCGACAGCGCCCTCTACCGGGCCAAGCGCGCCGGCAGGGACCGGGTCGAGCGAGCGGTCCCGGCCGCGTTTTGACACTCTTGAGCCAAGAAACGGCTGCTATCCCGGTTATCATGCCGCGGACGACGAGCACGACCCACGGGAGGACAACCTTATGCCGGTAGAGACACCGTCTATCTTCGCGCAGGTGATCAAGGAACACCTCGATCTGAAGGAGCGGAACGCGCGACTCGGCAACGCGATGCCGATCGACCAGTACAAGGACGGAGGGGATCCGTTCGAGAACCATCCGCTCTTCAAGAGTGAGGAACAGGCGCGAATCGAGGAGACCATGGACGGAGTCGAGCCGGACTTCAGTGACGCGAGCCTCGAGAACGTCTGGCCGGGCGAGGAGTCGCTCGAGGAGGTCACGGCCGAGACGCGGGAGGCCGCCGTGCCGGCCATCGAGGAGTCCGCCTTCTGGGGCAACGGCGGCGCTCGCGACTTCGACTGGGGCGACTAGCTGGCTCGCGGGTGCCGGCGCACCCGCTCCCTGGGACAGGAACTCCTCGTTCACGAGACGCGTTCTCGCGAACGCTTCGCGCGGCGGCTCGGCCTCCGGCCGTTCCGGGATGCGAGCTCATGATTCGGTCCGGCATGTGCGGGCAGGAGCACAGCGCAGGCGATCGAGGAGGATCGGGATTGGCGGCGACAGCCGAGCGACAGCAGTTGACCGAGGTTCTTCTGGGCGAGATCCAGGAGACGGAGTTTCCGAGTGCGGGGCAGCTCGACCGGATCGAGCGGTTGATCTCCAGCCGCGACGAGTTGGAGGACTACATAGCCATCCTCATCGCGAAGGTGCAGGGGAAGATTTCGCCCCACCGCGAGCTGCTCGATCGCCTCGAGCGGCTTCTGAGGGTGTTGCAGCGCGTCGACCGAGAAGCGCGCCACGAGCGCTGAGTACATCTGACGGTGCTGGCTGGCTTTGCCAGACTCCGGGTACCCACCTCGGCGTTCCGCGCGTGCGTCGGCGGGCAGCGATCCGTCGTGGCAGCCGTCCAGTGTTCCGGGATGACCCCTGAGCGGACCGCGGACTAGCTGAGTTCAGACAGCCGTTGCCTGAGCTCCTCGGCGAGGACCTCCAGCGTCAACGTTCGCTGCCGGAATCCCCACCGCTCGTACGCCGCCCTGGCTGGCGCGTTTTCGACGTGAACGGAGAGCGTTATGTGGGACGCTCCCCGTTCGTGCAATGCGTCGGCCACCGCTCGCGCCAGCCGCGTCCCGTGCCCTCTCCGGCGCGACTCCGGCCGCACGTAGATGTCCGAGAGCAACCCCCGCGTTCCCTCTTTCCGCCGTCCGAGCGCGAAGCCCACGAGCTGCTCGTCCTCCTCGGCGACGAACGCCAGGCCGGCGCCCACGATCTCGTCCACCTCAACCAGTTCGGCTTCGAGCGTCACTCCCCAGTAGCCGGGCGTCGCCAGCTCGACGAAGAACGTGCCGTACAACTCGTGGAGAGCCTCGCGGTCGGACCCGGAGGCCTGCCTGACGCTCACGCCAGAAGTCTGGTCTAGGCCCACGGGTGCGGCAACCCTCGCCTGGGCCAGCGTCCCCCGCCCGAAACTCGCACGCGTCGGCCGACCCTCCTCAGCCGCTGCCTCCGGGCTCAGAGCACGCTCGCGACCAGCTTCAGGTCCTCCACGAACGCCTCCATCTCGCGGTGGCGTGACTCGTCGTCTCGCTGGCGGAGGATCGCGCTCGGGTGGATCGTCGCCGTCACGTGCTCGGCGAGGTCGGACTCGAGCCACTCGCCGCGCTGCTTCGTGACGCGGAACTGGCGGCCAAGGAGCGACTGCGCCGCCGTCGCTCCCAGGCAGACGAGCACGGCCGGACGCACGACCGCGAGCTCCGCTTCGAGCCACGGGCGGCAGGCGGCGAGCTCGCCCCAGCTCGGCTTGGCGTGGATGCGGCGCTTGCCGCGCGGCTCCCACTTGAAGTGCTTGACCGCGTTCGTGACGTAGGCGGAGCCACGGTCGATGCCGGCCAGCTCGAGCGCCTCGTCCAGGAGGCGGCCGGCGGGGCCGACGAACGGGGCCCCCTCACGGTCCTCGCGGTCGCCGGGCTGCTCGCCGACGAACATGGCAACGGCTGCGCGGTCGCCCGCGCCGAACACGGTCTGCGTGGCGTCCTTCCACAGCGGGCAGGCCCGGCAGCCGGCCGCAGCCTCGCGCAGCTTCGGCAGGCTCGGACGCGGCGGGACGAGATCGGCTGCGGAATCGGCCATCTCAGGCGCATTCCCGCTCGAAACGGCGCGAAGCATGGGTCTGGGTTCCCCCGCAAGAGGGATACGAGCACGGGTCTCGGCACCGATGCTTCGTTCGTCCGCTGCGGTCCACCCTCGGGAGAACGAACGGTGCACTTCAACTGCGATCGGTCGGGGGATCGGTGGTAGTCGAGCCGAACCATCTTCGGCTGCTCGACGGAGACGGCGAACCCGGCGATCCGACCCTCGTCGAGTCGTATCGGAGGCTCGCCGACGTCTTCCACGAGGTGCTCGCCGAGCAGAGCCTCGACGCGCTCCTCGTCCGCATCGCCGACACCGTCGGCGACCTGATCCCCCTCGACACGCTGACGATCTACGAGGCGGACGAGACCAAGCACGTGCTGAAGCCGGTGCTCGTCCGTGACGTCTACGCGGACGAGATCATGAGCACGACGATCAGCTTCGCCGAGGGCATCACCGGCTGGGCCGCGCGGAACCGCGAGGCCGTGCTCTCCAACCAGGCGCACCTCGACCCGCGCGTTCGCACCGTTCCCGGGACGCCGCTCGAGCCCGAGGCGCTGATCTGCGTCCCGCTGATCGCCCGCGGCCAGATCAAGGGCGCGCTCAACATCTACCGCGAGGGCGAAGCCGTCGCGTTCACCGACATGGAGTTCGAGATCGCGAAGCGCTTCGGCGACGCCGCCGCCCTCGCGCTCGACAACGCCGAGATCCGCGCCCGCCTCGAGCATCAGGCCCGCACCGACTCGCTCACCGGCCTCTTCAACCACAGCGTCTTCTACGAGCGGCTGCTGCAGTCGCTGCAGGAGTCGAGCCGCACGCACATGCCGCTCGCCGTGCTTATGCTCGACATCGACGACTTCAAGCACGTCAACGACGTGCACGGGCACGCCGTCGGCGACGAGCTGCTCCGCTTCCTCGCCGAGGCGTTGCGCGCGATCGTCCGGCCGGAGGACGTCATCTGCAGGCTCGGCGGCGAGGAGTTCGCCGTCCTCATGGACGACTGCGGGGGCGAGGATGCCGTGCGCGTGGCCGAGCGGGTGCAGACGCGGCTCGCCGCGGTCGACTTCCCGGGCATCGGCAGGATGACGGTCTCGGTCGGCCTCTCGCTCGGGCCCGAGCACGCCATGAACCCGCGCGAGCTCGCCGCGTGTGCGGAGGCGGCGATGATGACGGCGAAGGCGCAGGGGAAGAACCAGGTCGTCCTCTACGACGAGGACGGGACGCGGCGGCCCGACGCGCCGGGGATCGAGCGCGACGTCCGCTCGATCGCGCACCTGAAGATGCTGCAGAGCCTGACCGGGAAGCTGAACCGGCTGAACGACGTGCGGGAGATCGGCGAGGCCATCGCGACCGAGCTCCGGTCACTCGTCGACTACCACAACTGCCGCGTCTTCGTGCCCGACGGCGACGAGCTGATCCCGGTCGCCTTCATGGGCGAGCTGACGTCGAGCTCCGAGTCCCTCTCGCTCGACCTCCTGCGGACGCGCATCGGACGGGGGATCACCGGCCGCTGCGCCGAGCTGGGGGAGTCGATCGTCGTCGCCGACGCCGCCAACTGCGAGTTCGGCAAGCAGATCGAGGGCACCGACCCGATCGAGGAGTCGCTGCTCGCGGTGCCGCTCCGCTACGGGACCCGCGTCGTCGGCGTGATCGTCGTCTCGAAGCTCGGGCTGAACCAGTTCGACGAGGACGACGTGAGGCTGCTCGAGGTGCTCGCCGGTCACGCGGCGGTCGCCGTGGAGAACGCGAGCCTCTACGAGTCGGCCCGGCGCGAGGCCGACAGCGCGACCTCGCTGCTCGAGTTCGGCCGGGAGCTGGCGACGCTCGTCGATCTCGAGGACATCGCCGGGCGCGTCACGAGCCTGTCGGCCGAGATCCTCGGCAGCTCGGAGACGTCGTTCTGGCTCGAGCGGGACGGCGAGCTTCGCTCGTGCGCCGAGCACGGCCACACGCCGGAGTGGCGGGCGGCGCTGGAGAGCTGGGCTTTCCCGGTCGACGCGATCGACGTGGATCGCGACCCGTACGTCATCGAGCCGGACGAGTACGCGACGCTCGCCGAGCGGACGCCGACACCCGGCGGCCGCTACGCCGTCGCTCCCTTCTCCGTCGACGGCCGCGCGGGTTGCCTCGTGGCGCTCGTCGAGCGGGACGACTTCGGGGAGCGCGAGCTCGCGCTGCTCGGCGGCCTCGCGCAGCAGGCGAAGCTCGCGATCGCGAACGCCTCGAGCTACGAGGGTCTCGAGCGGACGTTCGTCTCAACGGTCGAGGCGCTCGCCAACGCGCTCGAGGCCAACGATGAGTACACGTCCACACACGCGCGCTGGATCACCGACCTCTCCCTGCGGGTCGGCCGGGAGCTCGGGCTCGACGAGCGCGCGCTGAAGTGCCTCGAGCTCGGCGCGCTCCTCCACGACATCGGGAAGATCGGCATCCCGAGCGACGTGCTCTCGAAGCCGGGCCGGCTGACGGCGGCCGAGCGGACGCTCGTCCAGACGCATCCGGAACTGGGTGAGCGGATCATCGCCCCGATCGACCGCCTCCAGGTCGTGCGGCCGATCGTCCGTCACTGCCACGAGCGCTGGGACGGCCGGGGCTACCCCGACGGCCTCGCCGGCGAGGACATCCCGCTCGAGTCGCGGATCATCTTCGTCTGCGACGCGTATCACGCGATGACGACCGACAGGCCGTACCGGCGCGCCCTCAGCCACCGCGAGGCCGTGCGCCGGCTCGCGGAGGGGGCCGGGAGCCAGTTCGATCCGCACGTCGTCGAGGTCGCCCTGCGCGTTCTCGAGCAGCGCGACGACGACTAGCCGGCCGCCGCGAGCTCCGGCTCGCCTCCCTCGAGCGTGTGCGCGAGGCGGCGGAAGGGGCCGTCCACCGCGAGCAGATCGCGCTCGCTGCCGCGCTGGATCACCTGCCCGTTCTCGACGACGAGGATCTCGTCGGCGCGGCGGACCGTCGACAGGCGGTGGGCGATGATGATCGAGGTGCGCCCCTTCAGGAGCCGGTCGAGTGCCTGCTCGATCAGCACCTCGGTCGGACGGTCGATGTTCGACGTCGCCTCGTCGAGGACGAGGATCCGGGGGTCGGCGAGGAGCGCACGCGCGATCGAGATGAGCTGCCGCTCGCCGGCCGAGAGCCCGGCTCCACCCTCGCGCACCTCGTGGTCCAGCCCACCCGACAGCCGCGCAGCGACCCGGTCGACGCCGACCGCCGCCGCGGCCGCCTCGACCTCCTCGTCGGTCGCGTCCGGCTTGGCGAAGCGGATGTTCGACGCGATCGTGCCGCTGAAGAGGAACGGATCCTGGAGCACGACGCCGAGCTGGCGCCGGTAGGAGCGGAGCTCGACGTCGCGCAGGTCGTGCCCGTCGACGCGCACCGCGCCCTGGTCCGGGTCGTAGTGGCGCCCGATCAGCCGTGCGAGCGTCGACTTCCCGTGGCCCGACTCGCCGACGAGCGCGAAGCAGCCGCCGGGCGCGATGTGGAAGGAGACCCCGTGCAGCACCGGGTCCTTGCCGTACGCGAAGACGAGCGAGTCGAGGTCGAGATCGCCTTCGAGGCGGGGCAGCGGCTTCGCCCCGGGCCGGTCTCCGATCTCCGACTCCTCGTCGAGGATGCTCGCGATCTTCACCATCGCTGCCCCGGCCGACTGGAGCTGGCCGTAGACGTCCGACAGCTCCTGCAGCGGCTGGAAGACGAGCTGCAGGAGGTAGATCGCCGTGATGAGCGTCCCGATCGAGAGCGTGTGGTGCTCGTACAGATGCGAGCCGAAGTAGAGGACGGTCCCCATCGCCAGCACGCCGAGGAACTCGATCGACGGGAAGAAGGTCGAGAAGATCTTCTGCACGTACGTCGACTGGGCCCGGTTCGCCTCGTTGAGCGCGTCGAACTCGGCCTGGAAGCGGCGCTCGCGATTGAACGCCTGCACGACCGCCATTCCCGCGACCGACTCCGCGATCTGGGCCGTGACCGCCGCGATCCGGTTGCGCTGCTCGACGTTCGCCGCGTGCGAGACGCGCTGGAACCAGCGCGAGAGGATGAGCGCGGGGGGCAGGACGGCGAACGAGACGAGCCCGAGGCGCCAGTCGGCGATCAGGAGCGCGGCGACCGCGGCTGGGAGGAGGATCACGTTCGAGACGAGCGTCGGCATCCCCTGCGACAGGACGTCCGAGACGGCGTCGACGTCGCTCGTGAGACGGGCGATGATCCACCCGGCCTTTTGCTGCGAGAAGTACCGGAGCGAGAGACCGGTGAGGTGGTCGAAGAGATGGCGGCGGAGCCCGATCACGACCGCCTGCCCGATCGTGGCGAGACCCCGGATGAGCCGTGCCTGCAGCACCCAGCCGGCGGCGGCCACGCCGAGGTACACCGCGACCGCGATCGTCAGGTAGTGCAGGTTCCCGACGACGGCGCCCTGCTTGTTGTAGACGGCGATTCCGTGGTCGATCGCGGCGCGGACGATGAGCCAGCCTCCGGTCTGTGCCGCGGCGTTACCGGCGCCGACGAGGACCATCAGCGCCGCGTAGAGCTTGCGCCCTTCCATGTAGCGCCACAGGCGTCTCACGCGGCGATCACCTCGTCCCCGAACAGGGTCGCGAACTCTCCGCCCGCGCGCAGGAGATCCGCCGGCGTCCCCGACTCGACGATCCGCCCGTCCAGCAGGACGACGGCCCGGTCGGCGATCTCGACCGTGGACAGGCGCTGCGTCGCGACGAGCACCGTGCGACCCGAGAGGGCCGGCCTGAGGCGGGCGACGAGCCGCCGCTCGGTGAGCGTGTCGACGGCCGACAGCGGGTCGTCGAGCACGACGACGCGCGCGCCGGCGACGAGCGCCCGCGCGAGCGCCACCCGCTGCCGCTGACCGCCCGAGAGGTTGACGCCGCGCTCGCCGATCAGGGTGTCGTAGCCGTCGGGGAGGTTCGGCCCGAACGCGTCGACGCCGGCCGCCTCGCAGGCCGCGAGCACCTCGTCCCAGTCCGCATCCTCGCGTCCGGCGGTGAGGTTCTCCCGCAGCGGCACCGAGAAGAGCACCGGCCGCTGGGTGACCAGAGCGACGTCCGAGCGCAGCTCGGCGATCGGGACGTCGCGCGTGTCCACACCTCCGACCCGGACGTGGCCGCCGGTCGGGTCGTAGAAGCGGGGAAGGAGATTGAGGAGCGACGTCTTGCCGGCGCCCGTCGGCCCGCAGACGGCGACGATCTCGCCGGGCTCGACCACGAGGTCGAGCTCGTGCAGCACGTCCACCTCGCCGCCGTAGGCGAAGCTCACGCGCTCGAAGCGGACACCGAGTGGACCCGACGGGAGCCGCTGCGGGGTCGCCGGCTCGGGCAGCGGCTCGATTCCCTCGAGCCAGCCGAAGCTGCGACCCGCTGACGCGAGCGCGCGCTGCGCCAGGTCGAGGATCCAGCCGATCGCCTCGAGGGGCCAGACGAGCTGCAGGAGGAGCGTCTGGAAGAGGACGAACTGGCCGATCGTGATGTGGCCGTGGATGACGGCGCGGCCGCCGAAGAAGACGACCGCGGCGATCGAGAGGGCGGGCAGGTAGTAGAGGCCGGGGACGTGCTGCGCCTCGACGCCCGCCTGGCGGAGCGCCGCCGAGCGAACGCCCTCGGCCCGGTCGCCGAAGCGCTCGCGCACGTCGTTCTCGCGGCCGAACGCCTGCACCATCTCGATTCCGACCACCGCCTCGTCGGCGGCCTCGGTCACGTCGCCCTTCCGTGCCTGGACCTGTCGCGAGATCGGCGAGACGCGATGCCCGAAGCGGTTGGCCACGAACGCGATCGGCGGCAACGATACGGCGGCGTACAGGGTCAGCTGCGGGTCGACGAGCGCGAGGACGATCCCGACTCCGATGATCATCATCACGCTCTGCATCCCCTGGACGAGCCCCCAGCCGATGAAGTAGCGGATCGGGTAGAGGTCGTTCGTCGCGCGCGACAGCACCTGGCCGGTCGCATGCCGGTCGTAGAAGGCGCGTGGATAGCGGAGGTACGCCTGGTAGAGGAGCTCGCGCATCCGCGCCTCGATCCGGACGCCGATCCGCGCCGTCGCGTAACGGCGGTTGAAGGCGATGAGGGCGCGCGCCGTGGCGAGTCCCGCGATGATCGCGAGGTACGGCCAGAGCGGGTGCCGATGGTGGTGGTGCCTGATGACGATCGAGTCGTCGATCGCGTGCTGGATCAGGATCGGGATCGCGAGCGAGATCAGCGTGTAGACGAGCGAGCACGCGAGCCCGAAGACGCCGAGCTTCCACTGCTCCGCCCAGAGCCGGAGCAGGCGTCGGAAGGTCGGCAGCATGCCGAGGTCGGGAGGATCGACGGGATTCACGTACGCGGACATGGCAAATCACCCGTCGAGCACGGGCCCCCTGCCCGCGCGACGTGGGACTGACGACGATACCAGCGGCGCCGGAGACCGAGCGCCGGCCGGAAGGCTAGCGCCGCTTCCTCAGCTGCGGGTCGGCCAGCATGCTGCTGCGCCGGCTCTTCGCGGCCGCGGCCGGGTCGAGATCCGGCTCGGCCGGTGGCTGCGGCAGCGGCGTCGGAGGCGGTGGCTCGCCCTCGGGGTCGGGCTCGCGGCCGGGTTCCGGCTCGCTCGGCGCCTTGCCGCCAAGCCGTGCCCGCTCCTCCTGGAGCTGGATGCGCAGCCCCGCGAGCTCCCGCTCGACCTTGCGGATCGACTGCTCGCGCTCTTCGAGGCGCTCGCGCTCGGCCTTGGCGAGCGCGAGCTCCTGCACCGCCTCGCGTTCGCGCTTCTCCGCGTCGGCGATGGCGCGGGCGAGCTCGTCGGAGCGGTCCGGCCCGGCGGGGGTGGCGGGAGCGCGTCGCCGGCCCTGGCGGCCGGCCACCTCGAGACGCATCGCCTCGAGCTGCTTCTCGCGCGCCGCGACGTGCTGCGCGTGCTCGCGCAGCGCGCGCTTCATCTCCTCGACCTCGGCCAGCGCCTGCTCGTAGCGGCCCCGCATGTCCAGCCCGTCGCTCACAGCAGGAAGTGTGTCTTCGAAATCGGCTGGTGGCAACCAGGTACGTGCGGTAAGTCCGCTGGTTTTCGTCGCGAGCGCGCGATTCGCGGTGCAGAGGACGCTCGCCGGACGGGTCATGATGACTCCCGTGGGCGAGCCGGAGCTCGAGATCGTGACCGACGGCGTGGTGACGCTGCGCCCGCCGGGCCCGGGCGACGCGCGGCTGCTGGTCGAGGGAAGGGACGACGAGTTCCTCCGCTGGCTCGGCCCCGGGGCCGAGACGCCGAGTCCCGTCGCGTGCGTCTGGGTCGACGACGAGCTCGTCGGCTGGGTCGACTACGACCTCGAGCACGACTGGCTCCGGCCCGGCGAGGTGAACGTCGGCTATTACCTCTTCCCGGCCGCACGCGGAAAGGGCTACGCGTCGCGAGCCGTCGAGCTGTTGCTCCTGCACCTGCGCCGCGCCACGCGGCACACCGCCGCGACCCTCGCGATCGAGCCGGAGAACGTGAGATCGCTGAGGCTCGCGCGCCGCCTCGGCTTCGTCGAGCAGCGCGAGTTCGAGAAAGGCATCTTCTTGGTGCGCGAGCTGTGACCGGTGCTATGAAGCAGGACATGCCGGCGTACGACGAGGTCGCGGAGGCGTACAGCCGCACGCTCGACCCTGACGGAGCCGGCCTCGTCGATCCGGTCCTCTCGGAGCTGATCGGCGACGTCGTCGGGCAGGACGTCCTCTCGCTCGCCTGCGGCCAGGGCCAGGATGCGCGGCTCCTCGCGCGCCTCGGGGCCAGGGTCACCGGCGTCGACATCTCCGAGGAGATGCTGCGCCACGCGCGGCGGCACGAGGCCGCGGACGAACGCGGCATCACGTACCTGCACGGCGACGTGCAGGATCTGGCTCCGTTCGAGGCCGCGAGCTTCGACTGCGTCGTCTGCCACATGGCGCTGATGGACGTGCCGGATCTCGCGGCGACGATCCGCTCCGCGGCGCGCGTGCTGAAGGACGGCGGCTGGTTCGTGTTCTCGATCGTGCACCCCTGCTACGGCCCGCACGTCGAGATCGTGAGCGACTATCTCCTCGATCACCGCTACCCGAAGGTCGTTCCGGTCGACTGGCTCCCGCGGCACGCGCATCACCGGCCACTCGGCGCCTACGTCAACGAGCTCGCCCGAGCCGGCCTCTCCATCGAGCGCGTCGTCGAGGAGCACACCGCCGGACGACCGCAGGACGCCGGCGGCGTCCCCGGCCTGCTCTACGCCCGGGCGAGCCGCTGCGAAGGTCGAGCGCCCAAAGACTAGGCACGGGGCGGACCACGATGTAATTAATACCTCGCGGCGAGGGTTGCGTCATCGACGGCAAGACCCTCTTGTGCGGCCCCCATCGTCGGAGCGTCTCGTCCGACATCGGGCGCAACCCGTCGCCGGTTCCCCAGAGGCTCCTCGCCCAAGCGCTGGGAAGGTCGAGCGCCCGCCTCCCGCCCCGAGGCTGGGCAGAAGACCGGCTCTGATCTACATAGAGCAGGGGGCGGGCCGCGCCGCAGACCGCAAGATCTCCACCACCTGTGCCTCCGTCAGCGCGTCACGCTCGGACAGTGCGGCGCGGCCCGTCCCCCGGAATCGCCGCGGACCCGGGAGCACTTCGCCTATTTTCCCTGGACCCAGTTGCACAGCGATCCAAGAGAAGGGGGAGACTGTGAGAGACAAAGGGCTCTCGGGGAGCCGCCGCTTCGCGCGGCTGCCTCTGCTCGTCGCCGCCGTCGCGGTGTTCGCTTTCACCGCCGCGGCCGTGGCGTCCGCGGACGACAACCCGCTGCCGATCGACGCCACACACAACGTCATGAACGCGCCGGCGCCGGTCGGGGGGACGGTCTGGTCGAACGGGCCGAACGTCAAGACCGGGACCGCGATCTGCACGACCGCGACCTCGGTCGCGGCCAACGTCAACACCGACTGTGAGGAGAACGGGCCGCACAACGAGACGTCGATCGCCGTCAACCCGAAGAACACGTCCAACATCATCGGGGGCGCGAACGACTACCAGCTCTCGCTCAACCCGGGCGGCCACCTGACCGAGCAGGTCCTGTCGCGGGCGCACGTGTCGTTCGACGGCGGCCAGACCTGGTCGGAGTATCCGCTCTATTCGAACTCCACCTACACGGCGACCGGCGATCCGTCGGTGGCCTTCGACGCCAACGGACACGCGTACTACGCGACGCTCGGCTTCCGCTTCCTTGGAACGCGGGAGATCCAGAACGCCGACGTGCTCGTCGCGAACTCAGGTGACGGCGGCAAGAGCTGGAGCGTGTCCCGCGTCGCCGCAGGAACCGGCGTCCTCACGAGCGTCGGCGAGTCGCTGGACAAGGAGTACGTCGCCGCGTGGGGCGACGGCAACGCGATCGTGACCTGGGGCGACTTCACCCAGGCGCAGAAGGGTGCCGTCACGGGCGCGCGGATCTGGGACTCCGTCACGCACGACGGCGGCAAGACCTGGTCGAAGCCGACGCTCATCTCCGGCTCGCTCGACCAGGCGTTCGTCTCGACGCCGGTCGTGACGTCCGACGGCCGGATCTTCGTGTCCTTCCTCAACACCTGGAACCTCGATCCGAGCTCGGCGGAGTTCGGCCAGGACAACTACATGGTCGTGCAGGTCGATCCGCAGACGGGCGCCCCGGTGCATCCGAACCAGGATCCCGTGACGGTCGCGGGGGTCGTCGACGGCAACTACGACTTCCCCTGGAACACGGTCGACTTCCGCCCCACCTACCAGGACAGCATGTTCCGCACCTGGGCGGCCGGGAACATCGCCGCGGATCCCACCGACCCGAACCATCTCGCGGTCGTGTGGTCGGACATGCGGGACACGTCCGGGCTCCCGTTCACGCCGTTCGTGAGCCCGTACGACGTGACGACGAACTCGGACGTGGTCGTGAGCGAGTCGACGGACGGAGGCGCCACGTGGTCGGCTCCGACGGCCGTTGCGCTCTCGGGCGACCAGTGGATGCCGTGGGCTACCTTCGACGGTTCGGGCCACCTGCGGATCGGCTTCTTCGATCGCCACTACGACACGGCAAATCACCTCTACGGGTACTCGGTGGCCACGGAGACGTCGCCCGGTGTCTTCGCCACGAGCCAGGTGACGACGACGCTCTCCGATCCGACCATGCACGACCGGTGGTTCGCCCGGAGCGTCGACCCTGCGTTCCCGCAGGCGACCGGGTTCATCGGCGACTACAGCAACATCGCGCCGATCCCCGGCACGTCGACCGGGCTCGTCGCCTACTGGACCGACCTCCGGCAGGAGAACTGCTGGGGGCTGCCTTCCGGTTGCGGCCGCCACGGCTCGGATGCGTTCTTCGCGAGCGTCGGCTGATCGGCTGATCGCTCGCTGACGAGACGAGACCGGGGCCGCCTCGCGCGCGGCCCCGGTCTCCTGGGGAAGCCTTGGACCTCCGGTGGCTCGGAGCTATCCGAACGGGTGTGTGTCGAGGCGCGGCGCCGACCTACGTATCGGATGCGATGGCAGGCATGGCTAGATCGGGCGAGGTACGCACGTGGTGACCGCAGCCGCGAGGCCGCACGTGTTCTGGATCGGGGAAGATCCCGCGACGCAGGAGCTCGTCCGCGGTTGGCCGGTCGGCCCGGCACTCCTGGAGACGCTGGGCGACCTCAACGCGAACGTCCGCGAAGCGCTCACCGCCGAGCGCGCCCGGCTCACGTACCACGGCTATCCCGAGGATCTCCCGCTGCCTGCTCTGTGGTGGACGCCCGCCGCCTAGGTCGCCGTCCGGCCTGATCCACGTCGGAGGTTCAGCGCGACCCGTGCGCCAGCTGCTCGAAGAGCGCGCCGTACTGCTCGAGGTGCCGGTCGCCGAGGAACTCGTCGACGACCCGCGCGTGCGCGTTCTCGGCGAGCTGGGCAGCGTCCTCGCGATCCCGCAGCAGCGACTCGACGGCGGCGCCGAAGGCCTCCAGATCCGAAGGATCGTTCACGAGCAGGCCGTGCACTCCGTCCTCGATCTGGTCGACGATCCCGCCGACTGCGCTCGCGACGACCGGCCGGCGCTTCCACATCGCCTCGGCGACGGTCAGGCCGAAGCCTTCCGCCAGGCTCTTCTGGACGACGACGGAGGCGTGTCGCTGGATCGCGTTCACGATCGACGCGTTCTCGTCGGGGTCGGTCATCGGGATGCAGGCGAGGTGAACCCGGCTGCGAGCCGCGTGCGGCAGCTCTCGCCAGCGGCCGATGCACTCGTCGAGGACGGCGGCAGCCTCCGGGTCGTCCGCGACGCCGGTGACCGCCGGACCGCAGAGGAGCAGGTGTGCGTCGAGCGACGGATCGACGTGCTCGACGAACCCGTTCATCACACCGGTCATGTCCTTCATCCGGTCCCAGCGTGAGATCTGAACGACGAGCGGCAGGTCGGTGGGCGGCGGCGGCCCGGTCTGGACGACGTCGACCCGGCGGTTGATCCGGCCCGGCGAACCGTCCCGGCGCGTGAAGGGCACGGCCGGCGCCGTCTCGATCGTGCCGTCGAGCAGTCCGACGTAGGAGAGAGTCAGCCGGGCGTTCCGCATCGACATCGGCTCGTTCTTGGCCGAGAACGGGTCGATCGACGGCCGGATCACGCGCACCTCCCCGGCGTCAAGCCACGGCGGTCCGAAGGCGGCACGGGAGGCGACGACCGCGTCGGCCTCGTCCAGGTACGGCTGCAGGAACTCCCACGCGCGCTCGCTCCATTCGTTGGGGCGGTCGAGACCGACGTGGCAGCGCCAGACGACCCGCGCGCCGGCGCGCTTCGCGACGCCGACGAGGGCGCCGGGCTGGGGATCGTGGACAACGACGACGTCGCCCGGACGCATGACCGCGCGAAGCTCGTCGGCGTTGTCCCGCAGGACACGCTCGTAATGGCGCCTCTCCGCCGGGCCCAGCTCGCCGCCGTCCCCCGGCGAGCCGTACAGGCCGTTGTGGATCCGCTTGGTGATCGCGAAGAAGGCGGGGTCGCCGTGGATCACGAGCCAGCGTGCGTCGATGCCGGCGCCGCGCGCGTAGGAGAGGAGGGTCTGCAGCATCTCGGCGACGCCGCCGCCCGCCCCGGTGGAGTTCACGTTCAGAACCGAGCTGCCGGCGAGCGTCTCCCGAGCCAGCTCCGCCGTCTGCTCGAAGCGCGCCATCCGCTCGGCGCCGATCAGCGGCTCGAGCCTCGCCGCGTCGATCGCCTGGACGTCGACTTCGTGGAGCCTCGGGTTCTCACGGACGTTCATACGCGCCTCGCTGGGACGTCGCCGTAGACGACGCATTCAACCGGATCGAGGGCGTCGACACGGTCGGTGGTTTCCCCCAGTCGGCGTGCGGCCAAGTTCCGATGCCGCCGCGGCCCGTTGGGCGGAAGCTGAGGGCAGTCAAGGGAGGTGCAGCATGAGAATTCGCCCATGGGCGACGGCGACCGCCGCCGCGGCTTTCACCGCCGGCCTGGTCGCCCTGTTCGTCCTCACTGCTGCGGGCGGGGCGGGCGCTTCCGGAGTGTCCTATCCGCGCTCGCAGACGCTCTACATGAGCGGGAACCAGTGGTCGCCGAACAACGACCTCAACCCGGCGAAGACCTGGGACTACGTCACCGGCCTCGTCGGGTTCGCGTATGAGACGCCGTTCCGCTACGACCCGCTCAAGGACACATTCCGGCCCTGGCTCGCCAGCGCCGGCAAGTGGGTCGACAAGACCACCTACGTGATGACGGTGCGCAAGGGCGTCAAATGGAGTGATGGGAAGCCGATGACGGTGAAGGACTTCGCCTACAGCTTCAACATCCTCAAGCTCAAGACGCACCCGCAGCACCCGTTCTGGGCCGACACCGGGCTCAAGAGCATGAAGGTGAAGGGGAACACCCTCGTGTTCAAGTTCGGCGCAAAGCCCGGCTACCAGCAGTTCGACTTCTACCGGTTCAACGTCGCGATCGTGCCGCAGCACGTCTTCAAGCAGTACAGCAAGACGGACCTCACGACCGGCAACCTGAAGCTGCCGATCGTCGGCACCGGACCGTACCTCTACAAGTCCGGCTACGGCGCGACTTCGCCGGCGCTCTACTGGCAGAAGAACCCCAAGTGGTGGGCGATCAAGGCCCTGCACGTGCAGGTCGGGCCGAAGTACATCGTCGACCTCAAGAACGGCACCAATGCCGCCGCCCTGGAGAACTTCCAGGCGGGGAACATCGACCTGTTCAACAACTTCGCCCCGAAGAAGGCCATCACCGGCAAGGCGAAGACGTACTACAGCAAGGCGCCGTACCACCTGGCCGCGAACACCACGTGGCTGTTCCCGAACACCACGCGGAAGCCGCTGAACGATGTGAAGTTCCGGCTGGCGCTCGCGGACTCGATCAACGTCGGCCAGATCATCGCGAAGTCCTACCAGGGCCTCGTGAAGAAGGCCAGCCCGACCGGGCTGCTGCCGATCTGGAACAAGTGGATCAACAAGCAGGTGGTCAGCAAGTACGGCTTCTCGTACAACGTGGCCAAGGCGAAGTCGATCCTGAAGAAGGCCGGCTACAAGCTCGGATCCGACGGCTACGTCAGGAACAAGGACGGGTCGACGATCAACCTGACCCTCGCCGTCCCGAACGGATGGTCCGACTGGATGACGGCGACCCAGGTCATCGCGCAGAGTGCGAAGCAGGTCGGCATCAAGATCACGCCGTCCTTCCCCGAGTACGGCACCCTCACGGATGACCGCGGGCACGGCAACTTCGACATGGTGCTCGGCAACGACCGGCAGTACAGCAACACGCCGTGGACGTACTACCAGTACATCTACCAGCTGCCGATCCTGTCGAACCAGACCAACGTCAACTACGAGCGGTTCAAGGACACGAAGGCCTGGAACCTCACCAAGGGCCTGGACAAGATCGCCTCGACGAATACGAAGGCCTACAAGGCCCAGATGACCAAGCTCGAGACGACCTTCCTGAAGAACCTGCCGGTAATTCCGCTCTGGTACAACGGCATGTGGGCGATGTTCAACACATCGCACTGGACGAACTGGCCGTCCAACAGCGGCAACCGGCACTTCACCACCGCCAGCTGGCGCAACTACTGGCAGATGACGAGCATCGACATGCTCACGCATCTGAAGCCGGTCAAGTAGTCAGGAGCCCGCTGGTGAACTTCGAGCACCCCTTCCGGCCTAGCCCCGGGAGGGGTGCTCCCGTTCGGGAGAAGCTCCCATGATCCGCTACCTCGCCAGGAAGCTGCTCATCTACCTCGTCACCTTCTTCGTCGCCGTCACGATCGACTGGGCGATCCCGCGCTCTATGCCGGGGAACCCGATCGAGCAGCTTCTGGCGCGGATGCACGCACAACCCGAATCGCAGCGCGTGCTGACCAGCTACTACTCGAAGGCCTTCGGCTTCGACGTCCCGCTCTGGAAGCAGTACCTGAACTTCTGGGTGGCGCTCTTCCACGGAGACCTCGGAGTCAGCATCGCGAACTTCCCGACGCCTGTCTGGGAGTTGATTCGCGGCGCATTCCCGTACACGCTCGCGCTGCTCGTCCCGGCGATCCTGCTCAGTTTCTGGGCCGGGAACAAGGTCGGCGCCCTCGCCGCGCGCCGCAAGGGGCTCGACAACACCGTCCTGCCGGTCTCGTACGTGCTGACGGCGACGCCGCAGATGTGGCTCGGGATCATGCTCGCGTGGGTCTTCGCGATCACGCTCGGGTACTTCCCCGTCTCGGGCGCCTACGGCCTCACGCTCCAGCCGGCCTGGTCGTTCGGGTTCGTGGGGAGCTTCCTGCACCACTGGGTGCTCCCCTTCCTCGCTCTTTTCCTCGTCTCCTTCGGCGGCTGGGCGATCGGGATGCGGAACATGATCATCTACGAGCTCGAAGCGGACTACTCCAACTACCTCGCGGCCCTCGGTGCGCCCACCAAGCTCGTGCGCAAGTACGCCTACCGGAACGCGCTCCTGCCCCAGATCACCGGGCTGGCGCTCGCGCTGGGAGCCGTCGTCGCCGGAGCGATCGTCGTCGAGATCGTGTTCTCGTACCCCGGCCTCGGCACCCTGACGCTCAACGCGCTGCAGAACCGCGACTACTTCCTGATCCAGGGCATCTTCCTCTTCCTGATCATGGGAGTGCTGATCGCGAACCTCGTGATCGACATCGCCTACGTCTTCATCGACCCGCGCACGCGGGTCGGCATGCAGGGCGGCAGCTGATGGCCGTCTCGAAGCAGAGGGTCGGCATGGCTCCTGCCGGGGCGCCGCTCGCCGCTGAGGCTCCGACGCCGCTCGCCCCGGCGGGCGCACCACCGGCCGTCGGCCGGAAGGGCCGCTCCGAGTTCGTCTACTTCGCGTTCCGGAACTGGAAGTTCGTGTTCGGGCTCTGCGTCGTGCTCGGATTCCTGGCGCTCGCGATCTTCGGCCCGATGTTCACCGCCCACAAGCCGCTCGACTTCGCGGGGCCCACGGACGCGCGTCCCTCCCACGCCTACTGGTTCGGGACGACGTCGTACGGCCAGGACGTCTACTCGCAGTTCGTCTACGGGCTTCGCTCCGCGTTCCTCGTCGGAGCCGTCGGCGGCGGGATCGCCTGGCTGCTCGGGGCCGGGATCGGGTTCACCGCCGGCTATCGCAGCGGCTGGCTCGACGACGTCCTGAGCATGCTCACGAACGTCGTGCTCGTGATCCCGACCCTCGCGATCCTGATCATCGTCGCGGCCTACCTCCACGTGCACAGCTACGCGACCGAGGCGATCCTCGTCGGGCTGACCTCCTGGCCGTGGGCGGCGCGAGCGGTGCGCGCGCAGACGTTCTCGCTGAAGACGCGGGACTTCGTCGACATCGCGCGCCTGAGCGGACGCAAGACCCGCCAGATCATCGTCACCGAGATCGCGCCGAACATGAGCTCGTACCTCCTGATGATGTTCATCCTGCTCTTCGGCGGCGCGATCCTGATCGGAGCCTCGCTCGACTTCCTCGGCCTCGGCCCGGCGACCTCCGTGTCGCTCGGCCTGATGATGAACAACGCCTACGCGGCGAGCGCGCTCCTGCTCGGCTCGTGGTGGTGGTTCCTGCCTCCCGGGATCGGGATCATCGGGATCGTCGGCGCCTTCTACGTGATGAACGTCGGGCTCGACGAGATCTTCAACCCGAAGCTCAGGGAGCTGTGATGAGCCTGCGTGTCGACGACCTCACCGTCTACTACCAGTCGCTCCGCGGCGACGTGAAGGCGGTCGACGGTGCGACGTTCGAGATCGCGGACGGCGAGATCATGGGGCTGGCCGGCGAATCCGGCTGCGGCAAGTCCACGCTCGGGAAGAGCCTGATCCGCTTCGACACGCGGATGCGGTACGTCCGCGGCAGCGTCGAGCTCGACGGCAAGGAGCTGCCGGTCTGGGACGACGCACGGATGAACCCCTTCCGCTTCCAGGAGGTCTCGCTCATCCCGCAGTACGCCCTGAGCGCGTTGAACCCGACCCGGCGCATCGGCAAGATGGCCGTCGAGCTGCTGAAGTCGCGCGGGGTCGAGATCGACACGGTCATGCCGGAGTTCAAGCGCAGGCTGAAGCTCGTGGGCCTGCCGCAGGACATCCTCGAGCGCTTCCCGATCGAGCTCTCAGGCGGGATGAAGCAGCGCGTCGTGATGGTCCTGTCGTCGGTGCTCGACCCGTCGCTCCTGGTCGCCGACGAGGTCACGTCGGCGCTCGACGTCTCCACGCAGAGAGCGGTCGCCGAGCTGCTCGTCGAGTTCCGCGACCGCGGCTTCGTCAAGAGCATGATCGTGATCACGCACGACCTGTCGGTGCTGTACCAGGTCGCCGACTCGATCCTGGTCATGTACGCCGGGAAGCTCGCGGAGAAGGCCACGGCCGACACGATCGTCCGGGACTCTCGGCACCCGTACACGCGGCTGCTGCTCTCCTCGCTGCCGGAGGTCGGGGTGCGCTTCGCCGAGCGGCGCCTGAAGGGCATCCCGGGTCGGCCGCCGTCGCTGCTCGCACCCCCGACCGGCTGCCGCTTCAAGGCGCGCTGCCCGTTCGCGACGGAGAAGTGCGACGAGCAGCCGCCGTTCTGCGTGCTGGAGCCCGGCCACGAGGCGGCCTGCTGGAACGTGGAGGCGGCATGATGCTCGAGCTCGACACCTGCTGCAAGTCCTTCCGGGTCGGCGCGTTCGGCTCCAGGGATCTCCTCGCGGTCCGCGACGTCAGCTTCGCCGTGAACCGCGGAGAGGTGGTCTCGCTGATCGGCGAGAGCGGCAGCGGCAAGTCGACGATCGGGAAGATGATCCTGCGGCTCCTGCGGATCAGCCGGGGAGCGATCACCTTCGACGGCGCGGACATCTCCTCGCTCCAGGGCCGGAAGCTGAAGGAGTACTACGCCGACGTGCAAGGCGTCTTCCAGGACCCGTTCAGCTCGTACAACCCGATCTTCAAGGCGGGCCGGGTCTTCACCATGCTCCGCAGCGAGTACTTCTCGGGGCTCAGCTCGTCGGAGTGGCACGCGAGGCTGGAGAAGTCGCTCGGCGCGGTGAGCCTCGACCCCGGCGAGGTGCTCGGCAAGTACCCCCACCAGCTGAGCGGCGGCCAGCTCCAGCGCATGCTGATCGCGCGCGCCCTCCTCCTCGACATCCGCCTTCTCGTGGCCGACGAGATCATCAGCATGCTCGACGCGTCGACCCGGATCGACGTGCTGAACCTGCTCGGCGACCTGAAGGCGCGCGGCCTGGGGATTCTCTTCATCACCCACGACCTCTCGCTCGGGAACTACATCAGCGACGAGACGATCATCCTCCGCCGCGGCGAGATCGTCGAGCGCGGCAGCACGGTCAAGGTCTTCGGCAACCCGGTCCATCCCTACACGAAGATGCTGCTCGCCTCGGTGCCGCAGCTCCACGGGAGGTGGAGCGACTCGGCGCATGAGCTCGAGGCGCTCGTCGCGGCAGCAGGCGACGGCTCGGGCGGGGCAGAGAACGGCAGTGCGCCGGATGTCTCCCACGAGCTCGTGCAGGTCGAGGAGGACCACTTCGCGGCGGACGGGGCCCGCCGGTAGCTCCTCAGCGCTCGAACGCGGGTCCCGCTCGTCCTGAGCGCCGCCGCGGCAGCCGGCCGGACACGAAGACGAGCAGGAGCGGGGCCACGGCGGCGAGGGCGAAGGCGGGGGCGATCGAGACCTGACGCCGCTCGACGGTGGCCTTCACGAGCGGGCCCGATCCGACGGCACGGCGTGCGGCGTCGACGACGGCGCGGAACTGCGATTCGGGATAGGCCTGCCAGCCGGCGCCACGGAGCGCACGGAGCTCGTTCGGCTGGGTGGCGTGGTAGCTCTCCGCCTTCCCATCGGCTCGGAAGATCCGCTCGTTCTTCTGCCAGAACCGGACGTCCACGGGGACGACGTCGTGGCTTCTCAGGCTCCTCAGCACGCCGCGCGCGTCGAAAGGTCGCGTCTCGCCGTCGGAGAGGACGACGAGGAGCCGTTTGTGGACACCCGGAGAGAAGAACTGACGCGTCCCGGCCCGCCCGAGCTGGTCGAACGTCGTGACCCAGTGGTCGACGTCCGGCGCAGGCGGGGGACGCAGGATGCCGTAGGCGTCGGCGAGCACGGCGTCGAATGCGCGTGGGTCCGCGGTCGGGAAGAGGTACGGCAGGAGGCGGTTGTTCAGCGACCCGATACCGGCCGCGAGCTGGGGAAGCGCGTCGCGCAGCCGTTGCGCGAACTCGAGGGCCCGCCGGTAGCGGGGTGCACCGTGCGCGCTGGGCGCGGCGAGCATCGAGCGTGAGTTGTCGATCACGACGAACAGCTGCGCGTCGCTGCGTACGAGCCTTTGCCCATCCGTCCGAACCGACGGCCGTGCAGCGGCGAGCCCGAGCAGCGCGAAGGCGCACGCGAGGGCCGCCGGCCGCGCGACACGCGTCCGCAGCGGAGGCGGGGCGAGGTCGAGCTCCGCGCGCAACGCCGCCGCGCGTCGCTCGCGCAGCAGGGCCATCGCGATCGGAACCGCTCCCGCCAGGCCGGCGAGCGCCACGAGCGGGGCGGCGAACGTGATCGTCATCAGTAGCCCGTGCCGTTCGAGTAGACGGCGCCGCCCTGACGACGTTTGGGGGTGGGACGACCGGTGTTGCGTTTCCTGGGCCGGGCCCGCTGCCGCCGGCTGCCGTGTCGTCTCGTCGCCTTGCCATGGTGATGCTGCGTGGCGCGCGACCGCGCCGCGTCCTTCAGCAGCAGCTCGAGGTCGTACTTCGCGGCCTCGTTGCGATCGTCGCTGCGGATCGCGGCCCGGAACTCCTGGGCGGCCTGCGAGAGCGCCGCGCCGCCGCCGAGCCGGCGAACGGCGTCGAAACCGATGGCACCGTTCCCGGCCGGAAGCGCGAAGACCGCGCCGACCATGACGTGCGCCTGGGAGCGCTCGACGGGCGAGCTCACGCGTCGCGCGAGCTCTGCCAGCCGCAGCGCCGTCGAAGTCGTGTCGGAGACCGCCGGGCTCGCGGCCGCGCGGCTGTACGTCCGTGCGATCTGCGCCAGGCGCTCGGCGCCGTCGACTCCGAGGAGACTGCGTGCTGCGCGCTCGACGGGGCCGTGGCTGCGCACGACGCGCGTGCCGGCCGGCCAGTCGCGACTCTCCCGGGCGACGGCCGCAGGGGTCGCGAGCACGGCGCGTCCCAGGAGCGCGATCGGAATCGCCAGCGCGAGAGCGCACGCCCCGGCGACCGCCGCTGCGACGGGATGCCTCACGTGGCGGCCCGCCAGGCGAACGGGTGGAAGGTGAGCTCGTGGACGGCCGCGACCAGCGCGGCGATCCCGATCAGCGCCGCGAGGAGGACGAGGCGCGCATCGCCGCCGCCGGTGCGGTCCGGCTCGACCGTCGCACTCGCGGCGCGCTCGACGAAGGCGAGGTCCGGGGCGTTCCGCGAGGCAGAGCCTCTCCCCAGCTTGACGATCCTCAGGTCGATCGCATGCCGCTGGTATCCGGCCACGACTTCCTGCAGCCTGGGGACGTCCGACGCGGTGTCGACGAGATCGCTGATCAACACGACGTGCGGCTTCACGACGTGATCGCGGCGAATGAGCCGCTGAGCGAGGATGAGGCCGGAGGAGATCGTCGTCCCGCCGGTGAACGAGCCCCATGGGTTGGTGCCCGCCGCATTCCGGGCGAAGCGGTCGACCCATCCCTTCAGCGCGTCCGCGGGCGTCGACGGCGGAAGCGCCACGTACGCCGCGTTGGAGAAGACGACGAGCCCGACCGGCCTGCGGGGCTCGTTCGTCAGGCTCTGCAGCACGCGTGCGATCGACTTCGCGGCAGCGTGCGTGCTGCTCGAGACGTCGACGACGACGATGGCGGCGGAGCCCGAGGGGAGGAGTGGGCGCAACCCCGTGCCGCCCCGCGCCTGCACCGCGAGAAGCGCCAGCACCGCCACGAAAGGAGCGGCGAGGGCGAGCCACAGCGTCGAGGATCGGCGCGCAGAGCCGTGCAGCGAGGGAGCGTCTGCCACGGCGAGCACAGGCGGTGTCCGGCGCCGGAGCAGGAGCAGCGTGGCCACCGTCGCACCGCCGGCCGCAGCCAACGCCCAGGCCGCCGGGCTCATGACGCCATCACCGCGCGCACGCGCGTCGTGAGCTCCGAGATCGAGTCGGCCTGCGGATCGCCGGGCGCCCAGGCGAGAGCGCGGCTCTCGGTGCTGAGCGCACCGTCGACATGCTCGAGCTCGCACGCGAGTTGCTCGAGCGCCTGGCGCCGCCGTCGGATGTCGCCGTTCGACGCGGCCGCCGCGAGCTCGCCGAGGATCCGGTCGAGGAGCGGTTCCCGCCGGCGCAGGCGAGTCGCCCGCAGACCGAGGCCGGCGCGAAGCGCGAGCACAGCTCCTGCGAGGGCGAGCACGGCCGCAACGGCCAGCAGTGTGTAGCCGGTGACGGTCGGCGAGAGGCGGTAGCTCGACGGGGGCGCCGCTGGCGGGACGCGCAGGACCGGATGCGACAGGTCTGCCGCCGCCACTCGGGAGTGGACCCGCAGCACCGGCCAGGCGGTCGCGACCGTCTTCCGGGCAGACCCCTCGCGGTACGTCACGAGCAGAGGCTCGAAGCGGAAGGTCTTGCGCGCCCCGGACGGGACACACAGGACGTTCAGGCAGCGCAACAGCTGCTCGAGGCGCACGACCGAGTACCCGCCCGACGTCCGGATGCTGCGCCTGACCGAGAGGAGGTGGTAGGGCGCGAAGCCCGTGCGCAGCCGGATCGAGCGGGGATCGACGCGCTTCCGGTCGACGAGCACCTCCGCGCTCGCCCGCACCGTGTCGCCGAACTGCGGATCCTGCGGGCTCAGCCGCGCCTGCACGGACACCGCGTGCGGTCCCGGACGCACACTCGTCCCACCCGGGCGGTGCAGCACGGCGAAGAGGAATGCGGCCGCCAGCGCACCGAAGAGTGCGAGTGCCGCGGCGGGAAGCAGGCGCCGCCTGCTCACCGGCGCCTCAGCCGCCTCAGCCGCCGCTCGTGCCAGCTCAGGAACGCGGCCAGGATGTCGCGCCGGTCCTCGCTCGACAGCAGGACCGGATCGAGGTCGAGCCGGGCGAAGAGCCGCAGAAGCCGTTCGAGCCGCTGCTCGTTCGCCGTCCGCCGGGCGACCGCCTCGGACCGCGTCAGCCGTACGACTCGCGCCTGCGTGCCCGCGGCGTCGCCCAGCGGCAGTGCGAGGCCGGACGCCGCCGGGAACGACTGCTCCCAGCGGGGGTCCTGCACGATGACCGGCACCACGTCCCACCCGAGCGATACGGCGTTCCGCCAGGCGGACTCGGGTGTCGCGACGAGGAAGTCCGAGAGGACGAACACGAAGCTGCCCGGCGGCACGGAGGCCCGCGATCTGGCGAGATGGCGCAGGGCGAGTGCGACGTTGTCGGCCGGGGCCGTGAAGGTCGTGCGTAGGAGCTCGCTCTCGCGGATGCGCACCGCGTTCCCCTGCCGGTCGGGCGGCAGCCATCTCGGCTCGCCCGGAACGGCCAGGTCGAGGTATCCCGGCAGGCCCTGGCTCGCGATCGCGCTGTCCGCGATCATCTCCCCGGCCGCCGCGACGGCCGCCGGCTTGTGCAGCCACGGCAGCTCGGGCGGATAGAGAGCCATCTCCGGCCGGCGGTCCACGACGATCACGGCACGGAGCCGGTCGTCGGCGAAGTGCTCGCGTACGACGAACTCGTCGGCGTCGTGCGCGCTCGCGAGGCGGGCGGATGCCTTCCAGTCGATCGTGCGCATGCTGTCGCCGCGGCGGTAGGGGCGCGAGCTGGCGACGTCGAAGCCGATGCCCCGATGGACGCTTCGCCGCGAGCCGCCCGTCAGGCCCACTCCGCGGCGGGCGCTGAGCAGGGGGAACGTGGTCGCGCGCATGCCCGGCCTCAGTCGGCCGCGAGCGCCAGCCCGGGGCGCGGGACGCGCTCGAGGCAGTGGCGCGCCAGCTCGAGCCCGCGCCCTTCCTCGCCGTTCGTGGACTCCGGGCGGTACGGATCGAGGAGCACGCGGTGGGCGAGAACCGGCTCGAACAGCCGCTCCACGTCGTCGGGCTCCACGAACGGGCGGGCGTGGATCAGCGCCCACGCGCGGACCGCCTGCTCGAGGGCGAGCGAGCCGCGCACGGACGCGCCGACCGTCACGAGGTGGAGCTCGCGCGTGGCCCGGACGAGCTCGATCAGCCAGCGCTGCAGGATCGGGTCGACGTAGACGTCCTCGACGGCCGCCTGCGCGCGGCGGAGATCCGCGACGTCCAGGACGGCCTCGAGCCGGTCGAGTGGGTGGCCGTGGCGCTGGGTCTGCACGACCGTCATCTCGTCCTCGAGGCTGGGATAGCCGAGCGTCGTCTGGAGGAAGAAGCGGTCGAGCTGCGCCTCGGGGAGAGGGAACGTGCCCTCGTGGTCGAGCGGGTTCTGCGTGGCGAGGATGAGGAACGGGTCGGGGAGCGGCCGTGACTCGCCGTCGGCGGTGATCTGCCGCTCGGCCATCGCCTCGAGCAGTGCCGACTGCGTCCGAGGCATCGCGCGGTTGATCTCGTCGACGAGCACGATGTTCGCGAACACGGGTCCCGGCCGGAACTCGAACTCGCGCTCCTTCTGGTTGTAGATCGAAAGGCCGGTGAGGTCGGTCGGCTGCAGGTCAGGCGTGCACTGGATGCGCGACGCGCGGGCGCCCTCGATCGACAGGGCGATCGCGCGCGCGAGCACCGTCTTCGCCGTTCCGGGGACGTCCTCGAGCAGGACGTGCCCGCGACAGAGGAGTGCGCAGAGGACGAGGCTGATCTCGTCGTGCTTCCCGCGCACGACGCGCTCGACGTTGGCGTGCAGCCGCTCCACGTGCTCGACCGCCGCCGTGAAGGCAGGCGTCGGCGGAGCGTGCTTGGCGATGAAGTCGGAAGAGTTCAGTCCCACCCTCTCGATCCGGTCGCAGGACTGAGGCCAGCGTAGCCGAGAACCCTTTACGGGCCGTCGCCGAGCACGACCTCGACACGGGCGTTCTCGCCCGCGCGCGCGGCCGGCACGACGTTCCCTTCAACCTCGTGCCCGTCCACCTGCAGCGAGCGCACGCCGCCGCTGACGCCGTCCGGGTTCTCGACGGCGATCTCGTACGTGGCGCCGCGGAATCGCCGTGTGACCTCGTACCCGGGCCACGCACGAGGGATGCACGGGTCGATTCGGAGCCCCGCGTACTCGGGCTGGACGCCGAGGATTCCCTGGGCGAGCGCCACGAACGACCACGCGGCCGTGCCGGTCAGCCAGGAGTTCTTGGCCTCGCCGGGGGTCGCCGCGTCGGGCCCGGCGATCATCTGCGCGAAGACGTACGGCTCGCTGCGGTAGGTGTCGATCCGGTCCTCCTGGGCGGACGGGCAGGTCCTCAGGAAGTAGTCGAGCGCCCGGTCGCCCTCGCCGAGGAGGCACCAGGCGAGCGTGATCCAGGTCGCGGCGTGGCAGAAGACGCTCGCGTTCTCCTTGTAGCCCGGCGGATAGCTCGTGATCTCGCCGAGAGCGGGGTCGTAGCGCGTGTACGCGGGCTGGTGGAGGACGACGCCGTGCTCGGTGAGGAGGTGCTCGTGGACGCTCTCGAGCGCGCGCCGCGCGCGCCCGTTCTCGCGACCGGCGCCGCCCAGGACGCACCAGGCCTGGCTCTCGACGAAGATGCGGCCCTCGTCGCACGTCCGGGATCCGACCGCCGCACCGGCCGCGTCGAAGGCGCGCACGTACCAGTCCCCATCCCAGGCGTGCTCCTCGACGACGCCGAGCATCTCGGTGTGGGCCAGGTCGAGCCGCTCCGCGTCGTCCGGCCGACCCAGGTGCCGGTAGAGGCCGCCGAGCGCGCGGCAAGCGTAGAGGAAGAGGCCCGCGATCATGACCGACTCGGCGCGGGAGCCCTCGACGTCCCCGGCGGTCTGGAACGACTCGTCCGGGTCGGTCGAGAAGCAGTTCAGGTTGAGGCAGTCGTTCCAGTCCGCATGCCCGATCAGCGGCAGCCCGCGCTCGCCGCGGCGCCCGAGCGTGAACGCGATGCTCGTCTCGAGGTGGTGGAGCAGGCGCTCGGCGCCGCCGGGCCTGTCGGAATAGGCGGCCGGCTCGTCCAGGATCGACACGTCGCCCGTCTCCTGCACGTACGCGCACGCGGCCAGGACCAGCCAGAGGGGGTCGTCGTAGAAGTCGCTGCCGATCGCGCTGTTCCCCTGCTTCGTGAGCGGCTGGTACTGGTGGAAGCACCTGCCGTCGGAGAGCTGCGTCGCCGCGAGATCGAGGATCCGCTGCCGAGCGCGCGTCGGCGCCAGATGGAGGATGCCGAGCAAGTCCTGATTCGAGTCGCGAAAGCCGACGCCGCGGCCGATCCCCGTCTCGTAGAGGCTCGCCGAGCGCGACAGGTTGAGCGTCGTCACGCACTGGTACGGACTCCACGTGTTCAGCATCCGCACCGTGTGCGGCTCGGGGCAGGCGACCTGGAACGACGAGAGGAGGCCGGCCCAGGACGTGCGGAGCGCCTCGAATGCCTCGTCGACGGCGCCCTCCCGGCCGTACCGCTCGAGCAGCGCGCGCCCGGGCGCCCTGTTCGCCCCGGGTGCGTCGTCGAACTTCGGATCCGCGCCGTCGACGTAGGCGAGCAGGAACGCGAACGTCTCCTCCTCCCCCGGCGCGAGCGGGATCTCGAGCTGGTGCGAGCCGATCGGGTTCCAGCCGTGGGCGACACTCCCACATGCCGCGCCCGCGAACGGCACGGCGGCCTCGTGCAACCCGTTGTGCACCCCGACGAACGTGTCCCGCGAGGTGTCCAAGCCCGCGATCTCGCGCGTGCAGCCGAACAGCGTGTAGTGGTCCCGGCGCTCGCGGTACTCGGTCGTGTGGTAGATGCCGCCGCCCTCGACCTCGACCTCTCCGATCGAGTACGTGCGCTGGAGGTTCGTCATGTCGTTCAGCGCCTCGTAGAGGCAGAACTCGAGATACGAGAAGAGCGTCAGCGCCTTGGCCTCGTCGCCCGTGTTGCGGACGGTCGTCCGCCAGAGCTCGACGGCCTCTCCCGGTGGCACGAAGAAGAGCAGCTCGACCTCGACGCCGTCCTTGGCGCCGGTGAGGCGCGTGTAGCCGAGCCCGTGGCGACACTCGTAGCGGTCGAGGGACGACTTCGTCGGCCGCCAGCCCGGGTTCCAGACGCTCGTGCCGTCGCGGACGTACAGATACCGCCCCACCGGGTCGTAGGGCGCGTCGTTGTAGCGGTAGCGCGTGAGCCGCCGCAGGCGGGCATCGCGCCAGAACGTGTACCCGCCGCCCGTGTTGGTACAGAGGCCGACGAGCTCTTCCTGACCGAGGTAGTTCAGCCACGGAAGCGGCGTGTCCGCCCGAGTGATCACGTACTCGCGCGCGGCGTCGTCGAAGTGCCCGTACGGATTCGCGATGCTGCTTAAGGTATGCCGTCTTGGCGAACGAGGCCGCGACATCCCCTTTGTTTCCCGCAGATTTCGTGTGGGGCACGGCGGCCTCCGCGTACCAGATCGAGGGCGCGACGACGGAGGACGGCCGGGGCGAGGGCATCTGGGATCGCTTCTGCACCGTGCCCGGAGCCGTCCGCAACGGCGAATCCGGCGCGGTCGCCTGCGACTTCTACCACCGCTATCCCGAGGACGTACGCCTGATGCGCGACCTCGGCATCGACGCTTTTCGCTTCTCCGTCTCGTGGCCGAGGATCCTCCCGGAAGGGCGGGGCCGGATCGAGCCGCGCGGGCTCGACTTCTACGACCGGCTGGTCGACGAGCTGCTCGCCGCAGGCGTCCGCCCGTTCCTCAACCTCTTCCACTGGGATCTGCCGCAGTGCCTCGAGGACGAGGGCGGGTGGCCCGTGCGCTCGACGGCCGAGGCATTCGTCGAGCTCGCAGAGGCCGTGGCGGCCCGGCTCGGCGACCGGGTGCACGACTGGTCGACGCACAACGAGCCGTGGTGCGCCGCCTGGCTCGGCTACGGCTACGGCATCCACGCGCCGGGCCGCCGGAGCAGAGCCGACGCGGTCGCCGCCGCCCACCATCTCCTCCTGTCGCACGGCTGGGCGGTCGACGCGATCCGCCGGGAGGCGCATCAGGCGCGCGTCGGGATCATCCTCGACTCCGTGCCGATGCACGCCGCCGGCGAGGACCCGGCCGACATCGCCGCGGCCCGGGCCGCCGATGCCCTACGGAACCGGTTCTTCTTCGACGGAGCGCTGCGCGGCAGCTATCCGGAGGACGCGATCGAGCTGCTGGCGCCGATCGAGCCGCCCGTCCGTGACGGCGATATGGTGGCGCTGGCGCCGCGGCTCGACTGGATCGGCGTCAACAACTACTCGCGGATGCTCGTCCGCGCGAATCCCGGGGGCGGGGAGCCGCTCGAGGTGCGGGCGCCCGAGGGTCGGCTGACCGAGATGGGCTGGGAGGTCTACCCCGCGGGCCTGCACGAGGTGCTGACCAACGTGCACCACGAGTACGCGCCGGCCTCGATCTACGTCAGCGAGAACGGCGCGGCCTTCGGTGACGTCCGCGGACACGACGGCCGCGTCCACGATCCCGAGCGGATCGAGTACCTGTCCGACTACCTCGACGGGGTCGCGCGCGCGCTCGCGGAGGGTGTGCCGGTGGAGGGCTACTTCGTCTGGTCGCTGCTCGACAACTTCGAGTGGAACTTCGGCTACCACCGGCGCTTCGGCCTCGTCTACGTCGACTACCCGACGCTCGAGCGCGTGCCGAAGGACAGCTTCGGCTGGTATCGGGACAGGATCGCGGCCGGGTGACCACGGCAGTGAGAGCGTCGCCAGCCCGGGAAACGCTACGCCCCGGACAGCTTGGTCGGGAGGTGGAGCGTACCGGGATCGAACCGGTGACCTCCGGCTTGCAAAGCCGGCGCTCTCCCAGCTGAGCTAACGCCCCGAGAGAGCCCAGTGTAGAGGGCGATTCGGCTCGAGCCTCAGGCCGCGCGCTCGAGCCGTTCCTCGACCCGTGCGCGGGCGACGATCTTCTCGCGGTCGCCGAAGCGCAGCCGGGCACGGACGGCCCGGTGCTCGTCCCAGAGACGGTCGAGCTGCGCGTCGATCTCGTGGATCTCGGCGCGCACATCCGCGTCGTGCTGGGCAGAGAGCCGGTGCCAGAGCTCGGTGCGGTCCTCGCTCAGCCTTTCGATCTCTGCGTGGATCTCTTCCAGGGTTCGCATGACGGCTTCAACGCAGGGCATGCCCGCCGCATTCCGGGCGAATCCTCAGCGTTAGCTCAGGAAATCCTCACCACGCCGAATGGCGCGGCGGTGGCACTCGCGGCCGTCGGTTCGCCGCGACCAGGACGAGCCCCGTCGCCAATCCGAAGGCGAAGCCGCCGATGTGCGCGAAGAAGGCCACGCCGCCGCCGGACTGCGGATGCAGAAGCGACAACCCTCCGGTCCATGCCTGCAGCGCGATCCAGATGCCGAGGAACCAGAAGGCCGGGATCTCGCGGATGAGGATGGTCCCGAAGAAGATCAGCGTCAGCACGCGCGCGCGGGGGAGGAGCACGAAGTACGCGCCCAGGACGCCGGCGATCGCGCCGCTCGCGCCGATGTTCGGGATGCTCGCGGCACCCGGCCCCGCGAACCCCAGCGTGACGGCCGTCTGGACCGCCATCGCCGCGACGCCGGCAGCGAGATACCAGACGAGGAAGCGGACGTGGCCGAGCGCGTCCTCGACGTTGTTGCCGAAGATCCAGAAGAAGAGCATGTTGCCGAGGATGTGCTCCCAGCTCGCGTGCATGAACATGCCGGTGAACACGCCCTCCCACCACGGCGGGGCGTGGAACCCCGGAGGCAGGTGGCACGGGCCGTGCAGCGCGCACGGGTAGAAGCCGTCCCGGAAGACGTGCACGTCCACGCCGGGGCGGCTCAGCTCCCAGAACCAGACGAGGAAGTTCGCGACGATCAGCCCGACCGTGACGAACGGCGTGGTGCGTCCGGGGACGTTGTCGCGCAGCGGGAGCATCGGAGGAGTCTAGGGCGCCGAGAGACTTGACACGCATGCACTGAGGTTTTATCCTGCTCTTGGTAACAGGTCCGTCGTAGCAAGGAGGAATGACATGGCCACTCTTGTTCGCTGGGAGCCCTTCCGTGAGCTCGCCGCCCTCCAGAACGAGATGAGCCGCTACATGAACGGCCTTCTCGAGGGCAACGGCCAGGCCGCGCAGAGCTGGGTCCCGACCGCCGACGTCTGGGAGACCGACGACGAGGTCGTCTATGCCTTCGACCTTCCCGGCATCCCCGAGAGCGACGTCTCCGTCGAGCTCGAGGACGGCGCGCTGACCATCACCGCGGAGCGCAGGCGCTCGCACACGGTCGAGGACGGGAAGTACTTCCGCTTCGAGCGCCGCTTCGGAACGTTCTCGCGCACGATCGGCCTGCCTCAGGGCGTGGACGACGACGCGGTCACGGCGAAGTACGAGCACGGTGTGCTCGAGGTGCACGTCCGCAAGCCGGAGCAGCCGAAGCCACGCAAGATCGAGATCGGCGTCGGCAGCGGTCACAAGACGATCGAGGGGAAGGCCGAGAAGAAGTAGGGCTTCCTCTCCAGGAGCAAGGGGCGTGCGGGCGGCTTCGGCCGCCCGTCGCCGTTCAGACCGCGGCGAGCGCCTCGCGGATACGGTCGCCGACGGCGGCCAGCTCGAGCGTCTCGCCCGTGACCTCGTGGAGCAGCTCGTCCGCGGTCGGCTTCTGGCCCTCCGCCCACAGCTCGCGCAGGAGCGAGCCGGCCTCGCGGCGGGAGAACCAGGCGTTGCCGAAGCGCTCGCGGAAGTACGCGCGTAGCTGCGATTCGAGCGCCCACGCGCGGAGGTACTCCGAGGCGTAGAAGGCGTCGTCGATGTCGTTGAGGTAGTCGGCCGACGCGGGCTCGACCTTCGTGGCGTCGGCGAGCAGCTCGACGTATCGCGGCCGGAGCGCGGTCAGATCCTCCGCGGCGTGAAACTCGAGCTCGTAGAGGAGCTTCGCGCAGTAGCGCCGGACGACCCAGAGCAGCTGCGCGGCCCCCTCGGCGGCGAACTCGTGCGGGCGGGGAAAGTCGAGCCGTCGCTCGAGCCAGACCGGGTCGGTGGTGAGGTACTCGAGCAGCATCGCCCAGCCCTCGGTGACCGCGTTGTCGCCGAGCCGCCGCTCCTCGGACGAGAGGGACGCGTCGGTGTGGGCGAAGTGCTCCGTGTGACCGGCCTCGTGGAAGAGCGCGCGCCAGTCGTCGGGGCCGCCCTGCGGCTTCAGCACGAGGACGACGCGCCCCGGCACCTCGATCGGCGAGCAGAACGCGCGCGGGTCCTTGTTCGGGCGATCGTCGAGGTCGAGCTCGACGTTCTCCTGACCGCGCAGGTCGATCCCGAGCTCGGCGAGAGTGCCCTCGAGCGCCGGCAGCATGCGATCGGGCGGGAACGCGGGGTCCCATTCGGCGCCGCGCCAGGCCTGCCCCACGTCCCAGCGCCTGACTTCGGTGAGGCCGAGGCCGAGGCGCGCGCGGAAGAACCGGTCGCCCGTCTCCTCCCAGAGGGCCTCCGTGTCGGCGAGCAGGCGGCGGCACTGCTCTGCGAGATCGTCGAGCGGGAAGCCGAAGCTGCGGTACAGGTCCGCGTAGTTCGCTGCGCCGAGCCGCTGCGTCTCGCGCTGGCCCACCTGCGCGGCGTGCAGCTCGAGCGGGTTCATGTGCTCCTCGGTGAGCTCGTTGCGCGCCGCCTCGATCCGCTCGCGGAGGTCGCGATCCTCCTCGTTCATCAACCGGGTCCTGAGCATCCGGTACGGGATCTCCTCGCCGTCCACCGTCGCCGTCAGCGTCGCCTCGAGCTCGGCGACCTGCTCGGCCTCTTCGCTCACGAGGTTGCCGAGGTACCCCGCGCAGGCGAACTTCCACAGCTCGCGCCGGCGGCGGTCGCCGTCGACCGAGGCTCCGAGCGCGAGCGCCGTGTCGAGCTCGGTCAGCCGCTCGTGCCGCTCGTAGATCGGGCCGATGTCGAACGTCTCCTTGAGGCCCGCGAAGTGGAGGTACTCCTCCTCGTCCATCTCGGCGAGGAAGCGGTCGGCCTCCGCGCTGAGCGCGTCGATCTCCCCTTGCTGAAGCGGCTCGGCCATGCGGGTTCGTAGGATAGACCCGTGCGGGAGATCTCTCTCAAGACCGATCGCAAGACGCAGCTGGTCGAGATCACGGACCGGGTGCGCGAGGCGCTCGCCGGGACGAACGGGGCCACCGCGGCGCTCGTCTACGTCCCGCACACGACCGCAGGCGTGGCGATCAACGAGCGGATCGACCCCGAGCTCGTGACCGACCTCGAGAACGCCTTCCAGCGCGTCGTCGGCGACGACTGGGAGTGGCGCCACGACGACGAGGACGGGCCGAACGCGCCCTCGCACGCCCGCGCCTCGCTCGCGTCGAGCCCGCAGGTGCTCATCCCGCTGCGCGACGGGAGCCTCGCGCTCGGCACCTACCAGGGCGTCTTCTTCTGCGAGTTCGACGGTCCCCGGGAGCGCAAGATCTACGTCACGACGCTGAGCTAGCGACGAACGCACCGCAGGTGCAGACGCGGGGGGACAGCGACTGGAAGTCGTGGTCCTGGCCGGGGCAGCCG
Organism: Gaiellaceae bacterium; assembly: GCA_036526375.1. Taxonomy (GTDB): domain Bacteria; phylum Actinomycetota; class Thermoleophilia; order Gaiellales; family Gaiellaceae; genus Palsa-739. The sequence continues at coordinate 1,341 of DATCYP010000001.1, read as the reverse complement.
CCGGGCTGCCCGCTCGCGAGATCGATGTGCTCGCCCCGCGGGTGGCCGCACCTCGCACACGAAGGCGAGGTAGGGAGGGAGAGCGCGAGCGCCGGCCCGAGCTGCGCACCTGCCACTGCCTGCGTCGCAGACTGAGCGACCCCCGCCACCTCCCACGCATCGGCGGCCGGCGCCGCCGCTCGAGCCGGCCTCGCTACCGTGCGCGCGTGGCCGCGCCGGTGACGAAAGGGGAGGAGCTCGAGCTCGACGTCGACTCGCTCGCGTACGGCGGAAACGGCGTCGCGCGGCTCGACGGCTTCGTCGTCTTCGTGCGGCGCGGGCTCCCCGGTGACCGCGTCCGCGCGCGGGTCACGAAGGTCAAGCGCAGCCACGCCGAGGCGCTCGCGACCGAGGTGCTCCGTCCCGGGCCGGAGCGCGTCGAGGCGCCGTGCGCGCACTTCCCCGCCTGCGGTGGGTGCCGCTTCCAGGATCTCGCCTACGAGGCGCAGCTCGAGCAGAAGCAGCTCCAGGTCCGCGACGCGCTGCAGCGGCTCGCGGGTATCGCCGAGCCGCCGCTCGAGCCGATCGTCCCATGCGAGCCGGAGATCTTCCATTACCGCAACAAGCTCGAGTACTCGTTCACCGAGACGCCCGACGGCCCGGCGCTCGGCTTCCACCGGGCCGGCCGCTGGGACGAGGTGCTCGAGATCGAGCGGTGCTGGCTCACCGACGAGCTCGGCAACGCGATCCGCGACGCGGTGCGCAGCTGGGCGCGCGAGGAGGGGCTCGAGGCGTACTCGCAGGCGGACGGAAGCGGCTACCTCCGCCACCTCGTCGTCCGGCAGGGGCGGAACACGAACCAGGCGCTCGTCCAGCTCGTCACCGCTCCCGGGGAGAGGTTCGAGACCGGCTACCTGGTGGACGTTCTCCGGCACTTCCCCGAGGTGCGCTCGATCCACTGGTCGGTGAACGACACGCCCGCAGAGGTGACGAACCTGCCCACGCGGCTGCTCTGGGGAGAGGAGTGGGTCGAGGAGGAGCTCTGCGGCCTGCGCTTCCGCGTCCGCCCGAACGCGTTCCTCCAGACGAACACGGCCATGGCCGAGCGGCTCTACGCGCTCGCGCGCGAGGCCGCCGGGCTCACCGGCGGCGAGACCGTGTGGGATCTCTACTGCGGCATCGGCACGATCGGGCTCTCGCTCGCGGGCGACGCGCTGACGGTCTGGGGGATCGAGGTGTCGGAGGAGTCGGTCGCGTGCGCGCTCGAGAACGCCGAGCTCAACGGGATCACCAACTCGGCGTTCTTCGCCGGCAACGTCGGCGAGGTGGTCGAGGAGCTGCTCGAGCGCTCCGGTCCGCCGG